>CAZQCN010000008.1:0-300 GCA_964592185.1 uncultured Candidatus Peribacteria bacterium
CCCTGTTTTGGCTATTTTGAGTGGAGTGCTTATTTTGATTGCTTGGTTGGGGAGATTAGAACGATTTTTAGTGTTTGTACCGGGAAGTACCATTCATGGATTTACATTGAGCGTTGGTATTACCATTGCTTTTACTCAATTGAATAGTGCCCTTGGGCTTTCGGGACTTCCGAAACATCCGGAATTTTTGCAAAATGTCGCAGAATCTTTTCGTCACATTTCACAGGCTACTCTCCCTACTTTTGTTACCTTTGCTGTGGGACTTGGTTTTCTCTTTCTTCTCCTCAAGTTAAAACCGAA
>CAZQCN010000008.1:310-7796 GCA_964592185.1 uncultured Candidatus Peribacteria bacterium
ACTTCCCGGAGCGATTGTGTTGGCTCCACTTGCTATACTCTTGGGATATTTGAGTAGCTCTGGATACTTCTCTTTTCAGTTAGCGACTATCGGGAGTACATTTCCTGATATAAAGGCTTCTTTGATTGATTTTCCTGTGTTTGTTCTCAATAAGGGGATGGTGATCACCGCTTTTACGGTTGCTTTCGTTGCCATACTGGAGACGATGCTTTCGGCGAAGATCGCTGATGGTATGACAAAAACAGTGTATAACGAGCGAAAAGAAATGTTTGGTTTGGGTTTGGCAAACGTTGTTTCAGGGTTTTTCGGAGGATTGCCGGCTACTGGGGTGCTCGTTCGTACGGCTTTGAATGCTCGTAGCGGAGCGAATCACAAAGTTTCTAGTGCAATCAATGCAATTATCGTAGGAATTGTTTCACTGGTTCTTTTTCAGTGGTTTAAATTTCTTCCCATGGCCGCTATCGCAGCTATCCTTGTTTTTGCTTCTATTCGGATGGTTGAGTTTGAACGGTTTGCTCATTATTTCCGACATGATCGTGTTCACTTTTTTCTTGCCCTTTTGGTTACCGCAGTATCGGTGTACAAGGATCCAACGATTGGTCTCCTCGTAGGAATTGTTGTTTCTCTTTTTGTTTTCATGGAAAAAGTTTCACGAGGACAATGTGAAATTATAGAAAATCGTTTAGAAGGGGGAGAGGGAGTTGTACTTGAAAATAAAGGATTAAAGCAGTTTGAAGCACAGGATAAACGTGATC
This sequence comes from uncultured Candidatus Peribacteria bacterium, assembly GCA_964592185.1. Classification (GTDB taxonomy): domain Bacteria; phylum Patescibacteriota; class Gracilibacteria; order CAZQCN01; family CAZQCN01; genus CAZQCN01. The sequence goes on from CAZQCN010000008.1 coordinate 1,066, forward strand.
ATATCTTGGTATATTCTCTCAAAGGACCTCTCGAATTTCATGGATTCTGATGGGGTGGACGCTTTAGATTCGATTATTGAAATGATTGAAGACCAAGGCAAGAAGGTTTGTATTTCTGGTTTGAATGTATTCACACAACAGTCTCTTGATCATCTTTCTGCCTTCCAACGATTGAAGAAAGAAGGCTTTGTTTTCGGAAAGACAAAACAAGCCTTGGAGTATATTCGTGGGATATCAGACGACTCCAAGGTAAAAAATTGATGTAATGTAGCTGAGGTTTTACTTGATTTCGTATTCTAAATTGACTTGGACGGTAATCTCTTGAGATCCGACTTCTACTGAAGGCGCGACCGATTCGACGTCCATGACTTTGGCCTCAAATGCCATATTTCTGGAATACATAGGAGGTGAGGAGAAATTCTCATTGATAGAGAGTAGTCTTCCCAAACTAAATCCAGTATTTTGTGCGATGCTTTGAGCTTTACTCTGCGCTTTTTTGATAGCTTCGGCTCGAGCTTGATTTTCAAATTCGGTTGAATCATCGATGGTGAATCGGAGCTCAGAGACAGAGTTGGCTCCATTCGTCACCACACCAGAGAGGAGAGTGCTTATATTCTCAAAGTTTCGAATCTTCACATTCGTTGATTGTTGTACGGTGTAGCCAACGATTTCTGCTGGAGGACAAATTTCTCCAGATCGATATTCACAAATGACGCTTTGGTAGCGAGGTTGGATATTGTATTGCTGAGTAGAAATATCTTTCTTATCAACTCCTTTTCCCTTTATGAACTCGATGGCTCCGTTCATAGCTTTTGCATTGTCTTCTTGAAGTTTTGCCACTTCATTTCCTCCTTCAGTAATGACCTGAAATGAGAATTCTGCAATATCTGCCACGGCGACGGATTTTCCTTCCGCTGAGACGGTGAATTTTCGGAAATTTGTCGGTTCACTGGAACGGTTATAGGCACTGACATAGACGTAACTGGCATATGAGAGAACAGTAATACCGAGAATAAGAAATATTCCCATGATGTTTCGAACGGTTGTATTCATTGTTTTTATTAAAAAATACAGATTCAACCTAGGCTTAATGTGGAGAATTAGCAAATCTCGTTTAAGTGGATCAGACGCAGAAGTTGAGGATTTTTATTTTGGTCATTCCGGTGCGACCCGGTATACCGTCGCTTCAAAACCCGGAATCTCGCCTTTTTATCTTTAGGTTTTGCATGCTTGGATTACTGAAGTAACTTCAATCTTTGATTCGACTTCGCTATGCGATCTTTGAATCAACCCTTGCCGGTACCCGAACCGGCGGTCGTCCTCCTTTTGACGGCAAAAGTAGGATAAAACCGCTGGGGGGCTCAAACTCGCAGTACCGAGAGCAAGAAGTTTCCCACACAGAGAAACTCGATTGAGCCCCCCAGACCCCCCGAGTAGAATTTACAATTCCAATATTTTTTCAGTTATAGAATGTCACCTAGAAAAAAGTCCTCAAGTTTTGAACCTGATTCGTTTAAGTCTGAGGGGGAGATGAGGGTTGGATGATATGCTTGCAGATAGGGATCGGGATGTTACAATAAATTTATATTTTAAAATTATTTCATGACATTTCAAATTTCTACTAAGACACTTTCTAATAATTTCTCTTTACCTGTTTTTGGTATAGGGACTTACATGATGGGAGGGCGGAGGGAGCGTGATGAAGAAAATAATGATCAGAAGGATATTGAAGCGATTCAGGCTGCAATTGACCATAGAGTGAATCATATAGACACGGCTGAAATGTATGCTGCTGGTCATTCGGAAGTAATCTTGGGCAAGGCTATTACACAGTATGATCGTTCCGATCTTTTCATTGCCTCCAAGGTAATGCCAAAAAATCTTCACTATGACGATGTGGTACGATCGTGTGAAGGTAGTTTGCAGAGGATGGGAATAGAATGTATTGATTTATATTATATTCACGCTCCGAATCCTGATATTCCTCTCGAAGAAACGTTGAGAGCGTTTAAAGATCTTCATACTCGAGGTTTGATCAAAAACATTGCCGTCAGTAATTTTTCTGTCAAAAGGTTTCAGGAGGCACAGAGTAAGATCGATATTAAAATTGTTGCAAACCAGCTTCATTACAATCTCATGATTCGTGAAAATGAGAAGAATGGATTCGTAGAATTCGCAAAAAACAATGATGTATTTCTGGTGACTTGGATGCCGATACAGCGAGGAGACTTGACGACGAAAGAACGTTTCGGCCCTGAATTTCAGTATCTCTTTGAAAAATATGATAAAACACCTTCACAGATAGCTATTAACTGGCTGATTTCACAGAAGAATGTTGTGACGATTGCAAAATCAAGCGACTTGAAACATCTCGAAGAAAATCTCGGAGCGTTAGGATGGCAGATGGAGGAGGAAGATATTGAGAGGTTGAGAAGGGAGTTTCCAGGGCAGGAGTTTGTTTCGAATCGGGTGCCTATTATTGGGGACTAAGGGGAGGTATTACCAGTCTCCATAGATCTTTATGTCCAATAACATATCTTCACCATAATCATTTCTGGATTTCCTCGTATTACAATCCATATTTGTTCGTTCGTATTTCATATTTCTGCATGAATTTATGAATTTGGCGAGAAATGAAGCAATAATATTTTCCACTTGGGGATCCTTGGAAAGATCCATGTCACCTTCCCCAAAATCGATATGTCCTACACCCGTTCCATCTATGGAAATATCAAATGATTTTTCGGGAAGAAAGGATTTTTGGAAACTTATGATGTGATTAGGCTTGTTATCATTGGTAGCTTCTCCTTTTTCGTTTGGAATATATATTTTATAATTGATTTGTGTATTCGAACGTTGTTGGCTCTTACTTTCTAAGCTATCTCCCAGGGATATTAACATCTCTTTGGAACAATCATTGAATTTATAAAGAACAGAAGGAGAGCAAGTATTTTCACTTTTTGTGGTGTAATAAAGAAGAGAGTCCTTTTTGGACCTATATAAAGTGTCTTCCACTTTGAGTCGAGTCTCTACGATATGTTGATGGGTTTGAGGATTATTTACAGAGCTTTTGTCTTCTGGGGATCTTTGTGAGAATGCTTGCATTCCAAAAACTGAAAATAGAGCAACAGCTCCGAACGTTCTTAATCTGCTCATTTTTCTCTATATTATAAATTAGATTGTTGTATGATACTATAATTTCAGAAAAGTACAACATCTCTACGACCCCCTTTTCGTTTGCAAAGCAGACAAAAAAGAGGATCAGGTGGAAAACCTGAGGACTTTGACGGATGATGAGGTGGTGATTGTTTGGGGAGAGAAATGGAGCTTGATATGAGATTTTTTGACTTGGTGTTGCACTTGTGCTACACTTTTTTCGCTCAAAGAATAATTTTTAGGTTTTCATTTTTAGTTTTAAAATTTTTTCCATGCCTACTCTCAAAAAAAGAATTTCACTCACCCTTTCTCCTGATAAAGAATCTCGTTTAGAGGCTCTGGCTGAATTTAATAATCAAGCGGTGGCTACCTATGCGGTGTTTCTTTTGGAAGAAGCTTTAGAATGGCAAGAAGATAGAATGCTGGAAAGATATGTAGAGCCAAGATTGAAAAGTAAAAAATTTGTTTCTCACGATGAAGTATGGAAATCAAAAAAATAATATATGAAGAAAAAGTTATCACAGAAGATCTTCCAATTATTCCTCAAAAGATGCAAGATCAGATTCAGCATGCTATTGAAACGAAATTGCTTGTGTACCCAGAACATTTTTCTATACCATTGAAAGGAACATTAAAACCACTTCGGAAATTTCGTGTTGGAGATTATCGAGTTTTGCATATGATAGATGACGATGTGATTACCGTGTATGGGATTGCTCATCGGAGTAAAGTGTATAGGTAAAGAGTTCGTAATAATAATGTTTTACATTATGTCCAACATCACCTTCATAACTGGAAATCAAAATAAAGCCGATTATCTTGCTCGGTATCTTGGTTATCCAGTGGATCATGTAAAACTTGATTTGGATGAGATACAATCACTAGATCTCAAAGAAATTGTGGAACATAAAGTCCTTCAGGCGTATGAAAAGGTACAAAAGCCGGTTGTTGTAGAGGATGTATCTTTGGAATTTGTGGCTCTGGGAAAATTGCCGGGACCTTTTATAAAATTTTTTCTGGAAGAAATGTCGTTTGAAATGCTTTGTTCTTTGCTTGATGGAAAAAGTAGAAAAGCAGTTGCTCGATGCGTATTCGGTTATTTTGATGGAAATGAAATGAAGCTCTTTGAAAGTAGCATGGAGGGTGAAATAGCAGAAACTCCGTCAGGAGAAAATGGTTTCGGGTGGGATAAGATTTTTATTCCTCAAGGATATGGAGTGACTCGAGCTTCGTTGAATGAAGAGGATGATAAGAAAACGTATTTGGGAATAAAACCGTTTGCGGAGTTGAAAGCGTTTTTGGAATCGAAACATGAAAGAGGATGAAATTTTTGTGGATTACCAGAGTAGATTGTTGTCCCGAAGGTGAGTCAGGGATCTTATTCTTTGTACTTTATTCAACGTTTCGTCGGGGTTCGTCCCGACAGCCGAGTTACTTTTGAGTGACCAAAAAGTAACCAAAAGTCATTGGGGGTTTTTAACTCTGTGCACCTCGCAAATAGCCTGCATAAAGTTAGAACGATAAAAACCCCCAAACCCCCCGAATATAAAATTACTCTATCACGAAGTAAGTAATTGGTTGTGCATGAGGTCTATTCAGGGAAGATTAGGTTATTATTCTTCAATAAGATTCTTTTTCTTTGATGTACGAGTCAGAAGAAGAATCCCAAAAAATATCGGAATGAAGGCTGAAATTTGCCAGATGCTCGGTATTTGATCAAAGATAAAATACGAAAATATTAATGCAAATATCGGACTAATGCTTCCGAGTGCGAGAGCTTTTACTACCGATATTCGATGAATTCCTTCAAGCCAGAGAATTTTGGAGAATCCCATTATAGTTACTCCATTAATCACAATGGCCATGAGAGAGTGACGTGCTTCGGCTAAGGAATTGCTTTCTCCCAATAAGTAAGCGAGTAAAAATATAATCGGTGCGCTGAAAAGAGAGCGGAGAAATAATATACTTATCGAGCTTATTTTCTTTCTTACCCGTTGTTGTGAATGATTCCCTAGGGGAGCGAAGAGAACAGCGATGAGAATAAGTATATCTCCTTTATTGAGATGGAAGCTTCCTGGGAAAAGGACGAGGAAGGCTCCGATAATCATAAGGAGAGCCCCGAGAATATGTGGCAGGGTGATGCCGTCTTTTTTCCAAACATGAAACAAGAGATACGAGAAGAAAATTTCTATGAGAGCGACGATGCTCGCATTGCCTGCGGAAGTGTATTTCATTCCCCAGAAGAAAAAACCATAAAAACAGATACCGATGAAAAAGCTGATGAGTAAAATGTCTTTCCAGATATGAGGAGTCAATAATTCCTTCCACTTTTTCTGTATGGTCATGATCACACTGAAAAAGAGTGTCGCGAAAAGAATACTCCATGCAAGAGAAGAAAGAGGAGAGAGACTTTTATACGATATGATACTGACCACTGGGAAGAGTCCCCAGAGAATGGCTTCTGAAAATATGAAAAATTCACCTTGTTTTTCTGGAGAGAGTTTCATGAAATACTATCAATTTCATGTATGATACACCTTTATTTTACCGCTGAGAATCAATTTTTTGAGAGGGAAGATACGTTTAACTATATTTCTCCATCACCATCCTCGCACTCAAATAACACACGGTTGATTCTGCTCCTTGATTGAGGTTTACATTATACTCCTCCAATCCATCCTGGCATCCTCCCGTAGACGGATCGTAGATGATTTGATGCAGATGGTTGTTGCCATGGAACCAGCTGAAGGCGATATCTATTTTTTCTCGATATTCGGGATCTTTGAATACTTCATAAAATATATCCAATGCTAAAATCGTATAGGCAATCTCAATAGGCTGTTCTCCGAAATGCTCTGGCACTTTTCCTTTGTTGTGCCAGCCGTTATTTGAGATTACTTTGATTTTTTGATCTGTAAAGATGAGGGAGAGCAGAAAGTCGAAAGATGTTTTGGCAACGTTTTTAAATATTTCATTCCCAGTAGCCAAGTATGCAGAGAGTAAAGCTTCAGGTAAGACGGCATTCGCATAGGTAAGCGAGCTTTCAAACCATTTCCATTGATCATCTGAAACTCCACGATAATGCGAGATGAATTGATCGCCGAGTTTGATTATTAATGCTTGGATAGTAGGATTATTTTTTGTACGATGGAGATGGGAGAGACCCTTGATCGTGAAGGCGATCGCTCGTGGTGATTCGAATCGTTCTATGATAGGAATTGATTTGAGAATGGCTTTTTCTGCCTGGCTTGAAAGATGTTTTGGAAGAATATTTTTATTTGCGAACACTTCTCCGAGTGCCCAGAGGCCTCTTCCCATAGAATCTTCGAGATTGACGGAGTCGTTTTGATCGTGAAATTCCCTGTTTTCATCGATGTAATTGAGGAAATTTCCTTCCGCTTGTTGTGAGTACAAGATGAAGTTGAGATATTTTTCAATCTCTCGTAGATTCTCCGGATCCTTATGGATACGATAGTGTTGGAGCAAAGCGATGAGAGCTCTGGCGTTGTCATCAAGTGTGTATCCGGAATGTATATCGGGGTTGCATCCAGTAGCGAATTGGATCATTCCAAACT
>CAZQCN010000008.1:7806-19422 GCA_964592185.1 uncultured Candidatus Peribacteria bacterium
CTGAGTAATATCCTATTTTTGCATAATCGTGTTTAAACTCTTTAAATTCAATTATTATTTTTTCCAAAACGTGTTCAATTAATTTGGTAGTAATCATAAAAAGTAGGTCAGCTTTTTGAGATGATCCAAACAAATTGGAGGAGTATTGTAATGCAATGCTTTCTTGGCAGACAAAGTTTTTTTGAACAGTTCTCCATGGGCTATGGCTGAGTTTTGCCATGAAGTAGGACGAATCTTCCGAAGGGCATTCATACTCATGTCGCTTCGTGTTTCAGGATTGGAAAGAAGCTCAATAGTTTTTTTCGCCAGTTGTTTGGAATCTAGGAAATCGAAGAGGAGTCCAGCATTTTCGCTGAGCATTTCTTTGGCATGAGGGGTGGGTGTGGATATGACGGGACAATAGCATCCCATAGCATAGGCGAAAGTCCCGCTTACCGCTTGATTCGGATCTTTTGATGTGAAGAGATAAACATCAGTGAGTTGTAAGTATTCCAAGAGTTCTTCGAGTGATACATACCGATTTATGAATTGTACATTGTTTCCAATTCCGAGCGTTTGAATGTGCGTCTCCAATGATTCTCGATAGATTTCCCCTTCATTTTTTGTAATCTCAGGATGGGTTTTCCCTATGATAAGGTAGAGAACATTTGGGAATTTTTTTATAATAGTGGGAAGGGCATTGAGAGCAGTTTCTATTGATTTTCCTGGTCCGAGAAATCCAAAAGTAGAAAGCACGAGCCGGTCCTCGAATGAATATTTTGCTTTCATAATCTCTTTCTCCAGATTCCCGATAAGATGAATACCGTGATGGATGACAGTGAGTTTTTTCGGAGGACATGAATATTTTTCTCTGAGGATTTTTCCTGAAGTTTCGGTCATGACGACCAGAGAAGTTGAAAGAGTGATAATGCTTTGAATAATACTTTTTTGTTTTGAAGATGGTTGGGGGAGAACCGTATGAAAAGTGGTGATAATCGGTTTTTTGATAGCTTTGAGAAAGGAAAGAATATCTTCTCCGCACTCGCCTCCAAATAATCCGAATTCATGCTGGAGGAATATGAGTCGTATGTTTTTACTCTGATTTATTTTTTTTGCAATTTCTAGGAGTTCCGATACATCGAGAGCATTTACCTTCCAAGATACTTCTTTGGGATATATGAATTCTCCAGGAATATTTTCGAGAGCACATATTTTGAGAGAAAATGATGCTCCAAATTTTTCTTTGATGGCCTTCATCAAATCTTGGGTGTATGTGGCGATTCCACATTCTCGCGGAGGGTAAGAACTGATGAATAGGATTTCATTTCCAGTTTTTTGGTCGATACTCATGCTCAATTTTTATAAATGTGAATCGAGAATTTCAGTTATGAGAGCTGATAAGTTTACGGAAGCAACTCCTATCATAGAATCGGCTGCACCATAATAAATGTAGAGAGTGTCATCTCTGACGATCGTTCCGGTAGGAAATACGACATTATTTACTTTCCCTTGTTTTTCCCACGTATGTTCAGGTGAAATGAGTGGTGTTTTCAGCCTTCCTATGACCTTGGTTGGATCTTCGAGATCAAGGAGTGCAGCTCCGGCATGGTATATATATCCTTGTGGGGTGTCTTCGACTCCATGATAAATCATGAGCCATCCTTGCTCGGTTTCGATAGGAGGGCATCCTCCACCGAGATAACTCCCTTCAAAAGGCATGACGCTACTGAGGACAGTGTTTTCTCCCATCTGACAGACATAGTGTTCCCAATATTCAGAATCGAGCTCTTCAATTTCATTGAAATACGCTATTTGGATATCAGGATATAGTCGGTGTAGGAAAGCAAATTTTCCTTGTATTTTTTTCGGGAAAAATATGACGTCTTTGTCCCAGACGAATAAATGTTTTGATGTCTCGTCCCCAGTGCTTCTCGATAATACATTTACAAATCGCAAGCTTTTGTCATTTGATGTTTTACATCGTTTCATAGCCAGTTCGAATTCTTGATAGGTCATTTTTGGAGTAATAATGCCTTCCTTCGTAAAAGTTCCAAAATCCTTTGCAGTGGCCAAAGCTCCGAGAGCATTTTTCCCATCGTATGCGGTATAGGTCAGGAAAAAAGTATCTTCTATTTTTACAATTCTGGGATCTTCGATTCCTTGTAATTCGTAATCGAATTCTGGACTCAAGAAAGGAAGTGTGTCTCTGGAGCCAACTTCCGTAGGACTTTTCAAAATACAGTGACCGATGCTTGAAATATTATTCATTCCAACAGCACGGTAAAGAAGATGGATAATTCCATTTATTTCGATACAGGCAGGATTGAGCACTCCCTGGTTTTCAAATGTGAGCTCCGTAGGCTCTAAAAGTATTCCCTGTTTTATCGCTTCAAATATTTTGCAATATCAATATCAATTTGAGTGTAGCATGATATCAATAATAAAGCTCAAAGTTATTTGGGAGAAGAAGTGTTTTCAAATCTTTTTCCTTACATCCAACAATACTTGGGTTTAGGCTACAAAAAGTATCTTGATTCTCGATAATGAAGGATTTATTTTTCTTTTCCAAGTTGTTTCCAAGCTCTTCGAAGTAGGGATGTTCGAATTCGAGATTTTCTCCGACTTTGAGACTTCGTGGATCTCTGTTGATTTGTATTTGAAGTTCTTCGAGGGTGAGGAAGAATTCTGAGGCAATAGAAGTGAGGGTGTCTCCGCTTTTGACCATATAGGCACTTTTGATGCTTTCATGAGGAAGCTCGATGGCATACGACTTTCGAGTTTCAAAGGGTTTCCACCAATTAGCACTTGGATGATCTTCTTTTCCATGTTCTTTTTCCCAAGTTTCATACATATCGAGTACGACTGAAAATAAGATGGTATATCGTGAAGAGTTTGTGCCGTAGAAGAAACTTTCTTCGGTATTGTGAGTGCTGTCTTGAGGGAATTCTCTGATGACTTTTTCAAATTGTTCTGCTGGAGAAAGATTAGGGTATTTTTCCTTCGCCCATGTTTTTGCTTTTCGGAGATTTCCTTCACCGGAGTGATACGCATTTACTGCCCAGAGAGGATATTGGAACTCTACCAAGAGTTCAGAAAGGTATTTCCCCGCAGCTTCAGTTTCCTTGATGGGATCGAAACGTTCATCGAGGGTTTCATTGACTATGAGTCCATACTTTTGAGCGGTTTCAGGAATCATTTGCCAGATACCGACGGCCGTCTTGTTAGAAACGCTTTGAGGATCACAGCCAGATTCGAGGAGTGTGAGGAACGAGAGTTTTTTGGGAAGATCAACAGATGTGAAATATTTTTCACTATATTCTAAATAATGTGAACACTTTGAAAAAACTTCCTGGTAAAATGTTTTCCGTCCCTTACTCATTCCAATACTTTTAATGGAATTATTTTGTTTTTGGTATGCCTCATTGAGGTAATCATAATGTGAATCGAGAGAGATCTGAACTTCAGGAATATTTGCATAGTTGAAGTAGAGTTCTTCAGGACTCTTCAAGTCAGTTTCAATAGTTGTATCGATGCTCGGAGATTGTATGTGGACATTCATTCTTTGGATTTGCTGTGCCATTTCTGTTTCGATACCACTGACGATTCCTGAGGAAGTTGATTCAATGGTGAGAGTTTCTATACCAAGGCCTTCTGGAGTGTAAAAAATATATTGATTCCAATCGCGTTCATTCAAAATCTTGTACCAAAGTTCTCTCTCGGTTTTGAAATGATCTTTATATGTCTGATCGACGAGATCAACTTTTTTAATTTCGACAAGATTTTTGGACGTGATGGTTGAATACGTGTTGGTGGTACAGGCACTTGAGAAAAGAAGGAAAAAGCAGAGAATGAAAAATCTTTTCATATTCATAGTTTTTACTATTTGAAACTTTTCTCAACCATCATTTTTACCAATCCTCCATCAAACTCCTGTCCAGCAAGTTTTTTCATTACAGCTCCCATGAGCATACCCATTTTACTTGCGTCAGTGATTCCTAATTCTGTCTTTACTTCAATAACCACTTTTTCAATCTCTGTTTCGGAGATCATAGCTGGGAGATAGTCCTCAATTACTCGAAGCTCAGCCGTTTCTTTTTCTACCAGATCCATTCTATTTCCTTGTGTGAATTGCTCAATAGAATCTTTTCTTTGCTTCACCTGTCTTTTGATTACTTTCATAGAGACTTCGTCGGAAATACTTTCCCGTTCTCCGGCATCAATGGCTTCATTTTTAATAGCGGAAAAAATACCTCGGAGGGCTGAGAGCGCAGGTTCGTTTCGATCTTTCATTGCCTGTTTCATGTCATCAGTGATTTTTTGGAAAAGCATAGGAGAGGATTAAAAACTAAAAACTAAAAACTAAAAACTAAAAACTAAAAACTAAAAACTAAATTCATACTACTGATTGAATCATCTGAAGGCAAGAATTTTGAATTATGATTGTTTTTCAAAACCAAACTTTGCTCGTGGGACACATTTTTCAAGGATTTTTGCAAACTGAGGAGCTTCTGGAGAAGGAACTTTCAGAGTCAGAGGCTGTTTTTTATTCTGTTGATAAAATTCAAATACGCTAAAAATCGTTTTGGCTCCAGATTTTTTGAAGTCAGCAATCATTTCATCTCTTTTTTCCTGGCTTTGAGTAGAGAGAGACCAGAGAAGTTTTTGTTCTGTTTGGAGTGCTGCTCTGTCATGAGGACTTATGTTGTGATTAATAAAATCATTGATTTTATAAACTGTATAGGGTTCTTATATAATAAAATTATATATCTAAAATTTTTTTGGAATGTTTCTTTTTCTGATACCTTGAATCGTCCAGATCAATGTTCCTGTGAAGAGTATTACTCCGATTGAGAAGAGAATGAAGAGGAATATTCCAAAATCTTGCCAATGGAGGATTCCTGCCACTTCTATACCCACTACGACAATCCAAAAAACAAGGATTAAGGGAAGGCTTTTTCTTTTTTCTTTTGCCTCTTGTTGAATATAATTCTTGAGCATTGTTTCCAGCATGTGGATAGGTTAGGATGTGGATACTGTTTTTTTATTGCCTTCAGTATGCAGAATAGAGTATCAGAAATCCAGACATTTCTTCTCGTTGGATTAGGGAACCCTGGTTCGAAATATGAGAGAACTCGACACAATATCGGTTTCCGGGTGATGGAAGTTCTGTCTGAGAAGTATCAGGGATCTTGGGATTTTGAAAAGAAGTTGGAGGCTGAATGTTCACATATTTTTATTGATACAACGAGAGTTATTCTTATCAAGCCTCAAAATTTCATGAATGTATCAGGAAGTGCAGTGAAGAAAGCTTTGAAATGGTTGGGAATTACAAAAGAAAATATGATTATCGTCTACGACGACAAAGATATGGAGTTTGGGAAAATTCGTTTCAGAGAATCAGGTTCAAGCGGAGGACACAACGGCATCAAATCTATAATTGAATATGTCGGATCAGAAATGTTTGATCGATTGAAAATCGGAGTTGCGAATGAACATATTCAAAAGCAGGACACTGCTGACTTTGTTCTCGGGAAGTTTACCAAGGAGGAAGAAGATCAATTATCAGGCATCATTGTAAGAGCGATAGCGAATATTGAAAATGTTCTTATTCAAAAAAATACGAGATCCTGAATCCAGTTCAGGATGACCATTCGAAAAAAACTCCTCGTTCTACTTTCTTCCTCCCAACTCTTAACGTTCAGATTTCAGACCTCAGATCTCAGACTTTCTCCTATGTTCACTCATCTACACGTCCACTCTCATTATTCTATTCTGACTGGTCTCGGTTCTCCGAGACGTTTTATCGAACGTGCGAAATCTTTGGGTATGAATGCACTCGCTTTGACTGATTTTAATGCGGTGTATGGATTGATTGAATTTTATAAGGAGGCGAAAAAAGCTGAGATCAAAGCTATTTTGGGAATTGACATGAACGTTGCCGTGAAAACTATTCAAGATAAACAGGGCAGGGAAGATGCTAAAAATCATCAATTGGTGCTTTTGGCCGAAAATTTGGAAGGATATTATAATCTTTTGAAGCTTTCTACTCAGGCTCATTTGGAAGGGTTTTATTATAAGCCCCGGGTGGATACAGAAATGTTGTTGAAATATGGAAGTGGCATTATTGCTTTGACTGGTGGATTTCGTGGAGCGATTCCTGAGGCACTGAGAGAAGGGGACGAGCCGAAGGCAGAGGAGTACTTGAAAATGTATCAAAAAGCTTTTGGTGAAAATTCGGTTTTTTTGGAAGTGCAACATCATCCTGAGAACCCAGAACAAGAAAAGCTGAATGAATTACTCTTTGCTTTTGGGAAGAAATGTAACGTTCCAGTGGTCGCTGCACAATCAAGCTATTACCTGAGTTCCGCAGAAAAAGAACCGCATGAAGTCTTGATGTGTATTCGAGATGGGAAGACGATGAGCGACGAAGACCGTATGACGATGAAGGGGGACTTCTCACTTTGCGAGGCGGGGGTTATGGAAGAAGCCTTCAAAGATCATCCAGAGGCGATTTCGAATACGCAAGTGATTGCTGATCGTTGTGATGTCAAAATTCCTCTTGGACATATATTGATTCCGAAATATCCAGTGCCAGAAGGAGAGAATGAGCAGGAATATTTAAGAAAGCTGTGTGATGATGGGTTAAAAAAACGATACGGGAATATAACGAAGGAATTGAACGAGCGATTGGAGTATGAGCTGGGTATTATTCATACGATGGGATATGATGCCTATTTTTTGATTGTATGGGACTTCATTCATTATGCGAAAACACATGATATTATGGTCGGTCCTGGTCGTGGTTCTGCAGCAGGAAGTATCGTGGCGTATGTTTTGGAAATTACGGACATTGATCCTTTGCGGTATGATTTGATCTTTGAACGGTTTTTGAATCCGGCTCGTGTCAGCATGCCTGATATTGATATCGATTTCATTGATACCAAACGTGATTTGATGATTCAATATGTGCAAGAAAAATATGGAAGGGACAAAGTTGCTCAGATAGTTACTTTCGGGACGATGGCAGCACGTGCAGCCGTGAGAGATGCGACGAGAGCTTTGGGATACTCATATGGTGTTGGAGATCGTATTGCCAAGGCGATTCCTGGTGCTCCAGGGACGAAATTGCATGATGTTATCCAGTCTGAGGTGACACTTCGTGAAATGTACAAAGAGCCTGAATCAAAGCATGTGATTGATACCGCACTTCGTCTCGAAGGAGCGGTGAGAAATATCTCTGTTCATGCAGCAGCGGTTGTCATTTCTGATCGGCCCTTGGTTGAAATTACAGCACTTCAAGAAGCAGTCAAAGGGGAGGGGGTGATTACGACGCAGTACTCAATGTATCCTATTGAGGAACTTGGTCTTCTCAAGATGGACTTTCTGGGACTTCGGAATCTGGGAATTATAGAGCAAGCACTAGATATCCTTCAAAAAACGAGAGGGATCTCTCTTGATTTGTTGGCTTTGCCTTTGGATGATGCGAAGACCTATGAAATGCTTTCGCAAGGAGAGACAACCGGCGTTTTCCAGTTTGAATCTTCGGGAATGCGGCACTACCTGAAAGATCTTCAACCAACGAATATCGAAGATTTGATTGCGATGGTTTCTCTCTACCGTCCAGGACCGATGGAATATATTCCTGATTTTATTGCGAATAAACATGGGAAAAAACAAGTGACGTATTTGGACCCATGTCTTGAGCCGATTTTGAAATCAACCTATGGAGTAGCGGTCTATCAGGAACAGCTGCAGAAAATTGCCCAAGTTTTTGCTGGATATACTTTGGCTGAAGCGGATCTCTTGAGAAGGGCGATTGGGAAAAAAATCAAAGCAGAAGTCGATCGTCAAAAGGATATATTTGTTGAAAAGTCTGTGAGTAATGGTAAAACGAAAGAACTCGCTGAAAAACTCTTCTCATTTATTGAGCCATTCGCTCGATATGGTTTTAACAAAGCACATGCAGCGGCGTATGCTACGATCTCCTATCAAACTGCCTATCTCAAAGCCAATTATCCTGTCGAGTACATGACAGCAATTTTGACATGTGATTCAAATGATATGGATAAAATTATTTCTGAAGTTGCCGACTGTGTGAGAATGAAAATTCAGGTCCTTCAGCCTTCGGTGAATGATTCTGATGTAGGCTTTTCAGCTCATGATGGGAAATCGATTCGATTCGGTTTGCAGGCGATTAAAAATATTGGAGAGGGTCCTGCGAACGCTATTATGGAAGCTCGTACGGAAGGAAGATTTACCTCGCTTGGAGATTTCGTTATTCGAGTTGATTCGAAGTTTGTGAATAAGAAAGTTTTGGAGGCTTTGGCAAAAGTTGGAGCACTTGATGAATTCGCAGAGCGAAATCAGGTGCTGGAAAATGTAGATATACTCATAGATTATGCGAAAAAATCGAAAAAAGCCCAGGATCATGCTCAGGTAGATCTTTTTGCTGAGTTCAGTGGAGCTGAAATTATGTCAGACTTGCAATTGCCCGAGATGGTTCCCGCAACGCTTGATGAGAGAATGCTGTGGGAGAAGGAGCTTATCGGAGTGTATCTTTCATCTCATCCACTCCATGGTTTGCAAGAATATTTTCAACGATATACGACTCCTATGGCTTCACTCGCTGGACTTCCTGAAGAATCAAAAGTTCGTATTGGAGGGATTATTCAAACATCTCGGCTCATCTCTACGAAGAATGGAGAAAATATGATGTTTCTTACCCTCGAGGATCTCACTGGAACCGCGGAAGCAGTGGTGTTTCCTAGGACGTATCAATCGTATAAGGAGTGTTTGGATAACGGAATGATTATTGTCGCTGAGGCGAAGATAACGAGCCGTGAGCGAGATGGAGAAACACAGAGATCATTGATTATCGAAAAAGCCAGAGTTGTCGATGCCGAAAGAGCAAGAAAATTAAAAGATTCAGATGTCTTCGATTGGACCAAGGACCAAGGATCAAAAGAGGTGAACGAAAAAGGAGTTGTTTCTCTTGGAGATGAAAAAGAAACGAAGAAAGTGGTTAAGGCAAAACACTTTGTCATCACCATTCCTTCCTACTCAGATGAGCAAACTCTTGAACAAGTCAAAGAGCTTCTCAAAAAATACCCGGGAGATGATCTTGGTATTTTGCATATCCCTGTTGAGAATAATCAGATTCACGAAATTCACATTCCATTTGGTGTCGAATGGAGTGCGGAGTTGGAGAGGGAAGTGGGAGTGTTTTTGAAGGAAGAGTGAGGCAGAAATCTGGAATCTGAGATCTGAAATCAGAACGTTAAGAATGGGGAAGGGAGAAATAAGAACGAAGAGTTTTTTTTTGAATGGTCATCCTGAATTTAATTCAGGACCTCGTTTTCATTCCTTGTTGGTTTTAGTAAGTCAAAAAAGCTGGCGTGCCAGGCGTAGTTCTTACGTCTTATATGTCCCGCTTCGTTTGCAACTACGCAGGACAAGCTTGTTCTAAGCTCGGTTACTCGCTAAGAACGAAGCTTGGTGCCCAGAGTGGGAATCGAACCCACACTCCTTTAGGGGGAACGGGATTTTGAGTCCCGCGCGTCTACCAATTCCGCCATCTGGGCAGGATGGAAAGGGAGATTTGAACTCCCTTTCTTTTTTTTATTGCTCGTTAATAAGATTTTCTGCTTTTCTTACCTCACGGTATGCTGCCTTGGTTCGAACTTCTGATTTCCGAGGGGGACGTTTGAAGTACCGAGTCTTTCGTACCTGTTTCAATTTTCCACTTCGAAGCACGACACGTCGGAGACGACTGATAAGTCGCTCTATTGATTCATTATCTTGTCGAGTTACGCTAGCCATAAATAATACACTCCCCTCTAGGAAACCTCGCGGTTTCGGTTAAAAATCCGTAAGAGCATAATAGAATCATGTTGAAAATGCAAGGATCCCTGATAGAATGTTTCCGTATATTTTGAATTTTTCTTTTATGAATGTTTTTCTCAACGTGTTGTACGTTATATTGATGAATGCTTTGCAGGTATTACAATGGCTTGTTTTGGCGTATGTGATTTTGTCTTGGATACCAATCAAAGTATGGAGAGTTCGTGAATTTCTTTCTATTGTTTTGGGTCCTATTTTTCGTTTCGTCCGAAAATACAGTCCGAATATTGGAATGATTGATTTGTCAGCGATTTTTGTATGGATTTTGATTGATTTGGCGAAAAAGATTTTGCAGTTGGCGATGCAATCCCTCCTGTAGGGACAATCCTCGGATTGTCCTCATCATGGCCCGCCATATGATTTCCATTATTTCGATCCCGCCACCATCGCCTGGGGTTATTCAATATATATCGTCTTGCATTGTTCAAATGTGATTCATTTTCAATGATTTCATCGTGAAATGAACGTTGCCATCGAAAATCAAAATTTTTTGCCAAATGTATGTATTTGGAAGATGTTGTTTTGAATGCGTTTATGGTTTGCGAAAGAGTATTATGGCGTCGTTGGTATTCAGGGGTGTTTGTTGTATGGGCGATGGGGTGACCATTTCCTTGGACAATCCGAGGATTGTCCTTACCATGGGTGATTTCGATTATTCCGTGGAAATGATTTGGCATTACGACCCACAAATCCAATCTGATATATGGGTATTGTTTTTGTAACCATAACCATTGTTTGCAAACAATGGTTCCAAATTCATTTAAACACATTAAATTATTTCGTATTTCTCCAAAATGGATTTTTCTTTTATTTGTACATATGGTCACAAAATACCATCCACCCTCCGAATAATCATATTCTTCCATTCGCAACTGTTTTCTTTCTGGACCCAAATACATTATGAGCGTTTATATTCAACTAGTACTTTACAATTTAAACTTAAAAAAGTTCTTAAGCTTTTAGCAAAAAAGCTCTATTTCATTTTCAGCGTTACGGATGCAGTCATGCATTTTTTTTGAGCGATTGTTGTGCTCCCTGTTTTCTGGTATTATTTCATAGATTATCATTGGCATTTCAGGCTTTGCTATTGACGAAAATAGTAAATCGTAGTAGAATTAGACCTTATAAAAATATTATTATGAAAAAATTTGTCGAAAGATCTATTAAAACAGCTAAAATATTGGTGGGAATGGCGTTACCGATGGCGTTTACCGCAGGGAGCTTTGATGAAGTAAAAGGGCAGACGCAAAACGTTGTAGTTTCGGTGAGAACTGATCTTTCTGGTTGTGTAAAACCAGCGACTGCTCCATATTTCCAAGGTTCGGCAGATATTCATAAAACACCTGCTGAATACGCGACATGGTTTATTGCGAATCAAGATACGCTTCGTAAATGTTATGAGGCAAATCAAAAGAATTATGAAGATGATTATGAAGTAAATTGGGATTTTGATACAGTTTTGGACTATATAAAAGCTGGGAAAATTGAAAAAGTGGTGTTCCCGGCTGGTACTGAATTTGAAGCTATGTCTTCAAAAAATCCGACGACTAAGCAGGTCCATGTAGCTAAAAATACTGTTTGCTACAATGTTCCTGTGGCTGGATTTGTCCCTGCAGGTTTGTATCTGAAAAATAAAAAAACCGGTGAAGTATCTTCTTTTGTTGGTTTTATGCATTGTGGTCAGAAGGCGGCATTGCCAAAACAATTTCAAGATCCTAAATTTTTGAAAGGTGTTAT
>CAZQCN010000008.1:19432-24641 GCA_964592185.1 uncultured Candidatus Peribacteria bacterium
GTTATCACTGATACTGGACATACTCAAAAAAATTGTTGGGATAATCCGAGTGGGACTTGCGAAGGGAAGTTAAATATTTCAGCTCAGATACTTACTGGAGACAAATGTGCTGAGCCTCGAGAAGTAACATTACCAGAATTTATCGATGTTGATGTAGTAATCAAAAGAAAGGGGGTCTCTCAACCTTTTGAAAAGTCAGGGGTTATCAATTTTGGAGACAGTGCACTTTATGTTACTGGTTCTGATAAGATGCAGAAAGGTGATGAAGTTACTGTATCTGGCTCTTTTCCAAAAAATTCTGATCTTACGATGTTGAATAATGGTATTTCTTTTGTAGTAGATGATTCTGTTGAAACTGTTACTCTTTTTGCCTGTGAGAAGAGGCCTGAACCGGCGAAGGCAGCAAAAGCAAAGAAAATGTGGGTCAGCTTCGGTCCTGGAGCATCAAGTACGGTTACAGACATGGATACAGTACTGGGAAGATGGGTTCCAAATACAGATGGTTATGGAGTGTTTTATAGTAATGTGGATGTATTGGATCAGAGAACACAAGTTACAGGAGAAAGTATCCAATATACTGGGGATGCTACAAACGGTATGGCTATAGAGACAGTAGGTGAGTATGGGGGAGAGCGTCCTGAATTTGTAATTGACGACGTGAGTAACCCTCAAAACTTTTCACTTCCTTTTGTGGCAAAGACAATCAAACAACGAGACTTTAAAATAGGTGCTGGAGCTTTTATTCCAATCAAAGAAAATATAAATCTTAATGTGGGTGGATTTGCTCAAATAGTCGCTACGAAAGTAGACGAAGATCCTACAAAACTTTCTATGGCAGTGAAGCCAGTGATAGGGATTGATTTGCCGAAGGTCCCTGTTTATAAGGGGTTTGTCGTTGGAAGTTCTTTGTCAGCCAAAGGACCAACCTTGGAAGTAACGAACTACTTTGGGGGAAAGTCGATTGACCTTGGAGTGACATTCGGTGCTGGTTCTTCCACATATGAACATACGGGGCTTTCTAATAATGTATCTCAGACTACTCAGGCAAGTTTGGAAAGAATGAAAAAAGTGACAGGAAAGGCATCGCTTGATATCAGATTTAAATTCTAATTTTACTTTTCTTATATATTTATAACTTCTTCCCTTACTATGAAAAAAATACTCCACAAAGCATTCGGATATAAAAAAGAGCTCAAGATTTTTGCGACTGTATCGCTTGTTTTGTTTGGAATATTATTGGGATACTCACGTTTCAACAATTATCAGTCGAGTTTGGCTACCAACCCAGTAGATGTTCAAGACCTCAATAATAAGTGGGTTGAAATTTATAAGAATCAGAATGGGAATGTAGGTCTGTGGTCAAACACTTTTTCTTGTAATACGAATACGACACCAAATTTAGGGAGTTCTTGGAATATTAATGTTTCTGGAGGAACCCCTATTACCAATACTCCGACTTTGAATCCGAGAGATCCTTCCGGACCTTATTATGTAGAGGATCGGGGGTGGTGTATGAGTAACAGTGTTACTCGAATGAATCAGAGTTCTACACCTCTTACGATTTCAAATATATATTTGAGAGCTGGTCGTTACCAAATCAAATTTTTGAACCGATATCGACAACAATCACCAGCTACTGGTACAGCTTCATATTCTGTATATCTTTCGCAATCTGGTGTTCGTCAACCAAATCCGATTTTTACCCAAAACTTAGCTTTTGCGAATGGGTCTGCTATTACACCAAGCAATTCGTATGTTTTTATTCCAAGTAGCTTGAGCTCTCAATTTACTATTGCGAATAACCAAGATGGCGTTTTTGATCTTCAGGTTCTTGGAAACAATACAAATCTTGTTGATTTTGGAGCTATGCAAATTCAAGTTCTTGAAATTTTTAACATTCCTGGAGGAGGACCCAATAATGGCCCTACCATCGCCAATATTTCCAAAACGCCAAGTACTACAGGAATCTTCTATTCTCCTACAAACAATAGTTTGACCTATACTTTGGGTGTAACGATGAATTCAAATGCAAATCCATCAAATGCGAGAACTGATGTGAGATTTGAAGATGATTTGCCACAGCACTTCACTCCAACTTCTTGGCCAAGTGCCTGTACGACTGCGCCTTCGACTCTTGGACAGGGGCGGACCAAGGTGACCTGTAACTACAATCTTGGGAATGGACAGTCTCAAACGGCTGCTATTGTCGGTACGGTGGATGATCCTTTGGCAACTTCCTATACGATGAATAATTCTTTGGTTGTTACGAATGTGAGTGCTGGTGTAAGTATGGCTCCTGTTGCTTCTGCTCCAGTCAGTGTTTTCAAAGCAACTCCGAGTATCACTGATACTCCATATCAGGTAAATAGTTGTAATGGGAATTTGGGTTCAGTTATTTCTTCCAACACTCCAATTCCATATAATAATTTTTATGATTGTAATGGAAGCAAATTGGTGGCTTTCAAATCGGTGATGAATTGGAATATCCCAAGTACGGTGACAAGTCCTATGACTGTTTCAGGTTTGCAGATTTCAAATCCAGTGAATCCAAATTTACAACTCTTCCGAGCATATATACCGAATGGAGTAGCTCAGCTTATTCTTACAACATCAGGGAATTCTTCTCCTTATACCATTTCTGGGTTCAATACTTTTACTATCACTGGATCAAACTCAAGTCGTGAAGTGGTAATGGTGTATCGTATTCCGAATCCAGGATCAAATTCTGTGACCCATCTCCATGATGTAACTTTGTCTTCAACGGTTTCTGGAGTTCAGCTTTCTCCAGTTTCTGCGAGTGCAGAGGTAAGTGTGGGATCTGGAGTCGTCGGACCAAATTCTGGGACGGTGAGATTCGAAGTAGATGTTGCTCCAGCTTTGACCCAATTTCCAGGAACTTTTAGTGTAAGTGATATTACAGGGGCTTATAATTTTTCGAATCTGAGTTATGGAAATACTCGTGTCGTGAGTGCGAATCCAAATGGAACTTCGTACACCTTTACTCTGGGAAGTATTCCAGGATATACAGCGACTGTCGGGACTTCAAATGTAACAGTGATGCCAAATGGTACCGCTACTGCGAAATTTACTATTACTCAAAACGGAAATGGTCCAGGGAATGGTCAACTTACTTTCCAAGTCAAAGAATCTCCTTCAGGAGCAAACTACACGGGAGGAGCAAACTTCCGAGTGGTGAATAGTCAACAGACTCTGATTTACAATAATATTTTGAATGGACATACAGTGACGATCCCGTCGGGGACATATACCTTTACGATGTCTCAATTTTCGGATCCAAGCTATACTATTTCGACTGCTACCGCTACCGTGAATGTTCCTTCTGGAGGATCTGCTATTGCTGAATTTTTCATTACTCGTGGACAAACAGGACAGGTTGTCTTCTCAGTACTTGATGTGACTTCAAACCCGAATGGTGTTTTGTATAATGGCGTGTATCAATTAAATGTTCAAGAAGCGGGGGCTCCTATGATTAACATGCTCAGCAACCCTCATAGTATCAACGTGCCTATTACCAATGGAAATAATACTCACACCTACTCGTTTGCGAATTTTTACGATCCAAATTTCACAATTGTTGATAGCGGACCAAAAGTGGTTGCTGTCGGAGCCGGTCAAAATTACCCTGTGAATTTCAAAGTGCGACAAGTAGCTCAGGGGAATGTTCGTGTACGTATTTTTGATCGATCGAATAATAATTCATTTTATGCACCAGCTCAGAGTAACTGGGCTCAAATATTAATTGATGGAACGAATAATCAAACAGTTGTAAATAGTGATCAAATGTATCAAATGGCTATTGGGACGCATTCTATTGAGTTGAAGGCTTCGAGTCTTCCGAGTAATTACATGATTTACTCATCTGCTCTCGTTCCTTTGACGATTAATAATACCAATATTAATACGGTTCAGTTGGTTGATTATTATGTTCAGAAAAAAGAAATTTCCTTGACGGTACGAGTATATGACGACTCTACGGGATCAAGTGTACCGTATAATGGCTCGGCAGAATTTGATTTATCTGATAGATCTCAAAATGAATTTGTGAATGGAGGTCAGGATACGTTCGCCCTTGGGACAATTCCTTCTCCTCAAAGTGTCCGATTCGTGACTTCGAGTCTTCCTTCAGGATATACATTGAGTGGAAATGCTCTTCGTACCTTCACTCTCCAACCAGGAGAGAGTCGTACAGAAGAATTTCATATCTATCGAGGGAATTCGGTTGGAAACATTGTGGTTGAAGTTCGAAAAGACACTGTCAATGGGATGATTTATAATGGTGGAGGAGTGACTTACGATTTGCAATACGTGACTGGAAATTCTCAGATCTACAACAATCGACCTTTGCCAACTGGTGGGACTGAAACGGTAAGCAATAATCCATTTGGATTTTACATGGCTCAAATTCGGAATATTCCATCAGGATATACTGCGGTTATTGCAAATCCTTCTGGAACACTTTCTGCTGGGAATCCTCTCGTATTGACTATGGTTATTACTGAAGGAATTATGTCTTGTCCTGTGATGAGTATTACGGCGACTGGAGATCCGGTTTCTACCATTACGAATCCAATTAACTACAATGATGTTCAAGATATTCGATTCTATATTTCTTGGGCTGCTACTTCTGGAACGACTGCTATTCCTTCTATGACGTTAAATGCCAGTCTTCCAAATGAGGTCGATTTCGTCAGTATAGGAAGTTATAGTCAATCTGGTTCTGCTCCCGTTATTGCTCAGAATGGAAATACAATTATATTTACTTATTCAAATGTAGCTCAGAACTCATCTGGGCAAGTCGAAATACGAGCAAAATTGAGAGATCCTGGATCAAATGCAACATTTCTTGATCCTTTGGAATTTACGTATGCACCAATTCTTCAAGGATGTGGTCGGCTTATGCAGGCTGATGCTTCTCATGATGTAAATGTCTTTGTTTACAAGGATATTAATGCTTCTGACGAAGGGATTACTGAACCAGTAAAGCTCGTACGAAATTATTCTGACAATGGAACGTTCCGTGACAGCATTACTGTTACCGAAAATAGCACAGTAGTTGAATATCAAATCCAATTTGAAAATGAAGGAAATGAAGATCAGGAGGTGGATGTGCAAGATACGATTGGTGCTGGAGGAGATCTCGAAGGTTCAAATGGAGGATCGTTGGATTATGTTCCAAATTCATTTGAGA
>CAZQCN010000009.1:0-15147 GCA_964592185.1 uncultured Candidatus Peribacteria bacterium
CGTACCTATGACGATCTTGTAAAAATGCCAATAGATCTCGATTCATGGCAATACCTCGGTGATGGATACAGCAAAGATAAAAATGCTGTATATTTCTACTCTGAAATTCTAGAGGGAGTATCATCTCCTGCAACATTCCAAGTACTCGATGAGATTTCTGACGATTCCTTAGAATATTATTACTTTAAATATTTCCCAGAACATTATTATACTGATGGTAAAAACATTTTTACTGATGGTAAAATTATAGACAATACCAATATTAAAGATTTTATACCTCGTCCTTCTCTTAAGACTGAAAAAGATTTTGAATATTTCTTCAGACATATATTTATCCCGAAAACAAAAAAACAAAATTATACAGAACTTCAAGGAGTAATGTTTGCAGACTCGATGCTCGTCCCTGGTGGTCCTCCACTTGATGAACAAGATATGTTAAGAGTTATTGATGGAGAAACTATCAAAAATTTTGAAAATGGAGCGTATAAAATATATTGGGACAGAGAATTTAATGCGTATGTGGCCTATACTGAAGTATATCAGTTTTTTTTCATGCTCGACACCAATTAAACTCGTATATGTAAATTAGTTCATGTATTAGCTCCAGGTTAAGATCCACTCAAAAATAAAAGTTAAAAATTCTCTTGCAATTATTTTTAAAATTATATACAGTCTTCCGTGTCCCAAATAGCCCATACTAAATTATGGCACAAAATAAAGATATTATTGAGTTAGAAGGCGAGGTTATTGAATGTCTCCCAAATACTACTTTTCGTGTGAAGCTTGATAATGGTCACGCCATTATTGGTCACATTGCAGGAAAAATGAAAATGTTTGGTATAAAAATTATTCTCGGAGATCGTGTGACAGTGGAAATGTCTCCCTATGATCTCACTCGTGGTCGTATTACTTTCCGTTCGAAGCAGGCGAAGATTGTCGCCGATCCCGAACAATAACTCTTCTTTTTTCATGAAAGTTCATACAGGTGTCCAAAAGCGTTGTGCATCATGCAAAATCATAAAAAGACATGGTCGAATTATGGTTGTTTGTCCTACGAAGCGTCATAAGCAGGCTCAAGGAGTTGCAAAACGTAAAAAATTACGATTGAAACAACGTTTGATTTCTCTTGCATCTTAAAATTTTTTTATGCGTGTTGCCGGTATTATTCTTCCAGATCAGAAACGCATTGAGATTGCCCTTACTTATATTTTTGGTATAGGAATCACTCGAAGCCGAACCATTCTCGAAAAGGCTGGTATTGATGTAAATATCAAGGTTAAAGATATTACCGAGGCACAAGAAGGAAAAATTCGTGATCTTCTTCAGCAGTATAATCTTGAAGGAGACCTTCGTCGTCAAATTCAATTGAATGTAAAGCGTCATATGGATATTGGAAGTTACCGTGGTACTCGACATAAGAAACGTCTTCCAGTTCGTGGTCAACGTACGAAAACAAATTCTCGTAGTGGTCGTGGACGTAAGCGTCAAACTGTTGCGAACAAGAAGGTTGCAACAAAGTAGTTTTAGTATTTAGGTTTTTGTTTTTACTTTTTAGATTTTACTTTTTACTTTTCTTTCATGGCTTACTCCAAGAAAAAAACAAAGCGTACTGTGTCAAATGGTCGAGTATATATAGGTGCAACTTATAATAATACTCTTGTGACTGTAACAGATGAAAAAGGTGGAGTTCTTTCCTGGAGCACTTCTGGTGCGAGTGGTTTTAAAGGGTCTCGAAAATCAACTCCATATGCTGCTCAAGTTGCTGCACAAAATGCAGCTGAAAAGGCGAAAGCTACATATGGTCTTACTGATGTTGTGGTGTATGTAAAAGGAGTTGGAAGTGGCCGTGAACAGGCGATTCGAGCTCTTCAAACTGCTGGCTTAAACGTCACAACTATTAATGATATTACTCCAATTCCTCATGGGGGGTGTCGTCCGAAGAAGCCAAGAAGAGTATAAAAAATTTTAGTTTTTCACTTTCTTTCCATGTCTCGACTTATTGGGCCAAAAGCAAAACTTTGTAGAAATTATGGTGTTAACCTTTTTGGATCAGGGAAATATGATCGTATTTTGGTGAAAAAACCAAATCCATCTGGAATGCATGGTCCGAAACAAGGTGGGAAAAAAGGAAAGGTGTCTCAATACGGATCTCAGTTAAAAGCAAAGCAAATTTGCGCTCTTGTTTATGGAGGTATTCGTGAAAAACAATTCCGACTGTATGTTGAAAAAGGAAATGCTATGGCAGGAGATTCAAGTGAAAACTTACTTAGACTTCTCGAATGTCGAGCAGATACGGTTATTTTCAGATCGGGAATTGCTGATACTATATTTCAATCTCGACAAATGGTAAATCATGGTCATTTTGAACTCAACGGTAAGAAGATTATGACTGCTTCTATTCAATTAAAGCCAGGAGATGTTCTTCAGGTTATTGATCATAAGAAAAAAATGAAGCTTTATCAGGGTATTGTTGGAACAAAGGAGAAGATGGAAAAGGTTAAGAGTTGGTTGAAGGTAGATTTCAAGAATTTTTCTATAACAGTACAAGAATTTCCTAATAAGGATCATTTTGATCCTATTATAAATCCAAAGGCAATTATCGAGTTTTATTCTCGATAATTCTATACAGTTTTATTTACTAGCCCACTTCCATGATAGATCTCGAACTTTCAAAAGTTATCGTCAAAGTGCTCGGAGAAAATCACTCTCTCGTGACTATCACCCCTCTGCCAGCTGGGTATGGTGTAACTCTTGGGAATAGTCTTCGAAGAGTTCTCCTTTCTTCTTTAGACGGTGCTGCTATTACTGGAATTAAAATAGATGGAGTAAGTCACGAATTTTCAACCATTAAAGGGGTGAAAGATTCTGTTGTAGATATTATTCTCAATCTCAAACAAGTTCGGTTCTTATCTCATTCATCGGAGCCTGTGATTTTGAAACTTGAAAAAAACAAAGCTGGTCCAGTTATCGCAAAAGATATTCAGGTAAATGCTGATGTAGAAATTGTTACTCCTGATGTTTATATTACTTCTTTAGAAGATAAAGTGAAGTTTACAATGGAAGTTGTGATTGAAAAGGGGGTTGGATATAGTCCTATTAGCTCTCGTGATAAGAAAAAGAATAAGGAAACGGGTCTTATTGAAATTGACACCTTTTTCTCTCCAGTTCGAATGGTAAAATATGATGTTACAAACACTCGTGTTGGTGAACATACGAATCTTGATCAACTTCAAGTCGAAATCAAAACAGATGGTAGTATGAAGCCAGAAGATGCTCTTGCAAAAGCTTCTGGGATTCTAAGAAATTATCATTCTCTTCTTGATGCAAAATGTCTTACTCCTGAAAAAACCGTAGAAACTATTTTGGAAGCGCAAGCTCAAAAATCAAAAGAAGTAGAAGAAGGTCAAAAAAGAAGAAAATATACTCCAGTTGAAGTTTTGAAACTTTCTCCTCGTACCCTCAACGCTCTGGTTAATAACGATGTTACTTCAGTAGAGCAGCTCGTTCTTATGAACGGAGGAAAGCTCGCTAATCTCAAAGGATTTGGTGCTCGAGCTATGATGGAAGTACAAGAGGCGTTGGTAAAAAACAATCTCGATTTCTCGAATGATAATTAATATTTGTATAATTCACGTTCATGCGTCACTCTAATTCAAAAAGCAATCTTGGTTCAAAAAATGATGCGAGCCATCGTGTTATCCGTAATATGGTCACTTCATTATTTATGAAGGGAAAGGTCCGAACAACAAAAGCTCATCTTCGTTCGGTTATAACTATTACAGATAAGTTGATTACATTCGCAAAAACTCATGACATTATGAATACTATTCGAGAATGTAATTCATATCTCTATACAGAGGCTGCTTCTCGACAACTGGTTGATGTTGTTCTTCCAAAATTCAAAGATGTCACTTCTGGATTTACAACAAAAAAGAATATTGGTTTCCGAAAAGGTGATGGAGCTGAAATGTTTGAAATAAAAATTCGAGGTTAAAAAATTCTCTTTTTATATTTTTCAGTTTCTGCTTTACAAACATTTTTTATTTTTAGATTTTAGATTTTCACTTCCTCTCTTATGCAAAAGACTACCACAATGAAAGTTCCAAGTGATCTCCAGAAAAAATGGATACTTATGGATGCGACTGGTCAAACTCTTGGTCGTTTTGCTACAGGAATTGCAAAAATTCTCCAAGGAAAAAATAAACCAGAATATATGCCACATCAAGATGCTGGTGATTATGTAGTAGTCATCAATGCTAAAAAAATTGTGGTTACTGGAAATAAACTCAAAGACAAGATTTATTATAAACATACTGGATATAAAGGATCTCTCCAGGAAACTACTCTTATTGATATGTTGGAAAAAAATCCAGTGTTTGTTGTAGAACAAGCTATCAAAGGAATGCTCCCAAAAAACAAGCTCCAAGAAATGTGGATGAAGAAATTAAAAGTATTTGCTACTTCTGAGCATACACACGAAGCTCAAAAACCAGAATAAATTTTATCTTTTAGATTTTAGTTTTAAATTTTCATATTATGGCTGATATTCGATATTTTTATGGCTTAGGAAAGAGAAAGACTGCTCGTGCAAAGGTACGTGTATATGTTACAGGTACTGGTAAAATCACCATTAATGGGAAAGATATTTCTGAATATATTACCGTAGCAGAATTCCGTCGGGTTGTTGTTTCTCCTCTTGATCTTGTAAATCTATCGAAGAAGGTTGATGTCTCTATTTTGACAAGTGGTGGTGGAATTCGTGGTCAATCTGATGCTATGAAACATGGTATTTCTCGTGCCCTTATTGAATTCGATCCAAATCTTCGACCAACTCTCAAAAAGGAAGGGTTCTTAACTCGTGATTCTCGTAAGAAAGAGCGAAAGAAGCCAGGTCTCTTGGGTGCTCGTCGAGCTCCTCAATTCTCAAAACGTTAGTTTGTATCTGCGTATCCGAGTGTGTCCTAGTTGTATACACGCAGTAGTCTCCTGTTTCACTCCTTTTAACGCAGATATTTATGGCTAAAAAAGTGACTGATGCTCTCGAAAAAGAACTTTCTTCAAAGGAATCAAAAATTCCTGGTCAATACGCAACCAATGATGTAGGTCGTGTATTTTTTACGAAAGAAATTGATTCTTGTCCTCTTCCAAACCTCATTACCGTACAGCTCGATTCATATAAACAGTTTTTGGATAATGGTCTTCGAGAACTTTTTGAAGAAATTTCTCCTATTAAAGATTTTACTGAAAAAAAACTTGAACTTTATTTCTTGGATCATAAGATTGAAGAACCAAAGTATTCTGAAGAGATTGCTCGTCACAAAAATGTGTCGTATGAATCAGCAATTCGTGTTCAAGTACAACTTATCAATAAGGTAACTGGTGAAGTAAAAGAGCAAGATGTATATTTGGGGAATATTCCTATGATGACTGATCGTGGGACTTTTATTATCAATGGAGTAGAGCGTGTCGTAGTAAATCAAATTAATAGATCTCCTGGAATTTACTTTTTGCCAAATCAAGAGGATGAATTCTTTACAGCAAAAATTATTCCAAATCGTGGAGCTTGGCTTGAAATCAAAACCTCCAAAAGAGGCGTTATGTCAGTGAAGATTGATAAGAAAAGAAAGATTGCTGTGACTGCCCTCTTACGTACTTTTGGATATCCTACAGATAAGGATATTATTAAATTGTTTGAAGATGAGAGAAAGGATATAGATCCAGAACATGATTTCTTGGCTTTGACACTCGAAAAAGATCCAACATCAAACTACGAAGAAGGATTACAAGCTATTTACAAAAAACTCCGTCCTGGAGATCTCGCAACGACTGAAAATGCACAATCGCTTTTGAATGGTATATTCTTTGACTATCGTCGATACGATATGGGTAAAGTAGGTCGTTATAAAGTAAATAAAAAATTTGGTCTCAATATCCCAAATGACCGTGATAATAGAATCTTCCGTGTAGAGGATCTTATCCTTGCGATCAAAGAACTTATGAAGCTCAATAGTGGGAAATCTGAAGCTGATGACATTGATCATCTCGCAAATCGAAGAATTCGTACTGTAGGAGAACTCGTCCAAAATAAATTCCGTGTTGGTCTTCTTCGAACTGAAAGAATTGCAAAAGATAGAATGACAGTCCTTGATATCGAAACCGTTGTTCCAACTCAACTTGTTAATGCTCGCCCTATTACTGCATCCATGAGAGAGTTTTTTGCAAGTTCGCAGCTTTCTCAATTCATGGATCAAACAAATCCTTTGGCGGAACTCGACCATAAACGAAGACTTTCTGCTATGGGACCTGGTGGGCTCACTCGTGA
Organism: uncultured Candidatus Peribacteria bacterium; assembly: GCA_964592185.1. Taxonomy (GTDB): domain Bacteria; phylum Patescibacteriota; class Gracilibacteria; order CAZQCN01; family CAZQCN01; genus CAZQCN01. The sequence continues at coordinate 6,323 of CAZQCN010000009.1, forward strand.
ACGTGCCAGTTTTGACGTTCGTGATGTTCATCCGACTCATTATGGACGTATTTGTCCAATTGCTACTCCCGAAGGACCGAATATCGGTTTGGTAGTCCATATGGCAACATATGCACAGCTTGATGAATACGGCTTCCTCAGAACTCCATATTATAAAGTTTCAAAAGAAGTAGAAAATAAAAAAGCTATCACTGTAGGAAGAGAAGTAGATGCAGATATCTCAGATGAAAAAGGGAAGATTATTATCAAAGATCATGACATTATTACTTCTGAAATTGCAACTCAACTCGAAGCAGTAAAAAATCTCAATACAATTCCTGTCGTTCCTTATGTGACCAAGGATATTGAATTTATGGATGCTGGACAAGAACGAGGGGCTATCATTGCTGATGCAAATGCAGAGCTCGATGATAAAATGCAATTTACTCAAAAACGAATTTCAGCTCGTACTGGAAAAACTGGTGAAGCCGCTATGCAATATTACAAAGATGTCACTCATATTGATGTATCTCCAAAACAGATTGTATCAGTTTCTACTTCTCTTATCCCTTTCCTTGAGCATGATGAAGGAGGAAGAGCACTGATGGGATCAAACATGCAACGTCAAGCCGTGCCATTGATTCGACCTGAAGCTCCTTATGTAGGAACAGGAATGGAAAGAACCGTTGCAAAAAATTCTTCTCAAATTATTTCTGCCCCTGAAGATGGTGAAATTACCTATGTGGACGGAGAGAAAATAGAAATGATTGGTGACTCTGGAAAGAAGCATTCATACGCAATGCAAATATTCAAACGTTCAAACCAAGGAACTGCTCTTCATCAAAGACCTACTGTTGAAAAAGGTCAGAAAATTAAAAAAGGAGATCTTTTGAATGATGGAACCTCGGTTCAAGGAGGAGAACTCGCTCTCGGTCAAAATCTTCTTGTTGCTTATATCGACTGGAATGGTTGGAACTTTGAGGATGCTATTATTGTCTCTGAACGTGTCATCCATGATGATCTCTTTTCTTCTATTCATATCGAAGAACACACCGTACAGGTACGAGACACAAAACTCGGCCAAGAAACTATCACTCGTGATATCCCAAATGTTGGTGAAGACAAACTCAAGGATCTTGATGAAAATGGTATTATTCGTATAGGAGCTGAGGTAAATGAAGGAGACATTCTTGTCGGAAAAATTACTCCGAAAGGAGAAACAGAACTCACTGCTGAAGAAAGACTTCTTCGTGCCATCTTTGGAGAAAAAGCTCGTGATGTAAAAGATACATCTATGCGTCTTCCTGGAGGACAACGTGGAAAAGTGGTTGAAATTAAGCTTTTCTCTCGTGAAAATGGAGATGATTTACAAACTGGAGTTATTCAAGAAGTAAAAGTAATGGTAGCACAAATAAGACAGCTCTCTATCGGAGACAAAATGGCAGGAAGACATGGAAACAAAGGTGTTATATCTCGTGTAGTTCCTCTCGAAGACATGCCTCATCTCGCTGATGGAACTCCGGTTGATATTATCCTTAATCCACTCGGAGTTATATCTCGTATGAACCTGGGGCAAATCTTGGAAACTCATCTGGGTTGGGCGGCTTCAAAGCTTGGATATAAAGTAGCTACGCCAGTACTCAATGGTATTCCAGAAAAAATTATATCAGATGAGCTTAAGCGAGCTGATCTTCCTGAACTTGGAAAAATTCAATTGTATGACGGTCAAACTGGAGAAGCATTTGCTGACATTTCTACCGTCGGTATCGCTTATATGTTGAAACTTATCCATCTTGTAGACGACAAAATTCATGCTCGATCTATCGGCCCTTACTCACTTGTTACACAGCAACCTCTCGGAGGAAAAGCTCAACATGGTGGACAGAGATTCGGGGAAATGGAAGTATGGGCTCTGGAAGCATATGGAGCAGCTCACTGTTTACAAGAAATTCTTACTATCAAATCTGATGATGTACTTGGAAGAAGTAAGGCATACGAATCTATTATCAAAGGAGAACAAATTCGAAAACCTCGGGTCCCAGAAAGTTTCAATGTCTTGGTTCGAGAGCTACGAAGTCTTGGATTGGAAGTGGAGCTTCTCAAAAATGAAGAGCTCGAAGCTCGAAATTCAACTATCATACAAGATATTACTGTCTTCTCTGGAGAGCGTGTAGACGATGCTCTCGAGAGCGAAATCAAAGCAATACAGCAAGAAGCAAAAGAGGATATCGTAGAACAAAATATTGTAGCCGCTATTGAAATGGGTGAAGAAATTGAAGTGGATCGGGAAGAAAGTGAAGACGATGATGATGATGAAAAAGATCACGATAACGATGGTGATGAAAATGATCATGACGATGAAAATGATTCAGAATCAAACAAAGATCATGACGATGAATAAAGAAAAAAACTTTTTTTCATGCATATACCCTCCTTTTATTTTTGACCTTTGACCTTTTACCTTTTACTCCTCCCCTATGCCAGTAAAGCCAAAAGATAAGATTTCCAACGATTTTGATGCTATAGCTATTCGTGTTGCATCTCCAGAAGATGTTTTAGAGTGGTCTCACGGCGAGGTTACTCGACCTGAAACTATCAATTACCGTACACAAAAACCAGAACGTGATGGGCTCTTCTGTGAGAAAATTTTTGGTCCTACAAAAAACTGGGAATGTTATTGTGGAAAATATAAAAAAATTCGATACAAAAATATTGTCTGTGATAAGTGTGGAGTAGAAGTAACGAGAAGTAGTGTCCGAAGAGAGCGCATGGGGCATATCAAACTTGCTGTTCCTGTAGTACATATTTGGTATCTCCGAAGTACTCCAAGTCGAATCGGTCTCCTCTTGAACATGTCTATCAAAGACTTGGAACGAGTGGTGTATTTTGCTAACTACATTGTAAAAGAAATTGATGATGATGCTCGGAAATCTACTCTTGTAGAATTGGAAAAAGATTTTAAGAGCTTCAAAAAACGTATTCAAGATGAATATGCAAATGAAAGAAATGAACTTGAATTAAAAAAGAAACAAGGTGAAAAGGTAAAACCAGAAGACTTCGTAGCTCTTGAAAAAGATTCAGAGCAAAAAATAGAAGATCTCGTAGAACAGTTTGAAGAAACTCGAACCGCTCTCGCTGAGCTTCATAAGTATCAAACGCTTTCTGAACTACAGTACCGTGATTTCTCTATGAAATTTGGGCATATTTTCCAGGCAGGTATTGGTGCAGAAGCAATCCAGGAAGTAATTTCGAAAATGGATCTCAATAAATTTATTCAAGAATTAAAAAATGAATTGAAGGTAACTATCGGACAAAAACGTACCAAAATCATCCGACAAATTATGTTGGCTGGAAGTATGCTCAAAGCCGGGGTAAAACCAGAATGGATGATTATGAATATCCTCCCTGTTATCCCACCAGATCTTCGTCCTATGGTTCAGTTGGATGGTGGTCGTTTCGCTACGAGTGATCTCAATGATCTCTATCGTCGTGTTATCAATCGAAACAATCGTCTCAAAAAACTCTTGGAAATGGGTGCCCCTGAGGTAATCTGCCGAAATGAGAAACGTATGCTCCAAGAAGCTGTTGACGCTCTCTTACATAACTCTTTCCGACAAGGAAAAGCTATTACCAAAACTGGATCTCGAACATTACAACTCAAATCTCTTTCTGATATTCTCAAAGGAAAACAAGGACGGTTCCGTCAGAATCTCCTTGGAAAACGTGTCGATTACTCAGGACGTTCTGTTATCGTCGTTGGACCAAGTTTGAAGCTCGATGAATGTGGAATACCAAAGAAAATGGCTCTCGAACTCTTCAAGCCATTCGTACTTGGAGAACTTATTCGAAATGGAATTGCTGCAAATATCAAAAATGCTGAAAAACTTATTCTCTGGAATCGACCAGAAGTATGGGATGCACTTGAGAAAATTACCAAAGACCATTTCGTTCTTCTCAATCGTGCTCCGACGCTTCACCGTCTCGGTATTCAAGCCTTCCGACCAATATTGATTGAAGGAAAAGCGATTCAACTTCACCCGCTCGTATGTTCTGCGTTCAATGCGGATTTCGATGGAGATCAAATGGCGGTACATGTACCACTTTCAAAAATGGCTCAATGGGAAGCGAAGAATATCATGAATGCTTCTCAGAATTTGCTCAAACCTTCTTCTGGAAACCCAATCATCAATCCAAGTATCGGTATGGTACTCGGGTGTTACTTCTTGACTACTATCGACGACCGATTAGAGACATATCCACATGCTTTTGCAAACTTTGAAGAAGTTCTTCTCGCGTATGAAATGGAACATATTAAATTAGGCCAATTATTGAAGGTTCGAATGAATAATACTCTCGTAGAAACTTCCGCTGGAAGACTTATTTTCAATACTATTCTCCCACCAGAAATTGAATTCATGAACGAACAAATGGATAAAGGAAAGCTTTCAAAACTTATCGGAGATATCTACGAAAAAACTGATGTTGCTACTACTGGAAAACTTGCGGATCAGATCAAAGATCTCGGTTTCAAATATGTTACAAAATCAGGATTCTCTATGGCTATTTCTGATCTCCAAATTCCAAAAGAAAAGAAGAAACTCATCGAAGATTCAGATGCCTCAGTAGAAGCAATCAATAAGCTTTTCCGTCAGGGTCTCGTAACTGACAATGAAAGATATTTGCAAACCATTCGAGTATGGAGAGATTGTAAAGATGAAGTTCAAAAGAACATGATGAATAATTATGATCGTCATAATGCCGTATACCAAATGCTTCACTCTGGAGCCCGTGGTAACGTCGGTCAGCTCACTCAGATGGCTGGTATGAAAGGTCTCGTAATTAATCCGTCAGGACGAACCATCGAGCTTCCTGTCAAAGACAGTTTCAAAGAAGGAACAAAAATGCTCCCCTACTTCATCGCACAGCATGGTGCACGTAAAGGACGTTCAGATACTGCTTTGAAAACTGCTTCTGCTGGATACCTTACTCGACGTCTTGTAGATGCTGTTCAAGATATTCTTATTACCATTGAAGATTGTGGGTCTAACCTCCCTATTGTTCTTACCAAGAAAGAATCTGATGAAATTGGTGAAAAATTTGAACATCGACTCCTCGGACGGACACTTGCTGAGGAATTCACTCTCCCAACTGGTGAAGTATATAAAGTAGATGAATCAATTGATCGAAAACTCATTAAATACCTCGAAGAGCAAAAAATTAATGAAGTCAAAATCCGATCTATCACTACTTGTAAGGCTCAGGTTGGTATCTGCCAAAGATGTTATGGTCGTGATCTTGCAGCAAACAAAATTGTCGATCTCGGAACCGCTGTCGGTATCATCGCCGCTCAAAGTATCGGTGAACCAGGAACTCAGCTCACCATGCGTACCTTCCATACTGGAGGAGTTGCTGCTGATAGTGCTGATATCACCCAAGGTCTCCCTCGTGTAGAAGAACTCTTCGAAGCACGTGCACCAAAATACGATGGTCTCATCACGGAAATTTCAGGAAAAGTAAATGTAGAACCAACTGGAAACTTCACTATATTCAAAATTCAATCACAAGATTTCGAAGTTGATACTTTCTCTCTCGTAGATGATTTCGAAGCCACCGTTCAAATCGGAGAAGAAGTAAAAGCAAAACAAGTCATTGCAAAAAGGAAAGAAGGAAAAGGAACTCTCAAATCAAAAGCAGAAGGTGTTGTGGAATCAATCAATTACCAAGAAATGAAGATACGTCACATGGAAAAAGCATACCGTGAATACAAAGTCGCTTTGAACAGAAATATTCTCGTCAAAGACGGTGATCTCGTAGAAAAAGGACAGCCACTCACCAACGGGCATCTCGATCTGCATCAACTTGCCAATGTAAAAGATGAATTCGCTGCTCAAAGATATCTCATCCGTGAAGTACAATCTATCTACTCTGCTCAAGGACAAACTATCAACGATAAACATATTGAAATCATCGCTCGTCACATGTTCTCAAAGTGTCGTGTCCTCGAAGCGGGAGATTCTCAGTTCCTCCCTGGACAAATAGCAAACTATTTCCAGATCACTGATGCCAATGAAACTCTTGAAAAAGAAGGAAAGAAACCAGCAGTATTCGAGAGAATGCTTCTCGGACTCACACGACTCTCACTCGTAACTGATTCTTGGCTGTCTGCTGCTTCATTCCAAGAAACTATCCGAGTACTCGTGGAAGCTTCTACGACCTACAAAGTTGATAAACTCGAGGGACTCAAAGAAAATGTAATTATTGGTAAACTTATTCCTTCGGGAACAAACTACAAGAGAAACTTGCGAGAAGAACTGTATGATGAAGAACTCGTTGATGAAGAATAAAAAGAACAAAACAATGTTGTAAATATTTTGAAGGATTTTCTTGACATGTATACAACAATTTTGCTAGTCTCTATCGGCTTTTGTTCACGACCTATACTTTAGATATTCGCCTCCGGCCTTAATTCACTTCAATGCCAACAATCAATCAACTCATTCGTAAACCTCGGCAGTCTCAAATAAAGAAGTCAAAAGCTCCTGCAATGCAGGCAGTATATAACACTCTCGACAAGAAAAAGTATACTCCCGTGATGGGAAATCCTTTCGTTCGTGGGGTATGTGTGAAGGTAACTACTATGACTCCAAAGAAACCAAACTCTGCTATCCGAAAAATTGCTCGTGTCAGACTTTCAAATGGTGAAGAAGTTACGGCATACATCCCAGGAATTGGTCACAATCTTCAGGAACACTCAGTAGTCATGATCCGTGGAGGTCGTGTAAAAGATCTTCCAGGTGTTCGATATCATATTGTTCGTGGTGTACTCGATTGTACTGGGGTACAAGGAAGAAAACAGAGCCGAAGTAAATATGGTGCGAAAAAAGGAAAATAATCTAAATGTTTACTGTATTGTTATTTAATTTCAAACACTTCATCTTATGCAAAAGAAAGAACTTACTCTCGAAGAACGATTTGTAAACTACCTCCTCAAACAAGGAAAGAAGACTATTGCAAAAAGAATCTATACTGATATGTTGGAATCTTTTAAGGTAAAAGGTCATGCAGACCCGTTTCATACCTTCAAAAAAGGTCTCGAAAATATCTGTCCAAGTATTGAAGTCCGTCCAAAGCGTGTCGGAGGAAGCGTCTACCAGATTCCTATTGAAGTCGTCGGAACTCGTCGTATTTCTCTCGGTCTTCGTTGGTTGATCGCTGCTGCTCAGAAGAAAAAAGGAAAGGCTATGGCAGACAAACTCGCTGAAGAAATTCTTCTTGCCCTTGATAACCAGGGAAATGCGGTGAAGAAACGTGATGATGTACATAAGATGGCTGCTGCCAATAAAGCGTTTGCACACTTGGCACGATATACAAAGTAAGTTGAATCTCATTGAAAAAATAAAAATCACAGCTGAGCTGTGATTTTTTTTATGATAGTGTATCTGGTCATCCTGAACTTGATTCAGGATCTCGTCTTTTTTTTCATGTTTATGAGATAAGGTAATAAGAAGCAACTTTCCTGGCTGATAACAAAAGTCATTTGGAAAGTTCTCTTTATAAAAATTATTTCTGTATCTCAGAATAGTATTGTTTAGATTTTTCAACAAATTCTTTTGGTCTCAATACACAATTAGAGAATAATTTAATGTCTAAAACTCTTCCTCCTGGAATAGCATAAATCTCTAGTATTCTTCGCCAATCATTTTCAAGAGAGTATGTGCTGCAAAAAGAATCTACCTTTCGAAATAAAGTCGTATATAGTTCACATCTATCCTCTCCGTCTACATCCTCAATGTTTTTCTCTTTTAACAAAAGAAATCGAGAAAAATTTTCTAGTTCAGAGATACTATTTGTTAACGAGTAAAATAAAAAAGAAATTAACCAAAAAAATAAATGAATATTTTTTTTATGAATATTTTCAATTTTATTAATTTCTTTTTTCGATAAAGTATAGGTATAAGGATTAATTCCTATCTTATCTTTTATAATTAAGCTACCCATACACAAAACATCCCTAGGAGAATTCATATCATCATCTTCTGATTCTATACCCAAAAAAGTAAGTAAATTTTTAAATTGCATAATAAAAAAATTAAATCTCTAATTTACTTTAGCATAATAGAAAAGATAATTTCTAGTTTGAGTTAACGATCAATTTTTTACTTGTTCCTTATCATCTGTTATCTTTATCTTAGTTGTTAATTATTATTGTCTTCTATACTCCTCCCCCATGTACATCGCCCTTCTCATCAAACCAAACCTCAATAGTACTCTCCTCACCAAGCTTCTCGAACAAGAAGGTCATACCTACGAACTCTTGGAAATGACCGGCTATATCAAACCGCTCAAGAAAAAACCAAACCTCATCATCGCCTACGGTGGCGATGGAACGGTGCTCTGTGCTATGCAGCATGTACGAAAGAATCATTGTCCTCTGTATGGATTAGAAGGAGGGAATTTCGGATTTCTTCATTCTGGAACTTTGATGACTCTCAAAGAAGATTTAAAACTTTTTGAAGTAAATAAACTCCCACTCCAAAAAAAATCACTCCTCGAAATCGTCATAGATAAAAAAGCCTACTATGCTTTGAATGACATTGTCCTTTCGTCAAAGACTGCTGTCCATCTCATAGAAACCGAAGTAAAAGTAAATAATGAAATTTTGGCTCATTACCGTTCTGATGGAATTATCGTCGCCACTTCTACTGGCTCAACGGCGTATTCTCTCTCTGCGGGAGGTTCTATCATCCACCCAGATGTTCACGCGATGATTCTCACCCCTATCGCCTCACATAGCCTCGCTCAACGGTCAATCGTCCTCCCACCAGAAACCAACATTCAACTCACTA
>CAZQCN010000009.1:15157-20083 GCA_964592185.1 uncultured Candidatus Peribacteria bacterium
TGATCGATATCTAAAGTGAAGATCTCATTATAGTACAAAAGATGAAACCATTCTCACCATTGATGGACAATTCCGTATACCTGCTCAAGAATGTAGTGTGAAAACTTCGAAGGAATGGATTGAGTTTGTATCCCCGAGAGATAAGGGATACATCACCCTTTTGAAAGAAAAATTTGGATGGAAGTAGTTTGAGCATAACTTCATCGCTCTCGCCAGATAATCCTCATTCATGAAACTTCTCGCCACCATCCAGGACAAACCAGTCCCTACCGATCCAAAACCACAAACACGTGAAGCTTCTCGTGGAGTCTTCTTTGATGATGAAAATCGTGTCGCTATGATCTACGTAGGGAAACATGATTATCATAAACTTCCTGGAGGAGGCATCGAGAAGGGCGAAAATCCACTTCAAGCAATGAAGAGAGAAATGCTCGAAGAGACCGGCTGTGAAATTGTGGTCACCGGAGAAATTGGAATGGTCAATGAATATCGATCAGAGCAAGATCTTCTCCAGACTTCTTACTGTTATTATGGAAAAATCCTTTCAAAAGGGGTTCCCCAGTTGACTGAAAAAGAAAAAACAAGCGGATTCCAAATCACTTGGATGACGCTCGATGAGGCTATCCAAAAGGTAGAAAGTGACCATGCCAAAAATTATCATGGTGCCAGAGTGCAGAAACGAGATATTGCTGTTTTGAAAGCAGTAGAAATAATACTTAAAAAATAGGAAATAAAATTTACATTTTTATTATTCTCAGGTAGCCTAAGTCCTTGGTATTAACTTCTTATATGGAAAATAAAAATACAGAGAACCAACCTCTTACATCACAACAAAGGAAAATCCGTAATTATCTTATTGGTTTAGGAATCACAATTTTTTTGATTGAAGTGGGAACACCAGTTGCCTTCCACATTTTAAAGCAGAGAGAAAAACATTCGACAGCCGTTCATTCTCCCGAAAATGAAAGTAAAAGAGACACAAGTGTTGTTTTGTTTGAGAAGTAGAAACTTTGATTCCTATTTTGTATGAGGCAATAAGGATATTTAAAGGATTTTTAGATTATAACAAAATCTCATAACAGTCCTCTGAAATATTTGCTTTCACCATATAAATATGGCAAACTCTTCGCGTCTTCGCAAAGCGAAACAATTATTTTCGTCTATAATCTTACTGACTGGAACCACAGTCAACAGACCACAGACCATCCTAACCTTACCTCTATGGCCAAAGACCTCCGCAAAGTTCGTAATATCGGTATCATTGCACACATTGATGCTGGAAAAACTACTACTTCTGAACGTGTCCTCTACTACACAGGAAAAACTCATAAAATCGGTGAAGTACATGAGGGTGAGGCAACTATGGACTGGATGGAACAAGAACGTGAACGTGGAATTACTATCACTGCTGCTGCGACAGTGTGTTTTTGGAATGATTACCAGATCAACCTGATCGACACTCCGGGTCACGTGGATTTCACGGTAGAAGTAGAACGATCACTCCGAGTCCTCGATGGAGGTGTGACGGTATTTGATGGAGTAGCAGGAGTAGAACCTCAATCTGAAACGGTATGGAGACAGGCTGACAAATACAGCGTTCCTCGAATTTGTTTTATCAACAAATTGGATCGAACCGGAGCGAGTTATGTAAAATCATTCCAATCTATTTTGGATCGATTGACCAAGAAAGCAGCACTCGTACAAATCAGTCTCGGTCTCGAATCTGAAATGCGTGGAATCATCGATTTGATTGAAATGAAACAACATCGTTATGTCAGTGAAGGAGGTCCAAAAGATGATGGAACAAAATTTGTTGTAGAAGAAATCGAAGAAGAATATCTCGCTGATGCCAAGAAATATCGTGAACAAATGCTCGAAAAACTTGCCGATGTCGATGACGGTATTGCAGCAAAATATCTCGAGGGTGAAGAATGCACTCCAGCAGAAATCAAAGCTGCTATCCGTCGTGGAACTATTACTAATACGTTTATTGCCGTCCTCGTAGGATCAGCGCTCAAAAACAAAGGAGTTCAACAACTTCTCGATGCAGTTATTGATTATCTCCCTTCTCCACTCGATATTCCTCCGACTCCTGGAACGAATCCTAAGAATGGTGAACCAATTTCTCGAAAAGCTGATATCAACGAACCATGTTGTGGACTCGCCTTCAAAGTCGCTACCGATCCATTCGTAGGACGATTAACCTTCGTTCGTGTGTATTCTGGTGTACTCAAAGCAGGTTCATACGTCATCAACACTATCACTGGTGAAAAAGAACGAGTCGGGCGTCTCGTACAGCTCCATGCAAATTCACGTCAAGAAATCCAAGAAATCGAAGCTGGAAACATCGGTGCAGTGATTGGACTCAAAAATACTCGAACGGGTGATACTCTCTGTGACGAAGCAAATCCAATCATTCTTGAAAACATTGTCTTCCCTGAACCAGTTATCCGACTCGCTATTGAACCAAAAACCAAGGCCGATCAAGATCAGCTCGGTATCGCTCTCAATAAACTCGCTGAAGAAGACCCAACCTTCCAAGTATCATCTGATACAGAAACGGGACAAACCATCCTCGCTGGTATGGGAGAACTTCACCTCGAAATTATCGTCGATCGTCTCAAACGAGAATTCAAAGTAGAAGCAAATGTAGGTAAACCTCAAGTAGCCTACCGTGAAACCATCCGAAAAGCCGTCGAACAAGAAGGAAAATTCGTCAAACAATCTGGAGGTCGTGGTCAATACGGTCATGTATGGTTGAAACTTCGTCCTCTCACTGATGCTGATTTTGCAGAGGGTGAAGAAAGAAAACAATATAAATTCGTAAGTGAAATCAAAGGAGGAACCATTCCAAAAGAATTCATCACTCCAATCGACAAAGGTATTCAAGAAGCTATGACTTCTGGTGTCCTCCTCGGATACCCAGTAAACAATATTCATGCAACCGTGTTCGATGGTTCATACCATGACGTCGATTCAAGTGAATTCTCATTTAAAGCCGCTGGATCTATGGCATTCAAAGATGGTATGAAGGCAGCCAGTCCAGTCCTTCTCGAACCAGTTATGCGAGTAGAAGTCGTCACTCCTGAAGAATACATGGGAGACGTTATCGGAGATTTGAACTCACGACGTGGTCAGGTCGACAGTATGACTGATCGAACTGCTGGGGTAAAAGTCATCACTGCCAATGTTCCACTCGGATCTATGTTTGGATATGCTACTGATGTTCGTTCTATTTCTCAGGGTCGTGCGAGCTACAGCATGCAATTCTCACATTACACAGAATGTATTTGAGGAAATTAAGAAGGAGAAAGGAGCGTAGAAAACTAAAAATGAAAAGTTAAAAATGACATTGTGATTAAGCAAACAAAAGACCTTCGGTGACGAAGGTCTTTTTGTATTCCATTAATTGACCAATTGACAAATATGTGGTAAAATAAACATCGTAAATAATAAAAACTTATGGCAATCAATACACCATCAATTCTTAAAAAAATTGCTCCTTTTATACTCTGGGCAGGTCTTGCAGGGACCCTGCCAGCACAAAACTTACTCGACAATACTCGATCTGAAACTCAAGATACAGTTTCAAAGTCCAACGAGAGAGTCAATATTCTTGATAAAAAATTCAGTGAGATTCTTGCCCTAGCACAACAGCTCATAGACGATGAAGGAACTACAAGAGCTGTGAGCGATAGTAAGAGAAAAATAAAATTCGGTATATATACAGACTCATCAAATGTATCAATAAGAATCAAGAATGAAACCTCTCAATCTAGTAGCAAGAATATATTCTCTATTGAAACGAGTAAATATAAAATTTCCTCAAATGGACAAACTACTTTTGTATCAGAAAGATTGCTAGGAGCTGAAGAAATTCCCGCTTCTGAATTTTGCTTAGATCCAAAGGTAGCAAAAACATTAGAAGTCTTACGCAGTGAGAAAGGATATATCAATGAAAAGGATCCCAAAGCCACTGATACAGTTCTTAATGAAATCTTGTTCACACTCCAACAAGTGAGTACAAATGAGAAGATGCCTTTTAATGAAATAAAAGGGTATGGTGGTTTCCATTCTGACAAAATGCAGGAAAAAATAGTAAACCTAGGCAAGTGGCAAGAGATACAAGATTAATTCAACAGAATTTAAGTATCTCAATCAAATTAACCCTCCTCCATGAATATTATAACGAACAAGAACAAACCGACTTTTTTACAACGTCATCTTCCTCCACAATCTCTTCGATTACTCCGAGCAGGTTTGGTAGGTGCCTTTATACTTGCCACACCCTTGATTGCAAACGCACAAAACAATAATCCTACAGGTAATACTAACGCTGATACTCACTCACCTCATTCACCCGAGATCACAAAAGCAATGTCTGAAAATATAGAAAAAATAATGACTATTGCTCAGCAACTTATAGACGATGATGGTGTTGTACGCTCTCTCACAACTGAAAATTATAAAACAAAATTGGGAGCATACACAGATTCTTCCCAGGTATCAGTTCTTATGCAAAACAATACATCTCTCAATCCAGAGAGACCACTCCTTAAAAGTGATTCCAAATTTAAGTTACAGCTAGAAACCAATCAGTTTAAAGTAACGATCGAGGAAAAAAGTGACGGGAGAATAATAATAAAAAATCTTTTGAGACAACCTGAAGGAATCACTCTTCCCTCAGCATTTACCTGTACGAGTCCAGAAATGAGAGAAGTACTCAGGGTGAAAGAAGAGAGCCAAGCCTCGGCAATATTTAACATCCTTGTAACACTTGAAAATGTTCAATACGCAGAACGAACAAATAATTTTGAAAATATAAGTAAATTTTTCAGTGATGATGTGGAGCAAACTATCGGTGATAGCTACAAGTGGGATAATGTAAAAGAGTAATTTGACTCTTTGGGAAAAATAACTATTACC
>CAZQCN010000009.1:20183-24212 GCA_964592185.1 uncultured Candidatus Peribacteria bacterium
TAACACCTCTGACACCAAACATATCACAGCGCCTCTCTTACAGCTTCGTCGAATTCATCATCAAGGGGTGATAAGTTTTTTCGTAAGTGCAATTCTTAGATTGACTAAATAATCATCTCCAAAATCTGCCGAATAAATCCTTGATATTGATCATTGAACGTACTTGGGACAAATTTCTTTTTTTCAGATTCAGGCAGATTCAACATGTCTTTCAAAGAATATTCTACAAACCCATCTCCTTCTTCCGGTTCAATCTGCAAATCCTCAAGTTTACCAAGAAATTCATAAGTATACACCATGCGAATACTATTATTTATGATGCCATCTTGAGGATCAACTTGGGCAAGCCTTCTTACCTGTCCTATGAAGTGAAAATCTTCCAAGGGAATATTGAGCCCTGTTTCTTCTTTTGATTCTATCTGAGCCGTTTCCAGATATGTTTTTCCACTTCCTACATGACCAGATGCTGCCCAAATCAAGTGACCTGGCCAACTTGCCTTCTTCATACTCCTTCGCTGAAAAATCATAGTGCCCCTCGGAGTATAAAAAAGAACATGCACCTCTCGGTGAAGCAATCCTTTTTCATGAATTATATCTCGAGACTCCACTCCGATAACTTCATCTTGTTCGTTCACGACATCGAGCATTTCAGACATACAATCATTCACTTATATACTTTCATGATAGCACAATTATTCCCTGTTTTATAAATAAAAAAGCCTCCTTTCGGAGGCTTTTTGTATGATCGGAGTAAGAAAAATTATTTCTGTTCCATTGGTCGTGCTTCGCTGACCATGATCTTTCGTCCTTCTACTTCTTGTTCATTGAACATTTCAATAGCTTTTTGAGCGTCTTCAGGACTAGACATTTCGACGAAACCGAAACCTTTTGATCGGCCAGTCATTTTGTCTTTAACGATAAAAGCAGAAACCACCACACCTGCTTGTGCAAACAGATCACGGAGGCCTTCGTCGGTCATTCTGTAGTTAAGATTACCGACATAGAGTTTTGCTGACATAAGATAGCAATAAAAAAATAAAACTCGTTACAGGGAACGGTTTTATATTGAAAAATACAGAACTGAACCAAATAACGTCACCATTGTAAAACAACTTTCATCGTTCTGTCAAAGAAAGTCAGAAATTGAACACAATAATAGTACCACACACAAAGGTGTGAATATTTACAATTACATAGATTTGTTATATAATACTTTATTAAATTTTTTAAATATCTTCCTATATTCGGGATAAAATTTGATTCATTTTCAAAGGGATATCCGATGTCTCGTGCTGGTTACTGGACCTCAATGCCTGAAAAGGGATTTTCCAAATATTGGAATTCTCCAGAGATATACAAAATAAGACAGTCTATTCTGCCATCGTTTCCAAAAAAACACGATGCTCCAAAAATTGGTATGAACCAAAGAGTTTATGAAAGCAGTATTATGCAGCACTACATTTCAAGCCAAAGAAGAGCTATGGAAACAATTGCTCACTATAAACGATATATTCCCATGTCTTCGGTCTGGTGGTAAGCAGCGTCCTTGTAGAAAAAAGAATAACGTAAAAATATGAAAAAAGTAAATCAACTCAAAGCATTCATGTTCGCCATTCCTTTCATAGCAAACACATCAGGATTGTTTGCAAAAAGTGGAACAAATAATCCTGATTCTTTGAGTACGCAGGCAAATATCGCTGTAGATACGAACAGGCATAATTTAAATTTTCTCAATCAAGAAACATCAGCCTCTCATATTTTAAACCACCAGGAGGCATTTGAAATTCTCCAGTTAGCGAGTCAAAACAGTGCAGTATCTTTGGAAATACGATCTTCCGGAGGCTGTAACGATAAAAAGAATCCAACCTGTACTTCTTTGGACGGAATACGAGAAAGCACCCTAACCGGAGTTACTGAATTTTTGAAGGAACTACAAGCAAACGGAATCAATGCAGTAATCATCACCGGAGCAACCGAAACAGGACATTCCGAAAAAGGTGATCATACTCATTCAAATGGGTACAAGGTAGATTTTGCTCTCGATGGAGGACTCAATCGTCATATTGAGGAGAAATGGGAATATAATGGCGTCAGAAAAGATGGAGCCATTTTATATACAAATAAACGAGGAGATATTGCTGCCAAAGAAAGTGATCACTGGGATATTACTTTCATTCCTGACGAAGCTTCAAAAGTGCAAGTGAAATATGAATCGTCGCTCACTTCAGATACGCACGACCATACTCGAACTCCAATAGCCCATTCCGACACTCTCACTCAAGCCGCCGATTCATTGTTTCATACGTACAAGCAAAACCCTCCAACTCAAAACGAAAAAGAAGAATCTCTTCAAAAAATACTCGATGCGTATAGAGAAGCATTCAACACTCATGAACTAACTGAGGCTGAATATACAGCAAAAACAACTCCGGTACGGGAAAAATTGAAAGCAATGATCATGGGGAATGATGATTCACGCGTAGGCAATTTCTAAAGGGGAGCATGAATCTATTGTCCAGAAGTCTTTCCAGTAGGAACTCCTACATTTTTTGGATTGTTTTGTAGTGGCATAACCGCATATGATTCGTAAGCCTTGAATGTTTTGCTCGCCGGCTCAGACCACTGACCAAACACATCTTTTTGCTTCAATAAAAATGTATTATCACCATTTACCAATACGCTATTCAATTTCGTAAAACCAAAAGTCTGAGATTGGAAATTTACAGGAAGAGACCACGCACCATTATTCATTTTGTAACTATACACACTCGCAGGAATAGCCGAGCCCCCTGACGACCAAGAAACACTCACGCTTCCTATTTGCACAGGATTCGCAGAAATATTTGGTGGAAGTATTTTGAGTTGACCAATAGGAATGCTAAAAGATTGCCATGCGTCTACCTTGGGAGGAAACCCGATATCTCTATCAATAAGTGCAGCACAGACCTCTAATTGTCCATTGACCACTGGGTTCATAGTGTCTGGGTGAATATAGACTTGAATCAATGATGGCCCTTCTACTGTGTTACTATTATCATCCCATTCTATAATAATAGAATTACTCGAAAACTTGAGTACAGCTCTTGGAGCTCCCAAACCTGAAACCACTCGTTCGTACCAATGATAGGTCGTATAACTATTCGATTGATTCTGTGGACCATTGAAATGACACCCCCACTTCGGATTGAACATAAAACCAATGTTTTTGGTCCCATCGAGATGAAATCCGCTCTCTATCATCCCTATATCCAGCTCTGCATATTCTGAATCGAGATGAGTGATCTGAGCGGAAAGAGAAATACTTTGAGTGCTTGGATTTCCCGGAGATGAAAAATATCCTTGTAAATTTGTAGGGACCAAAGCTTTAAAAGCTATCACAGTAGTCAATGCTACGAGGACCACCCCACCAAAAATATAAATAAATTTATGATAATGTTTTATGTTCTTCATAGATAATGATAAAGTTATAAATAATAAATTAAGGATATAGTATACCTTTCTGGATAGATTATGCAATTTTTCTCTTTTGCACGAGAGTTATCGTTGAGAGTATCATTGCACAGTAAATGTACTATATTTCAAATCCATTTATAAAAATCCCCGTATGACACAAGACATATACAACATTGAGCCACCACAATTCGACCTTGCTCAGAAAGAAAAAGTCATCATCGCAGCTCCCGCATCAATGGGAACGTCATATATTGTCATGACCAGCAAAAGGCTCATTTTATTCCAGGCACGTCCAATAGCAATCATCATGATATTCAGCTTTTTCTATGTTGCCGTGAGATTCTTACGATTTATCTTCGCACCACTCAAAGTCATCTTGGAAAAATCTGCCCACTACAAAAAAACCAGAGAAGTGGCTCTCACTGATATAAAATATATCGAAAGAAGAAAGGTCTTTTCATCAGAAATCCCAACCATACACCTCAAAAATTCTGAAAAATTTGCCATGGGTGTTGAAAATTTTGAAATGTGGTCAAAACTTTTCAAAGAGAATAATTGCACATTCCCTATTCGGTA
>CAZQCN010000010.1:0-23879 GCA_964592185.1 uncultured Candidatus Peribacteria bacterium
TTTGGCATTCGACCTATATCATGGAAGAAAATAAAAATGTGATGGATGCTCATGCGGTTCTCCAGACGAACAATGTGTATGAAGTTATGGCCGGGCAGAATTTAAATGAATCGGCTTTTATTATCTGGATTAATAATGGTCCGCATAATTCTTACTACTGCGATCTCTGTGTAAATAATTCACATAATTGTTTCGGATGTGTGGGATTGAAGAAAGCGGAATATTGCATTTTGAATAAACAATATACAAAAGAAGAATATGAAATACTCGTTCCGAAAATTATTGAACATATGGGGGGGACGTTTATCGTTGATCGTTTATCGAACCAAGGAAAAGATTCAAATGACATGAACGATAAACGACAAACGATAAACGTATCTGAATGGGGAGAATTTTTTCCATCTAAAAATTCTTTCTTCGGATACAACGAAACAATTGCTTCTGACTTTTTTCCACTTTCGAAAGATGAAGCTACTTCTATGGGCTTTCGTTGGTATGATACAGAGAAGAAATTTCCAACGGACGCTGTAAAAGTTGAAGTATCAGATAGCATTACAGAAATAGATGCGGATATATGTCAGAAAATTTTGATCTGTGAAGAGAGTGGAAAACCTTACAGAATTATTCCTCAAGAATTTGAACTCTATAAAAAATTACAAGTAGCGGTTCCGAGACTCTGTTTCGACCGACGGCATGTGGTTCGACTTCGTCGAAAGAATCCTTGGTTCAGCTGGGACAGGAAATGTCAGAAATGTAATAAAGAAATTGTGACGAGCTATGCTCCTGAGAGGAAGGAAATTGTTTACTGTGAAGAGTGTTATTTAAATTCTGTGAATTAATTTTTTGATAAAATTTACGGAATGACTTTTTGGAAATGAGTATTTCCGAGTCATTATTCGGAGTGGTAATTAATTTTCAATATAATTGACTAAGTTTAGATTTACTTTTTTTCTTTTAATAATTTGAGGATCTTTCTCGAGTCTTTTTATGGCCTTTTTAATCTTACTGAGATAAGGGAGTGTTTCTTTCTCTGCATTAACCATTCTGTAGAGCCTTATAATTGACTGAAGGCAGGCGAATTGTCCTTTATATTCATTGTTTTCTTCTAACATTTTTAAGGCGACTAGATATCCTTCTAGAGCAACTCCAAGATGCCCTTCTTTTTCAAGTTTTATCCCAATTAAAACGTATTTAGCTGGAGAAGGGTTCATATTAATAAAGTGATCTAGTATTCTACAGTGTTTTATTAAATTTTACAATGAGGGGCCGTTACTTTTCTTTTTCCCATAACATCTTAAACAACTCCCTCAAATTCCCTGCAAAGAGAGGATCCCGAATTTGAAATGCATAATGTGGGGATTGCTGTGTCATAATCATCACGATACAATCGCCGAGGACCCAGATGGTACTGGTGAAATTATATCCATTCGGAACGGGTCGGATGTTGCGGTTTTTTATTTTCCCTTTCAATTTTTTCTCTACTGTTGAGGCATTGGAGAGGAGTTGTACAATTTCATCCGGTTGTTTCATTTCCCAGTAATACTGCAGCCATTTCATATAGCTTTCTACGAAGGTGTGGTCTTGATATCCCCACCAAACTTTGTCGGTTTTCATTACTTCTTCCTGCCAAGTTTTGGAGAAATCATAGAGCATGTTTTCTACGTTTTTATTTCCTTCGAAATATTGGATTCTTGGTACATGATATTGGGTGCTCTGGAAGAGTGATTGAAGTTGGGGGAGGAGGGCTTTCATGCTATCCTCTTTGGATTTTAATTCTCTCTTTTCATTTTCAATCATGCGTTCTAGGGAATTTACCGACTGAATAATAAAGAATGTTACTGAGGATTCTTTTTCTTCTGAGACGATTCCTTTGGTTACTAAATTTCCAAGAGCTGAGTATACTGTCGTTCGCGGAATCCCCAATCGCTTCGAGAGGATATTGGCGGTGGATTTTCCGAGTTCGAGAAGGAGGAGGTAGATTTTTGTCTCGGTAGTGTTGAATCCGAGTTTTTTGAGGAGGATTTCTTTCATGGTTGACGAATAATAGTCGACAAGTAAATCTTATACTAAAATATGGTTTTATGGAAGAATTAATTCTTTTATTCTATACTTGTCAGACGATCTAACTTAGAATACTGGTATAACTTTTTTTATGAAAACCTGCATCCATTGCCAAAAATCTTTTACAATCGATCCAGAAGACAACCTTTTTTACGAAAAGATGGGAGTTCCTGAGCCAACGCATTGTCCTGACTGTCGTCAGCAGAGAAGAATGGCGTGGAGAAATGAACGTTTTCTTTTCTCACGAAAGTGTAATAAGACGAATGAATCGATTGTCTCGATGTATCCAGAAGATGTTCCTTTTCCTGTCTATCATAATCGTGAATGGTGGAAGGATGATTGGGACGCGATTTTGTATGGTCGTGATTTCGATGGTTCGAAGGGACTTTTTGAGCAGATGAAAGAATTGCAAAATGTCGTTCCTCGAATGCATCGTTTTTGTTATGCGGAAGAACGAATGATTAATTCTGAATTTACCAATTGTTCAGGAGATATGAAGGATTGCTATTTGGTTTTTGCTTCAAGTCAAGCAGAAAAATCTTTATATAGTATCTATTTAAAAGACTGCGTGAAATGCTGTGATTGTTTTTTTGTGCTTCATTCGGAGCTTTGTTATGAATGTACTGATTGTGAGAAGTGCTATGATCTCAAGTTTTCTAATAATTGTTCTGGATGTCATTCGAGTATGTTTCTCGAGGATTGTCGGGCCTGTTCCGACTGTATTGCCTGTGTAGGACTTCGTCAGAAAAAATATCACGTTTTGAATCAGTCTTACTCGAAGGAGGAATATGAAAAAATTAATAACGCTTTGATAGCGAATAATTATCAAGATGCAGAGCTGTTGGCTTCATTTGAAAAATTGAAAAATTCTCTTCCCAAAAAATATATACATGGAGAGAAAAATGAAAATTGTTCTGGTGATTATATTTGGAACAGCAAGAATTGTAGCGATTGTTTCGATACGGCTGAAGCCGAAGATTGTAAATATTGCACCTGGTTTGTTGGAGGAAAAAACTGTATGGATTATTTTGCTTGGGGACAGGCAGAGTTGAGTTATGAGATCTCTGGAGGAGGTTACGAGATGTACCAATGTGCTTTTACGGCAATGAGCTATGCGTGTAAGTTTAGTATGTACCTCGATCAATGTGTTTATTGTGAACATTGTTTTGGGTGTGTTGGATTGAATAAGAAGAAGTATTGTATTTTGAATAAACAGTATACGAAGGAGGAGTACGAAGTGTTGGTTCCCAAGATTGTTGAGAAGATGAGAGAGACGTTTATCGTTGATCGTTTATCGACAAGTGGGGATGGATTAAATTCCATGAACGATAAACGACAAACGATAAACGAATTCGGGGAATTCTTCCCCGCCTCCATGTCTCCCTTTGCTTACAATAAATCCGTTGCTATAGATCGTTATCCTCTGACAGAAGCTCAAGCACTGTTCGAAGGTCTTTGCTGGATTCACGACAAGGAAAATACTGGAGCAGGGGAGGTTCTCGAGAGAGTTCATATTTCTCAAGTTTCAGATGACATTACTGGAAAGGTTTTGAAATGTGCGGAAAGTGGGAAGAGTTATAAAGTGACGGCACAAGAACTTCAGCTCTATCGTGAGTTGCAGGTTCCCATTCCGAATGTGTGTTTAGATGTTCGGTACCTGAAGAGACTTCGATCGAGAAACTCATATCATTTGCATGAACGTCAGTGTGCGAAATGTTCCAAGGTGATCAAGACGAGTTACTCGAAAGAGAAATTAGAGATTGTCTATTGTGAGGAGTGTTATCTGGGGTCAGTATACTAAGCCCTTAAGTTATTCTACCTCCACATGCTTCCCAATAAAATTAAAAAGAAAATGAAAGATCTGTGCAACCTGAGTCTGTTTAATTTTCAAGCCGATCTGTGAGTCTTGATAACAAGCGATATACAAGGTGTTGCCTGCGAGGAAGATATTGGTCGTCCCGCGGGCGGCAGGGATTTTTTCTGGATTGAAATCTTTGCTGTTGACCCGATGAAGTCGTTCGGCGATGAGATTTCCGGAGGCCTCGTAGATCTCCAGATCGAGTCTTTGTTTCCGTATTTCTGCGAAAAATTCGTTGATGAATTTTGAAAGTTTTACGTTTCCGATTTGTTCTTCGAAAGTATTTGATGTAAGCATTCGGATTTGATGGAGTCCATTTTCTTTCACTTCAAAAAGGAGGTCACGGAAGAGTCGTTTGATTCCCGCTTCGTCTTCGAAGATTTCGAGTTGGGGAATGAGGCCTTCTTCTGATTTCATGCTTCGAAGGAGATTTTTGATGGTGGGGAAGTCATCTACGAGTTGATGGAATTTTTCTTCTTTTTCTTGGGCGGCGGTTTTGAGATGTTCGAAGCTTTCTATGCCGAAGAACTGGATGCTGTTGTGGTAGTAGATTTTAATCAGGCCTTTTTCTACGAGCCGTTTGGCGTTTTTGTAGGTGGTGATTCGATCGAAATGACATTTCTTTGCGATGACCGATGCTGGCTGTGCTCCAATTTTAATGAGCATCATATAGATTTTCTTTTCTTTGTCGTTGCAACCGAGTTGGGTGAGATAGGAATCAATCATGTTGTTATTTTTTAATTACAGTTGAAGTGTCTGTTCATTAATATATAATTTAAAACAATATTTATTATTGTAACTTTTTAATTACTTTACTTTAGCATATGAAAACCTGTGTGCAGTGTCAACAAGCTTTTGAAGTTTCTGCGGAAGATAAAAATTTCTACGATAAGATTTCTCCGGTGATCGCTGGTCAAAAATTTCCTATTCCAGAGCCGACACGTTGTCCGGATTGTCGCAGGCGACGAAGGTTAAGCTTTCGGAATGAGCGTTTTCTGTATAAAAGAATTTGTGATTTTTCGAAGAAGAATATTATTTCAACTTTTTCTCCAGATAAGCCGAATCAAATTTATGATCGAGAAATTTGGTGGAGTGATGCGTGGGATCCACTATCGTATGGTCGTGGTTTTGATTTGTCGAAATCTGTTTTTGAGGTTTTGAATGAGATGATGATACAGGTTCCTATTACCAACCTTTTCATCGATGGAGAAAATGTAAATTCAGATTATACAAATCAAGCGGGAGATAACAAAAATTGCTATCTGATTTTTAATGCAGCTTTGAATGAGGATTGTATGTATTCTCGAGGTATTGGAAAGTGTCGCGATTCTCTGGATCTTTATTTCGCACGTAATGATGAACTGTGTTATGAATGTGTGAATTGCCATGATTCTTATAATCTTTCTTTTTCTCAGAATTCAAATAGTTGTCGTGATTCAAGTTTTCTTTTCGATTGTACTGGGTGTTCGAATTGTTTTTGTTGTACCAACCTACGGCAGAAAAAATATTGTATTGAAAATATTCAATATTCTCAAAGTGAGTATGAAAGTAGGATGAAAGAAATTTCACTTGGGTTATACAAAACTTGGAAGCAATATGCGGAGCGTTTTCAATATATCTGTGCTCAGGCTGTTCATAAGTATAATCGGAATATAAATGTTCAAGATTGTTTGGGGGATTATATTTCCAATTCAAAAAACGCTGTGTATTGTTATGAGGTTGATAGTTGTGAAGACTGTAGTTACTGCGACTCGGTCAAATTTGCCAAAGACTGTTATGATGTTTTAGGGAGCGGTTATAACTCTGAGTTGATGTATGAGACGACTGGGACGGGAGCGAGTTCTCAGAATGCTCTTTTTTGTTGGAACTGTCCTACGGTTTCGAATCTTATGTATTGTATTAATTGCTATGTTTCTAGAAATTGTTTTGGGTGTGTGAGTTTGAGAAATAAAGAATACTGTATTTTCAATAAACAATACTCCAAAGAAGAATATGAGAACCTTTTGCCACGGGTTATCGGAAAAATGATTCAAGATAAAGAATGGGGAGAGTTTTTCCCTTCGACTTTGTCACCTTTTGATTACAATGAAACGCTTGCTCAAGAATATTACCCGAAGACGAAAGAAGAGGTTTTGTTCGAAGGTTTGAAATGGAAAGAAGATGAAGGGAGGATGGGGAATGGGATTGAGAAATATGAATTTCCGGACTCGATTTCAGAGGTATCAGATGGGATTTGTCAGGAAGTTTTGATTTGTGAAAAAACAGGGAAGCCTTTTAAGATTTTGAAACAAGAGTTGGAGTTTTATCGACAGAAAAATCTTCCAATTCCGCGATTATGTCCGGATCAGCGGCATCTGGATCGGGTGGCTTTGCGGAATCCGTGGAAGTTGTGGGAGCGGGTGTGTGTGAAGTGTGGGGTGGTGGTGAAGACGACGTATGGTCCGGAGAGGAAAGAGAGGGTATATTGCGAAGGGTGCTACTTGCAAGAGGTGTATTAAATGATATTATAGATTCTTATAAACCCAATTATAAGAATTTTATAGATATTGTTTGGTGTATGTTGATTGAAGTTACTTCTAGTGATCGCCTTTTATTTACTCCCAAAGAAGTGCAAGATAAATCTTGTCTTGATTTGGGGAGTGGATTTACTCGAATACGTCATGAATATATTCATGCAGTTAGAAATATTACTTTGGTGGATCCTGTATATATGGTTTTCGGAGATCAACCTATAGATGATTGGAAATACTCTACTCTTCTTGAAAAAGCTGAGAGTTTTGGCCTTCATGTGGTTGCACATGGCACTCATCCATATCATCTTACAGAGAGAAATTTCAATGAATTTAAAGCTATTGTTTCCAGCTATAGAGATAAGATAACGCTTCTGGCTTTATCTATAACGGAATTGTCTGCTAACTTACTTGAATCATTTGATGTTATTAACGCTCGAGGAGTATTGAATTACTTGGATTCGGAAGTAATGAAATCTTCTGTTAAACCTTTGTTTCAATCTCTTAAACAGGGTGGGGAGTTACGATTTTATCCGACTGTTCTTGAGGAATTTATTTTTGATTTCCCAATCTTGGTTAATATTGATAAGGATTCTATTGCGAGCAAAGATCAACTTCCTTTGCTTCAAGAAATATTAAAAGAAAAACCAAAAGATATGGAATTGCATTTTGCAAGAATAATGCCAGGTATTTATTTAGGAAGTATTCGGTCTGGGATAAATGAATTTTTATCGTCTAGTTGCCCTGTGTACAGTACTGAGAATATAGACTCCAGTGGAGTTATAGAGCTTAAAGTTTAGGAAGATCTATTGTGTATGAAACTCGTATCTCCTAACCACGGTAAATTAAATGTGGTTCTCGAATTTTTCAGATTAGTAGATTCTCCTGATCAGGTTCTTCCTGCAATTCGAGAAGAATTACAAAAAATTTACTGTGCAATGAAACTCGTAGCCCCCAGCCACGACAAATTAAACGTAGTTCTCGAAGTATCCGCATACACTTGGCTCTCAATAATCACTCCAATATATTCGTTTGGATGGAGAGAGATGATGCTTACCTTATCTGAATAAATAGTCACATCGTTTTCCAGATAGAATTCTTTTGGATTGATATACAAAAGTTGCAGACAAGAATCAATATATTTCTGTGTATAGTATTCATGAATGAAGTTTTGGGCATCGGGATGGTACGGAGAAATGATTCGAGTTTTTTGTTCTTTCTTTGCTTGTTCTTGGCAGTATTCCATGAGAATTTCTCCGAATTTTTCTTTCAGTTGTTTGATGTTGGTGTATCGAAGAATTTCTGTTTCGCTTTGCAATGATTGTTTGAAGAGGTTGTTTACGGCATCGCGTCCTTCATAATATTTCATTTTTGGAGCAAGGCTGGGGGAGGAGCTTTGAAGTTCAGTTAATTGAGGAACCAGTTTTTGTGCGACGTACAGTCGATCTTCTTGTTCTTGGAGAAGTTTCTTTGGTGATTCGGGCATGTAAAATTGGAGATTCCCTCGGTTCGTAATACTGATGAGGTTTTTTTTAATCAATGTTTTCAGAGCATGATAACAGTTGGTTCGTTCGACATCGGCTTTTTGTGCGATAGTGCTGACATAGCCACCGTTTAATTCTAACACGGCAACATATACCTGACATTCAGTAGGGGTGAGGCCAAGTTTTTTGAGGTCTTTAATGATAGACATAGGGTTCGTTTATTCGTGTGTTCGTAATTTCGTATGTTCGATTTTTGTTGGCCTTAATGATTAATTTGAAATTTTGTTCTTCTCTTCAGAACTTTTTTAACTTTGTTATTTACTATTCGATTGTAATTAACTCTTTGTTATGTCTTATGACTTTGAAAATCTCGATGTTTGGAAAAAATCTTTATCGTTTGTAGAAGAAATTTATAAATTTACCGCTAGTTTTCCGAAAGAAGAAAGATATGGTTTGGTGAGTCAGATGCAGAGATCAGCTGTATCAATTCCTTCGAATATTTCTGAAGGGAGTCAGCGAAGCTCAACAAAAGACTTTTCTTATTTTTTGACGGTTGCCCTTGGTTCTACAGCAGAACTCCAAACTCAAATAATTATTTCTGCTCGCTTGGGGTTAAGTTCGGAAGATAAAATTTCTCATTTACTTTCTGATCTAGTAGATATTAGAAAAATGATCGTGAAATTGAGAAAATATTTGAATTCGTAGTTTCGGGTTTTTGTATTTTGGTCTTTTCGAAATTACGAAAACACGACGATACGAAAATACTACACCATTTGTGAAACGTTTTCAACACTTTATTTATGCTAAGTATATTCTGTAAAGCATTTAAAATCAATACTATTTCGATAAACAATAAACGATAAATGGATCAATGTGTGAAAAGTCTTAGACATGAGCTTTTTTCTATGATAAACTGAAAGTGTTAGTTTCGAAATGTGAATCAGGGCTTAGGCTCCTGGCGTATTTCATGTACTCATTTTTCATTTCCTTACCGCTTCTATGACTGAAATTATTTGCTCTTCCTGTAAAATTGCATTTGAGGTGACTGATGCAGATATTATTTTTTATAAGAAGATGGGCGTCCCATTGCCAATGTTGTGTCCGGAGGACAGAGCTCGACGGCGTTTGTCGTTTCGAAACGAAAGGAAGTTGTATCAACGAAAGTGTGATTTTTCCGGGAAAGAAATTATTTCTGTGTATTCATCTGATAAGCCTTTCAAAGTCTATGCTCAAGATGTGTGGTGGAGTGACAAATGGGATCCGCTTTCGTATGGTCGTGATTTCGATTTTTCAAGGGGGTTTTTTGAACAATGGTATGAATTATTTTTGGAAATTCCGAAGGTGGCATTGATTAGCCGAAACAGTGAAAATTGTGATTACACGAATATTTGTGCTTCAAATAAAAATTGTTATCTATTGGTAGAAAGCAGTAATAACGAAGATTGTCATTATGGATATTGGATGCAAGAATCTCGAGATTCGATTGATTGTGCTTTCTGTTCCGGGTGTGAATTGTGCTATGAAGTTTTGGATTCTCAGAATTGTTACGATCTTCGATACTCAGAAAATTGTAAAAATTGTCGAGAGAGTCTCTTCTTGAAAGATTGTATTGGTTGCAAGAATTGTTTTGGTTGTATTAACCTCCAGCAAAAACAGTATTGTATTTTTAATCAACAATATACGAAGGAAGACTATGAAGATAAGCTGAAAGATCTACGAGTGGATTCTTTTTCTTCACTGCAAAAAGTGAGTGGGGAGGTCCGAAAATTCTATCTTCAGTCCCCTCATAAATATACGGTCATCAATAATAGTGAAGACTCCACCGGTTGCTATATCAGCAATGCTCGACGATGTCATGACTGTTACCATGTGAATGATGCTGAGGATTGTAAGTATGCGGTCAACGTCTGGAGGAATTCTAAAGATAATATGGATGTGGATACCGTAGGTCTCGGAGCTGAATTAAATTATGAATGTATTAATACGGCAATTGATGCGTTTCACAATATTGGATGTATGCGATGTTGGACGTGTAGTGAAAGCTTTTACTCTGATAATTGTGATTACTCACAAAATCTTTTGGGTTGTTCGGGACTGAGGAAAAAACAATACTGCATTTTGAATAAACAATATACCAAAGAAGAATATGAAGTTTTGAGTAAGAAGATTCTTACTCATATGGAAAATACGAAAGAGTTAGGCGAGTTTTTCCCGCAGAAATATTCACCCTTCGCCTATAACGAAACTGTTGCACTTGAATACTATCCTCTCACCAAAGAAGAAGTTTTGTCTCAGAGTTGGAAGTGGAAGGACGAAGATTATACTTCTTCGTATGAAGGAGTGAAATATGAAATGCCAGATAGTATTTCTGAGGTGAAAGAAGATGTCACGAAAGCCGTTCATTTGTGTGAAGTCATGAAAAAGCCATTCAAAATTATTCCTCAAGAATTTTCTTTTTATAAGAAAATGGGAATTCCGCTTCCTCGTCGGTGTCCTGATCAACGGCATAAAGATCGTATGAGTTTGAGGAATCTGAGGAAGTTGTGGGACCGAAAATGTGCGAAGTGCTCGGAAGGAATCAAAACTTCGTATGCGCCTGAGAGGCCAGAAATTGTTTATTGTGAGACATGTTATCTTGCTTCGATTTATTAACTTTTTTGTATGGAAAAAACTTGTAAACAATGTCATTCAAGCTTTGAAATTACTGAAGGGGATCTCACTTTTCTGGAGAAAATCTCTCCCATTTTCAATGGTCAAAAATATTCTCTTCCTTCTCCAGTATTTTGTCCGGCTTGTCGTCAACAGCGAAGACTTGCATGGAGAAATGAACGAAAGTTATACCAACGAAAATGTGATGCTACGGGGAGAGAAATAATCTCTATGTATTCTCCGGAAAAACCTTTTAAAGTGTTTCATCAAGATGTCTGGTGGGGAGATACTTGGGATGCAATTTCGTACGGTCGTGATTTCGATTTTTCGAGATCATTTTCCGAACAATTTCACGATTTGCTTGTTTCTGTTCCTCATATTGCTCTCATAAATCAAGAGCCAGAGAATAGTCAGTACTGTAATTTTTCATGGAGAAATAAAAACTCTTATCTCACTTTTACTTCGGGTTTATGCGAGGATAGTTACTATGTGAATCGAGCTTGGAAAGTGAAAGATGTTGGTGATTCCAGTAATATTATGAATTCTGAAATGTGCTATGAAATGGTGGATTGTTATGATTGTTACGATTGTAGGTATTTACAGAACTCATCTCTGAGTTCTTCCTGTGAATGGGGATATGATTTGCAGAGTTGTAAAAATTGTTTTGGATGTGTTGGTTTAAGGAGTAAACAGTTTCATTTTCTGAATCAACCGTTGACTCAAGAAGCGTATTTAGAAAAGATGAAAAATTTTTCTATAGATCAATATTTTTTGGATGCGTTTGCAAAACTGAAAAATGAATCAGTGCGAAAATATATAGATGGGTTCCAAAATGAAAATGTTACTGGGAATGTCATTTCGTATTCGAAAAATGCCTTTGATTGTTTTAATGTAAAAGAATTACAGGATTGTAAGTACGTTCAAGATGCTTCGGGGCTCAAAGATTCTTATGATGTTGATTGTGATGATCGTTCAGAATGTGTTTATAATTCTATTGGAGCAGAGAAATGTTATATGCATATGTTTAATATTTCCTCTTGGTTTGATTCCTTCGCTTTTTATTCCTACCTTTGTTTTCATTCCACCAATATTTTTGGATGTGTTGGATTGAAGAAGCAAAATTATTGTATTTTGAATAAGCAATACTCAAAAGAAGACTATGAAGCTATGGTGCCTCGCATTATTGAACATATGAAATCAAATGGAGAATGGGGGCAGTTTTTTGACCCCCTGTGGTCCCCCTTTGCTTATAATGAAACAGTCGCTCAGGAGTATTTTCCGCTTGAAGAAGCCCAGATTCTCGCTCAAGGTTTGAATTGGAAAAAAGAAGAAGATGCGTCTCAGTACCAAGGAGTGGTGTATCAAGTTCCTTCGAATATTTCCGAGGTTCAGAATGATATTCTTCAAGGGATCCTTCGATGTGAAGTAACGAATCGACCTTTTAAAATTACCAAACAAGAATTGGAGCTATATCGGAAAATGAATATACCTATTCCTCGTCGGTGTCCAGATCAACGACACAAAGATCGGATGAGTTTGAGGAATCCGAGGAAGATGTGGGAGAGAAAGTGTGCGAAGTGTTCGAAAGAAATCCAAACTTCGTATGCTCCGGAGAGGTTAGAAATTGTTTATTGTGAAGATTGCTATTTAGAATCCGTTTACTAGATTTTTTATGCCAGATATTCTCCAGAAATGTCGTATCACCGGAAAAGAATTTTTGATTATAGAAGAAGATCAGAAATTTTACGCGAAGATGGGAGTGCCTATTCCGACTCTTTGTATTGAAGAATCTCGACGTCTTAAGTTTATGTTTCGGAATGAGCGCAGTATGTATTATCGGAAGTGTGATGCTACCGGAAAGCAGATAATATCAATTTATTCTCCTGACAAAGCTTTTATTGTTTATAATCAAGAAACGTGGTGGGGAGATTCATGGGATCCACGCAGCTATGGAAGAGATTTTGATTTCTCTCGCCCGTTCTTCGAACAGTATGCAGAGTTAAATCGAGAAGTTCCGAAGTTGGCGATTCAAAATACGAAAAGCGTGAATTGCGATTATACGAATTATTCTTCTGAGAATAAAAATTGTTATCTGTTGGTGGGTGGTACTGCTTCTGAAGATGTTTATTATGGGTATAGAATTTTATATTCAAAAAATATCGTTGATTGTGTTGATCTCTATAAATGTGAACTTTGTTATGAATGTCTTGAATCAGTGAATCTCTATAATTCTGTCTATTGTAAGGGATGTCAAAATAGTTCCGATCTTTATTTTTCTGAATATTGTATAGGATGTCAGGATTGTTTTGGTTGTACGAATTTGCGGAATAAGAAATATTGTATTTTTAATCGCTCTTATTCTCGTGAAGAATATATGGTAAAAGTTGTTGAACTGAAAAAGAAATTTTTATCCGGAGATATATCTGAGTTTGAGAGTTTGAAGGCACAAAACATTTATCAAGCTACGAATGTAGTAAATAGTGAAAATTCTTCTGGAGATCAGCTCATTAATTGTAGAAATTGTCAGGATTGTTTTGTATTGAAAAATTCTGAAGATTGCAGATATATGATTTATGGAGAGGACAATAAAGATTGTGCTGATTCGTATTTCTCTGATAATTGTGAATTGCAATACAACTCTCTCAATCTCCATAGGAACTATAATATAATTGCTGGGAATCTGATTTGGTATGTGAAAAATGCGGCGTATGTGACACTTTGTTTCAATAGTAATAATCTCTTCGGTTGTTCTTCAATTCCGAAAGGTGAATACCTCATCATGAATAAACAATATTCCAAAGAAGACTTCGAAAAAACAAAAACACGAATCATCGAACATATGAAAGAGACAGGGGAGTGGGGTGAATTTTTTCCAACATCACTTTCACCATTTGCTTATAATGAAACGGTTGCTCAGGAATATTATCCAATCACGAATCAGGAGGCTGAAAATCGAGGTTATAATTGGAAAGATGATACTGTTATCTCACAATATCAGGGGACTCAATATGATATAAGCAAAGATATTTCTGAAATTGAAGATGCGGTATGTGAAGCTGTTTTGCTTTGCACAGTGACGCAAAAAGCTTATAAGATTAGTAAACCAGAGCTCGATTTTTATAGAAAGATGAGATTGCCTGTACCCAAAAAATCTCCCGATCAACGACATGTAGAGAGAATGGCCCGGAGGAATCCAAGGAAGTTGTGGGATCGAAAGTGTGCGAAGTGTGGGGTGGAAATGAAGACGAGTTACGCGCCGGAAAGACCGGAGATAGTGTATTGTGAAACCTGTTATCTTTCAGAAGTTTACTAATATTTTTTATGCCCGATATTTTACAGACCTGCCGACTCAGCGGAAAACAATTTCTTATTACGGACGACGATCAGATTTTTTATACGAAGATGAATGTGCCCCTTCCGACCATTTGTCCGGATGAACGGCGACGACATCTTTTGGCAACAAGGAATTTGCGAAATCTCTACCATCGAAAATGTGATCTCACTGGGCGTGAGATGATTTCCAATTATGCTTCGGATTCTCCTCATACCGTTTACTACTCGGATGAATGGTGGAGTGATAAATGGGATCCTTTGCAGTATGGTCGAGAGTTTGATTTTTCTCGTCTGTTTTTCGACCAGTGGAAAGAATTGTATCGAGAAGTGCCGGTTATGCACCTTTTTCAGATCAATAATGAAAATTGCGATTTTATAAATGGAGCTGCAAATTGTAAAGATTGTTATCTCTCTTTTGATATGGATTATTGTGAGAAAAATTATTATGTTACCGATTCTAAATATTCTAATTACTGCCTTGACTGTTTAGGTATTGCCCGTTGCGATTGGTGTTATGAGTGTATCGACTGTCAGAACTCTAATAGCTTATATTATTCGCACCGAGCGGTGAGTTGCCAGGATAGCTATTTTCTCTCTGATTGCCGACGATGTAAGGATTGTATTGGCTGTGCAAATTTGGTGGATAAGCAGTACTGTATTTTTAACAAGCAATATACCAAGGAAGAATATGAGACGACAAAAGCGATTTTGCTCTCATCGCAAAACTTTTTGAAAACGAAAACAGATTCTGAAAGTTTCAGTTTATCCTTTCCGAAAAAATATTATTTTGGACATACCAATGAAGAATTTTCAGGAGACAATATTCAAAATGTAAAAAATAGCCATTATTGTTTTGATTCTTTTGAGGTCGAAAATTGTAAATATTGTATCTATCTTTTCAAGGCTCACGACTGTATGGATATCCATTTTTTTGGAGATAATTCAGAATGGCTCTATTACTCTCTGGGTATTGGAATCAATGCTTCGAATATTCAGTTTTCTATTGGATGTTGGAACTCAAGTTCTTTTCTTCTCTATTGCAATATGATGAGTGGAGCGAGAAATTGCTTCGGTTGTTCAGGGTTGAAGCAGAAGCAATATTGTATTTTGAATAAACAGTATACGAAGGAGGAATATGAATCTTTGCTTCCAAAAATTATTCAACACATGAAGGAAACCAAAGAATGGGGTGAGTTTTTCCCAATTAGCTGTTCGGGGTATGGATACAATGAAACGGTTGCAAATGACTTTTTCCCAATGACCAAAGAAGAAGCTCTCGCTCGCGGATATCAATGGACGGATAAGGATACAACTTCTCAGTATCAAGGAGTGGAATATTCAATTCCTGAAAATATTACTGAAGTAAAAGATGATATCGTTCAGTCTATTTTGAAATGCCAGGCAACTGGGAAGCCCTATAAAATTATTCGGCAGGAATTGGATTTTTATAGAAAGATGAACATTGCGATTCCGAAGACGTGTCCGGAAGTACGGTATAAAGAACGTTCTTCAAAGCGAAATTCAAGATCGCTCTATGATCGACAGTGTGCCAAGTGTGCCAAGGAAATTCAGACCAGTTATGCTCCGAATCGTCCAGAAACCGTCTTCTGTGAAGAATGTTACTTAGCTTCTGTTTATTAATTTTTCCATATGCAAAAAATGTGTCCACAGTGCCAAACTCAATTTGAAATTACAGAACAAGATCTTGCTTTCTATGACAAGATTTCTCCTGTTTTTAATGGCAAGAAATTTTCAGTTCCAGCTCCGACATTGTGTCCGCCCTGCCGTCTCAAACGGAGACTTTCTTTTCGAAATGAACGCAGTCTGTATCATCGGAAGTGTGATCTGACCGGCAAAGAAATTATCTCGATGTATTCTCCAGATAAACCTTTCAAAGTCTATGACCGTGATGCCTGGTGGAGTGATCAGTGGGATGCGCAGTCGTATGGTCGTGATTTTGATTTTTCGAGAGGATTTTTCGAACAATTTTTTGAACTCTACAAAGATGTTCCGCATGTTCATCTCTACAATATCAACGTTGAAAACAGTTATTATACGAATTACGCATTGAATCAAAAAAATTGTTATCTCATTTTCGGAGGAGGGACGAATGAGGACTGTATGTATGGAAAATTTTTATCGTATTGCAAAAATGTTTCCGAAGGACTGTCTCTCTATTCCTGTGAATTTTGTTATCAAGGTGTTGCTTCTGATAGTTGTTACGAGTGCAAGTTTTTTAACTACTGTCGAAGCTGCAGTAATTGTATGTTTATAAAAGATTGTAGTTCTTGTCGGAATTGTCTTCTGTGTTTTGGTCTGCGGAACAAAGAATATTGTTATATGAATCAGTATGTGGGTAAAGAAAAGTTTGAAGAAATTCAAAAACAATTCCTTCCTTTGACCCATCAGAAAATTGCTGAGGCGAAAGAACAACTCAAAGAACTTGAGAAAAACGGATCGACGCTTGCTTCTCATCTCTATCAGTGTGAAGGATCAACGGGTGATCTTCTTATCCAATGTAAGAGCTGTATTTCCTGTTTTGATTGTAAAGAATCTGAAGATTGTAAATACACAGCGTTTACTCCTCATGGAATCAATTCGTATGACTCCACGTTTACTTCGCCGAAGGGAGTTGAGTTCTCGTATGAAGCTTGTTCTACTATGGGTTCACGAGTGATGGGGACTTTTTTGGTTTGGACTGGGGCCGACATCTATTACTCTATGGAATGTCATAGCTGTAAGAATTGTTTCGGTTGTGTGGGACTTCGAAATCAGCAGTACTGTGTTTTTAATAAGCAGTATAGTAGAGAAGAGTACGAAGTGGTGGTTTCTAAAATCATTGAGCAGATGGGTGGGGAGTTGATCGTTGATCGTTTATCGAAAGTCGAGAATGAATTAAATGTCATGAACGATAAACGACAAACGATAAACTTCCCTGAATGGGGAGAATACTTCCCAGCCCATCTTTCACCCTTCGCTTATAATGAAACCATCGCCCAAGAATATTTTCCTCTCACGAAAGAAGAAGCCATAGCAAGACATTTGAACTGGAAAGAAGACGAACAAACCGCCGTATATCAGGGATCAAACTTTCAGGTTCCAGAATCTATTGCCGAAGTTTCGAATGACATTTGTGAAAAAGTACTCAGCTGTGAAATTTCAAAAAAGCCCTATAAAGTGAATCAGAAAGAATTGGAATTTTATAGAAATATGGGCGTGCCGGTTCCAAGAACGGCTTTTGAAGTTCGTCATTTGGAACGGCTGAAGGAAAAAGGTCCGATGTATTTATGGGAGCGAGAATGTTCGAATTGTCATAGTGTAGTTTCGACTAATTGTTCGCCGGAGAAATATGCTGCGATTATTTGTGAGAAGTGTTATATGGAAGGAGTCTATTAACCTATGTTTTTCATATATGGACTCTTTTCAAAAAATTTCCTTTCCTCCCGGCGATGAAACATTCTCAGAGGCATATACAGGAGAGCTAGGCGAAGCGAATTTTTTGTTTCTCCATGGAGCTGGTAGCTCAATAAACATAGAATGCAATATTTAATGGAGCGACTTGCGGAGCGTGGACATGTTTTTCCCTTTTGATTTCTCTATTGTCCTCATGCCATTCATCAGTGGATTCAGGAGAGGCCGGAGTTGGTGAATGAAGGGGTGAGGAAGATGTTGAATTCTATTGTTTAAAGATTCTTTCCATATCAAAAGTAGATAATCTCATTTTTAGAGATTATTTATTTATTTTGTATCAATTTTATTTACAAAATGCAGTTTTTTGATAGCATCAAGCTTATTTGTAATATTTTCTATGAATTGGAAAAACCTTGCTCCTGATCTCGTACGACAAAGAGTCATCATCGAAGGAACGACTCAAAAAATCGTTGAACCGGAGGAAATCAAAAAGTATCTTTCCGCTTTAGCGGAAGTTACTGATATGGAGGTGATGTCGGGTCCTTTTTCTTATAGTGCCCATGAAATGGGCTATGGAGGCTGGATTCATTGGAAAAGTTCGGGGAGTCACTTCTACAGTTATCCAACCGATTTGCCTCTTTTTACGGTGGATATTTATACGTGTAAGCCTTTTTCTCTGGAAGACGCTGGGGAGTTTACGAGGAAATATTTTGATGCAGTGGAGATTGTTTGGAAGGAGATTGAAGTGTGAAGAGGGTTTCTTATTTACCCATAGTTGAGTTTGTGTTTTTCTCTTTTTTCTGATAACATGTCAATTGTTAACATGTACTTAACATGTACTTAACATGAATATTCCTTTTTATTATCTCGAAAAAGCAGATTTTTCAAATTGTGATTTCTCAAATTTTCTTAAAAAATCTGAGGAGGAGAAGTTGAATTTTTCTTTTATATACCAAAATTCACTTGACCCTTATATATATTGGGATACTTTCAAACATAAATTTAAAGATCAGAAGACTGGACTCTCAGATGAAGAGCTTTGGTACTATGTGAAGTATGTGAGGAATACCAATATGAGAAAAACTCTTATTCGAACAGACATGAGAGAACATTTTCGTTGGTTTTCGATACCTTCTTTCGAAAAATCCCTTCATGATATTGACATGTTTGCAGGAGGATTGATTCATTCATTTTTGAGAGGGAATGAAATTGATCAGAAATTGATTCGCCACGGGATACTTGAAGAAGCGATTGCCTCCAGCCAATTGGAAGGAGCTCATACGACTCGTCTCGCAGCAAAAATGATGATTTTAGAAAAAAGACCACCAAAGACGAAAGATGAACAAATGATCTACAATAACTATCTGACAATGTGTTCTCTTGATGACGAGTATCAGGGACTGAAGTTGTCAGAAGATTTGTTGTTGAAAATGCATGTGCAATTAACAAAAGGTACTCTGCCTGAGTCTGAGCAGAATCGAATGAGAACCGATGAAGATAAAATTTATGTAGCTGGAATGTTAGGGTCTGAAGAATTTATTACTCACATTCCCATGGCTTTTGGATTCCTTCAAGACGAAATCAAGCGATTTATTTCATTTGCAAATGATGAGCCTGACGACCTTTTTGCTGACTCTTACATTCATCCAGTAATAAAAGCTATTTTGTTACATTTTTGGTTCGGGTATCTCCATCCTTTTACTGATGGAAACGGACGTTTGGCGAGGGCGATTTTTTATTGGTATTTATTGCGAAAAGGCTATAGGACCATTATGTATCTTCCTATTTCCACAGTTATAAAAAAATCACCTGCACAGTATGCGAAGGCTTATATTTATACGGAACAGGATGATTTTGATCTCACCTATTTTTTAGATTTTAATGTTCAGAAAATAATACAGTCTATTAAAGAAACAAAAGAATTTTTAGAGAATAAGGACAAAGATGAAAATGTTTTGAAAGAAGCTTTGGAAAATTTTAATCTTAATGACAGGCAGTATCAACTCATTCACTATCTGAGTAGTAATAAAGATGCTCGAATAACTGTGAGTTCACATAGTGCTTTACATAAAATAACCCGGCAGACAGCAGCCAAAGATTTGAAGAGCTTGGGAACAATAGAACTGCTCGAACAAAAAAGAGTAGGGAAATACATATCTTACTTTGCTACTCGGAAGCTGTTTGAGAAGTTGTCATAACTTTCCTTCAAACCACTCTCGAAATATTTTTTTTAACTCTTCTGCATCTTTTTTACTCCTTCGGAGAGTGAGTTTACATTTCGCTTTCATCTGAAAAATATCTGTGAAGAGTTGTGGATCAAAATCTTTCATGCTTTTGGTGTTGTCAAAAAAGAAACGGAAGTGACGGACGAGACTGTCGGGGAGTAAAACTTCGAGTATGAAATCACCGAAAATATTGAGTATATAATTTTCTTTTGGGAATGGATGATTTGGATACACGAGAGTATGTACTCCTTGGAGTTGGAGAAGTTTGCGTCCATATTGATCGAGGAATGTATCATGTCCGAAGGCATAGAGGACTTTCCCTCCGATTTTTTTGATCCCGTTGAAAAGTCGAGCTTCTGTATCTTCCATACCTAATATGTACCAGGTATGTGGGTTGAAAAAATAAATGGTTTTTTCTTCAGATTGTTCAGTGAGTAAGGCGATAATATCGTTCCAAAGTGGATCGAGGTTATAGAGTGAATCTGATACAAACTCTCTCCTCTCTCCTTCCTCGA
Organism: uncultured Candidatus Peribacteria bacterium; assembly: GCA_964592185.1. GTDB lineage: Bacteria > Patescibacteriota > Gracilibacteria > CAZQCN01 > CAZQCN01 > CAZQCN01. Next base: position 20,047 of record CAZQCN010000010.1, read on the forward strand.
GCATATAAGATTCTTTTTGTTGAATATATGTTTTTTTAATGGTGTCTGCGAGATTTAAAAAGTTCGCATTCCAAGTAGAGTGAAGCGAAAGGAGTTTTCCTTTTTTTACTAAGATTTGTGCATCAATCATTTGACCGATAATTCTATAAAAATTTCCCTGTGAAATCGAAAGGCCATATTTTTCTTCGATGGTATTCAGGAGTGTTTGGACTTGAAAAAGAGGGTGTTCCGACAGTACTTCTATGATAGCACTTTGTATCGGATCTAATGGATGGAGGAGGGGGGTGAGCTTCATTTTTCCTATTTTTTAAGAATTCTTATTTTAAATTTATATAAATACTGGAATAAAAGCAATTTTTGTGTTGGAATGTTTTTTGTATTATTGATTCATTTATATATGCCTCAGGTTGTGTGTAATCAATGTCAGTCTCTATTTTTTGTTACAGAAGAAGACCAGACATTTTATATTAAAATGGAAGTTCCCGTTCCGAGTTTGTGTCCAGAATGTCGTCTCCAACGACGTCTTGCCTTTATATCGAATCGGTTATTCTGGGCGACTTGTGCCAAGACAGGAAAAAAGTTTCTTTCTCAATTTGATGAAAGCATTATTCAATGTCCTCTCTATAGTGGTGAAGCCTATTGGAGTGATGATTGGGATGCACTTGAGTATGGTCGGGACTTTGATTTTTCTCGTTCATTTTTTGATCAGTTTCATGATTTGATGCGTGTTGCCCCTCGTTCGGGAAATAATAATAAAGAGAATGTAAACAGCGATTACACGATGAACGGTCACAAAAATCAGAACTGCTATCTTATCAATAATAGTGATTTCAATCGTTCTTGTCTTTTCGGATATTGGGTTCAAAATTCTGTAGATTGTGCTGATTCCGATTATATTGATGCGTGTGAATTGTGTTATGAAGTTACCGATAGCCGAGGATGTTTTGACCTCCAATATTCTCGTAATTCAGCAAACTGTAGTGAAAGTAAATTTCTTTTTGATTGTATTGCCTGTAAAAATTGTTTGTTCTGTTCGAATCAGAGGCAGAAACAATATTGCATTTTCAATCAACAGCTGACCGAAGAAGAGTACAAAGCTCGATTGAAGGAATTTGATTTTCAAGATCGAAGTAAGGTTCGTCAGTACAAGTTTCAATTCCAAGAGTGGTTGATGAAGCAAATTCAGAGAGCATCCTTTCAGGTGCAGTGTGAAAATTCTACTGGGTGTTATTTGGAAGGTTGTTCTGATTGCCACGATTCCTTCCAAATTCGAGATTGTAAAAAATGTAACTATTGTACGGAGATGTATGGTTCTCATGATTGCTATGACACTCATGTATATAACGGAGAACTCCTTTACAATTGTAGTTATGTAGGGCCTGATAGTTATAGAGTCATTTGCTCCAACCTCTGCTGGACGCTTTCTGATGCTTACTATTGTATCGATACTCATTATTCTCAAAATGTGTTTGGATGTATTGGTCTGAAGAAGAAAAAATATTGCATTTTGAATAAACAGTATTCGAAAGAAGCCTATGAAGAATTACTCCCCAAAATTCTGTCTCACATGAAACTGACGGGAGAGTTGGGAGAGTTTCCACCACTGGAATTGAGTCCTTTTGCATACAATCATACGTGTGCGCAGGAATATTTTCCTCTCAGTACGGGGCAAGTATTAGATCGAAAAGGGAAGTGGAAAGAAGAATTAGCTTCGGAATATGCTCAGTCTAGTTTCTTGTCTCCTAATCATTTTTCAGAAATGAATCCTGAGATTTGTATTGGGATTTTGGCATGTGCGAACACAAAGAAAAATTTTAAAATTGTGAAGCCAGAATATGAACTCTATCAAAAATTGAAAGTTCCAGCTCCAGACTTGTGTCCAGAGGAGAGATTTCGAATACGAAAAATTTCAAGAGCCCCTTGGAAGCTTTGGGAGAGAAAATGTGCGAAGTGTCAGATGGAGATGAAGACAACGTATAGTACAGAGAGAAGGGAGATAGTATATTGTGAGAAGTGTTATTTGAGCTCGGTCTATTAAAGAATGGTCATTCCGGTGCGACCCGGTATACCGTCGCTTCAAAACCCGGAATCTCGGGTCTCGCCTAAAATCAAATACCATGGGGAATAAACCCGAGATCCTGAATCAAGTTCAGGATGACCAAAAAAAATTGAAAGAATGATAATGTTTTACTTTTCATTTTTCACTTTCTCCCTATGCCCACTATCACTCAATTCTGCAAAATTACCGGCCAACCTTTTGAAATTGATGAATCCGATCAAACATTTTATGATCAGATTTCTCCAGAGTTTAATGGAGTGAAATATGCTATTCCTGTTCCGAATATATGTCCTCAGGAACGTTTGAGAAGAAGGTTTGCGTGGAGGAATGATTTGAAATATTATTCTCGAAAATGCGATGCGACGGGGAAGAATATTATTTCAGTTTTTTCTCCTGATTCGCCATTTACCGTCTATGAAAATCGGTATTGGTGGAGCGATTCGTGGGATGCTCTTTCGTACGGTCGTGATTTCGATTTTTCGAGAACGTTTAACGAACAGTTTCAGGAATTACAAAACGTAGTTCCTCAGCTGGCGATGATGAATGATGACAGTGTAGCGAGTCAAAATTGTCAGTATGTTCAGGACAATTTTTACAGTAAAAATTGTTATCTTCTCGCAGGCGGTTGGTTCAATGAAAATTGTATGTACAGTCAGATGGTTGGTGCGACGAAAGAGGGTGTAGATGTTTATTCTTGTTATGGAGATGTAGAATTGGTATATGAATGTATTCATACAAAGAGTCTGTATAACTGTTCTTTTTTGCAAGATTCAGAAAATTGTAGTAATTGTTTTTTTGGGTATGGATTGCAGAGTTGTAAGGATTGTTTTGCTTGTGTGAATCTTCGTCAAAAGCAATATTGTATTTTCAATGAACAGTATTCAAAAGAAGAGTATCAAGAAAAATTAAAAGAATTTGATACAGGCTCATTTACTTTTATCCAGGGAATGAAGGCAAAATTTGAAGCATTCAAAAAAGACTTTCCTCGAAGGAATATGCGGTTAAAAAATTGTGAAGAGTGCACAGGGGATCATCTCTATAACTCTCGAGAGTGCAAAAATTCTTTTGAAGGATTTGATAGTGAATTTTGTAGTTATTTTGTAAGAGTAGATACGGTGAAAAACTGTCATGATATTATATCATCTGGGAAATGCGAGTGGTGTTACAACAATATTACTTCTGATGAATCGTATATGACTCATTTTTCTACGTGGTGTTTGAAGTCGAAATACATTCTTTACTCTGATATTTGTCAGAGTTCAGAGTACTGTTTTGGATGTGTAGGGTTGAAGAGGAAGAAATACTGTATTTTTAATAAGCAATATACGAAGGAAGAGTATGAAGTATTGGTGCCAAAGATTATTGAACATATGAAAAGTACGGGTGAGTGGGGAGAGTTTTTCAAAGAGGAGATTTGTCCTTTTGCTTATAATGAAACGTTGGCCCAAGATTTCCACCCGTTGAGTGAAGAAGAGGCGAAGAAGTTGGGATATAGATGGGCGAATACGTCGCCCGCAGAGACGCAAAATTTTGCGTCTGTACCTATAGTTCCAGATAATATTTCTGAGGTGGGAGAAGATATTCTTACAAAGAGCCTTGTTTGTGAAGTGAGTAGTGCGACCTACAAGATTATTCCAGCGGAATTGAGTTTTTATAAAAAAATGAAACTACCGGTTCCTCGAAGGGCTCCTGCTCAACGATATCGAGATAGAATGGCGAAGATGAATCCGATTGCTTTGTTTGAGAAGAAGTGTGATAAGTGTGGAGAGAGTAT
>CAZQCN010000011.1:0-14055 GCA_964592185.1 uncultured Candidatus Peribacteria bacterium
ATGGAGATACAGTCAGTTGTTTTGGACATATCTAGACCATGTCTTGCTTGAGGAATCCAAAAGCCCTCGGGCCATTTTCTATCGAGATGATCATCTGGCATAAAATTATCCCTATAGTTTACTACTTCTCTTTCCTCCATGAGCCCTACTTCCAAATCCCGAAACGCTTCTTGGATAATACTTCTAGAGTTTTGTATACTCGCAACAATCCCAGTATAGCCTCGTGGATCATTTACCTCCACAAACTCTTTCGTACTTATAATGACCTTGAGAGAAAGACGCATATCATTGAGAACTTCCATCAATCCAGATTTTTTAAATCCCAAAAGACGTTTTGGAAGGCAATCATGGATAATAAGATTGACTTGAGATGAAGGGAGCCCGCGAATGGTCTCTTCTCCAAAATGAGGACAGACTACCAACTCGGCAGTATTCGTATTATTGATAGATTCTCCCACTCTTATTAAAGTGGAGGTTTTATTGTAGTAATCAGATACACGAGTCTGTCGATAGAAATCTGAGAGTATTCTCAGTTTTTCTAAAGTCTCCTGACCGACTTTATGCTCAATTGTTTTCCAGTGAATGAGATTCATAATAGTATGTTACATAATTAAAGTATGATATCGGTTAAACATTTATCGCGAAGGCCGTCACCCAACACTTTCGTAATTTGAATTCTTCCTTGGGAATCTAAGAAGCCAATAGGATGTTCCATCAGCAAAGGACAGCCATAGACTTGCTTATCCGGAGCCACTACGAAGAGATCGACTCCTGCAGGACAGTAAGTATTACCACAGGCTAAGGCTTCTCCTTTACTCCCAGGTTTGGGTCCAAAGTTTCCATGTATTTTAATAAATAAAGAATCCCGTAGATATTGAGCCCGAGCCTGATCAACAAGAGAAAAGAATTGACTCCGTTCTTCATCAGATAAAAGAGATCTTTTTTCTTCATGAGCACTTCCAGATTTGATATATTTTATAAATTCAATTTTATTAGCTCCCATTCGATGAGTTTCACCACACATTTCAATCACACGGTTATAGTTCTCCGGTGTAATAGTGGTATTAATATGGACGAAGAGTCCTTCCGCCTTTGCGGCCTTAACTACTCTTTCTACCAGACGGTGAGGAACGCTTTTCAAATCTTTCTCAATATTAAAATGCAGACTCATTCGAATTTCAGAAATACCATTCTCCTTAAGCTTGTTATATAAGGTTGGGTCTTTATCCAAAAGGATTCCGTTGGTCAATATGAATTTTTGCCCTACATTTTTGTAAGAAGACAAATAATTTACGTCCATTAACGTTTCACTTCCGGCAATGGTCACCTTGTAGTCATCGCGTAATTTTTCACTCATTTGTAAGAGATCTTCAGCCGGAATACTTCCTTCATAAGGCAAATAACAATGCGTACAAGAAATATTGCAGCTCTTTTTGTCATTTGCCATGAGAACTACGGTAGGCTTATTTGTCATAAAAAATTGTTAAAATAATTAATAAAAATAAAAACCTTCATCTTCAGAAGGTTTCAAATAGAAAAAAGTAAAAATAAAAAATCTATTCCGGCCACAAAAGCCACACCCTCTGAGTATTTTGCTCCTGCCATCGCCAAGGCATGGGAGGCGTAACGATTTGTGAAGACTCGTGTGAAGAAGAAAACATTTTCATATACAAACTTAATGTACTAGCATAATAGTACGCTCTTTCATTCTTGTCAAAAGTTTTTTATAATGGATGATAAATAGCGGGTGGCAGGTAGCGGGTAGTCCTAATACTCACTCCAAAAAATACCCACCCACTACCTACTACTCACCACCCACTATGACCCCAACCCACCTCCAAGAACTCTTCTCCATCATGACGCAGCTCAAAACCCCTCAAGAAGCGGAGAAATTCCTCACGGACATCCTCACCCCGCAGGAGCTCGAATCCATCGCAGAGCGATGGCAAATAGCCAAACTCCTCCTCGAAGGAAAAATGAGTCAGAGGGAAATTCAGGAAAATTTAGGTACTGCTGTCGCTACCATTACCCGGGGAAATCGTATGATTAAGTATGGGAGCGGAGGGTTTAAGACGATGTATACGAAAACTAAAAACTAAAAGTGAAAAACTAAAAGCGTTTCTGAGTGAAAAAAAGAAAAAGTGAAAGTCATTTTTTAGATTTTAGAGTTTTTATACTGGCTACCAAAAGAGCATAAAGTGCTGTGGAGATCTCATAGAAGTCTTTTACCACCTCGTTATTTTTTACTTCTGAAAGCAATAAAGCCAATACTTTGTCTCATCAGCTTCTTTGAGAGCAATAGAAAGCTTGTGAATAAAATCTCAGGACAACCCATCCATAAACTGAATCATTTGCTAACGTTTTTCACTTTTAATTGTTAGCTTTTAATTTATCTCTGGCTCCCAAAATACTCCACATTCCTTCGCAGCTCTTTGGAGTTCTTTGTCTTGAGTCGCCAAAGGAAGTTTTTTATATTTTGCTACAACTAAATAGGATGCATCATAAGGGGTCAAATCATATTCCTCTGCAATATCCAAACACTCCATAGGATCGTTACTGACTCCAGTTTCAACGTCAATGGAAAAACGGGATAGAAAGGTCAAAAACCTCCACGCCTCGGCGGAAGACCACCGTTTATTTCTGATACCCCGGTGCAAAACGTTCGCAATTTCCAAAGGGAAAATAGACGAAACAATACATTGCTTCTCATACATACAATCCATAAACGAGAGACTATAAGGATTCAATTCTTCTTCAAAGAAAAACCCAAATACCACTGACGCATCGACAACAACAGCTTTATTTTCTTCCATATTCTTTCATTTCTTTAAATTCTTGATAGGTAATACCTTTTTTATGCCACCCTAAATCTTCCCGAAGTTCCTTCATCTCTTGAAAAAGCTTCTTCATCTCTTGCTTTTTATTATCCACAGAACTTCTGGGAATTATATCTCCTACAGGGATCCCACGGAGAGTAAGTACATACGATTGCCCTTTTTGAAGATTACGAACCACCTCAGAAAGCTTGGTTTTTGCTTCGAAAGTACCAATAGTGATGGGAGTAGAAATCATAGAGAATGTATTAAACTAGTTTGTAGACTAGTCTAATTATAACGGAAATATTTTGGAAACGCAAAAAAGCTTTCATCTATTATAAAAGAAAGCTGAAAACCTTAAGACTGAGAAGCTCGATTTCCTATCGGAGGCAATGTATTAGAGCCTCCAACCCCTGGTTGAGCTTCTTGATCATCTCCATCTGAATTTCCAGAAGTAGCTTGTGGTTGAGATTCTTCTCTCATCCCATCCAAAACCCTTTTAATTTTTTCATGAGTATCCGCATTCGCTTCCAAAGCTCTGTCCGTTATTTGTTTGGTTGAAATGTTCTCCGTACTATATTGCTCTATTTCAATTACTGTTTCTACCATAGTAGTAGTGACGGCCTCACGAACCACAGAGTAAAAAGAAGAAGCACTTCCTTCGTTATAAGAAGTAGCCAAAGACTTACCTGCTTTCTTCATCCCAAAATCTGTCAATCTTCCGGCTGTTGCTACTTCGGTTTTATATCCACTATCTGTATGTCTCGAATTTTGAGCTGTCATTTCATTATATCCTTCCATCAGCCGAACTCCACTCAAACCAGTAGCTCCTGGAACCATTTCTTCAAGTACTTTTGCTTGTTCAGAAGATAAATTATCTTTAGTATCCAAAGAACTAATCTGAACAAGTTGATGCTGATCTTCATGATCCATAATTTTTATTACACCTCCCGGACCACTCTGGAGACCGATGTCTGTAACATGTTTATTCGTAAAATTTCCTTCAATGAAACCAGCAACCCCGCCGGGACCATTCAGAGCAATTCTGTAATCACTACGCATTACTGCTACCCCTGGACGAAGAGATACTAAGTAATCATGCTGAGCTTGTACCTGTAATTTAAGCTCCTTAATATCTTCTCTCCCTTTCATCACAGCAGAAAAATCCCCCATCGCCTCCAAAGCACGAATAGTAGCTTTATGTTCATCCAATCTTTGATAATACTGTCCTTTTGAAATAGATTCCATAGAGTCGTATTATTTGGAGGTCATCCTATCACACATTCCAAAAAACATCTACTCAAATTTCCCAGCGTACCTTTTCTGAGATGCATACCACCTTCTTGCATGTTTTTCAGCCATATTCTTTCGTCTTTTTTCTTCTGGAGAAGGAAATTTTTCAGATAAAATCTTCCTATATCCATCGATCTCTTTCTCCAACGATTGAATCGATACCCGAAAATACTCCAGAGCAGGATTATATGAAGAAAGCTGTTCTTGAGCTTGCTGTATAGCGTGAGAAGAACCGATAGAATCTTTCATATACCGAACCTGAGTGTAATTTTGAGGATCATTTCGACGCAAATCAGGCAAAGTATGCTTCACCAATTTAGTATTCAAACGAAATTGAGTTTCCCAACGAATATAATCGGGATCATTCAAGATTCCTGTCATGGCTTCTCTCATTCCAGCAATAGAATCCTCCAAAATCTGAATATCTTTGATAAATAGAACCTTTTCATTTTGTTTCTCTCCCTTTTCTTTTTGAGCTTGGAGGAAGAGCGGAGAGATCGACAACAACGCTCCAAGAGCCAGAGACCCGACATAATTTTTTACTCCATTTTTCATATAAATACATTAGAATTTTGTATTCTACGATATATTAAAATACATTGTCAACTTTTTGTAAGAAAAAAATTCTCTGATACAAACTCTTTTGCTACAATCAAGGTCCCAAACAGGGATTCTCTGATTCTGCATAGCCTCGTGCGAAGCGGAAAGGAAAGTCCGAGCAGCTGATAGAAGCTTGATCCCGAAACGGGATGTTTCGACGGAAAGTGCCACAGAGACAATACTATTTCGACGCAAGTCGAGAGAAAGGTGAAAAGCCCCGATCATCGGGGGTCCCCATCGTGAGGTGGAGGAGTGGTAAACCCCAGGCGCTGCAAGACGGGATGGAACGGTGGAATCGGCTTTCTCTATCAAGCCCCATTCGTTCCCGTCGCAAGTACCCAGACGTAAGTCTAGGACCAGAGAGATCAGAGAGGAAGACAGAACTCGGCTTACCTCTGTTTGGGGAAGGAAAAGAAATCAGAGATCAGAGATCAGAGGTCAGAACGTTTAGAGTTGTTAATGCAGAAAAAAGAAGAAAGAATTGAGAATATTTCCATGAATACAGCAAAATGTTTAAATCGCAAAATTGACCCACAGTCAAAACTCAAAAACTCTACGTTCTGAGTTTTTAACGTTCTGATTTCAGATCTCAGATTTCTGACCTCACTTCAAAATCTCTCGAATAACCTGCTTCGTATCTTCATGACCCGTCACGGCAATACTATCCACTCCCATTGCTTTTACTGGATAATCATTCCCCCCAGGGTGTAAAGCATCACCAACGAACAACATATCGGCATGAGTATATCCAAGAAGTTTTTCAATCTGACGAATACCATACGCTTTATCAATCCCTTTTCGAGTAATATCGATAGAAGTCGTTCCACCGGTACGAACTTCAAATTCTGGGACATATTTCTCAAGCAACACCTTCATGGCCAATCGTTTTTGAGAATCTGGATCCCAACCACGTTTTGCCTCGATGGGAGCCTGTTGCCCAAGAGCCGAAAAGGTAATCTGCGTACCTCGATCCTCTATCATATCTCCCCATACTTGCTCTGGAGCGTGCCCGTATTCTTGTATCACCTTCTCAAAAACATCGAAGATTTTTTCCTTCTCCTCTTGAGTCAAATCCTGACTATATAAACAACTCCAATCTCCATCAACATATTGATAGCAAACAGTCGCACAGGTTGGAAAGAGCCACAAATTCGACAAAAGAGATTCAGGAGCATTCAATGAGACAAGAAACTGTTTCTGGTACTGAGCATAGGCTCCACCCGAAATAACAGCTACCTTCTTCACCTCAAGCAACTTGTTTACAAGTTCAGACATCTCAAGATCCATCGCTTTCTTACTTTCAGCGAGAGTATCATCCAGATCGAAGATAACAATTTTCTTTTCTGAAAAATCAATCATATTTATTTGGTAGTAAATTCAAGTTTCAAAGGAGCATTCAAAGAATTCCCTGCAAGGTCTTGAGTATTGTTCGTTCGTACTCGGAATGTATATTGAGTTTTCGCTTTGAGATCTACTATCGGATCGATCACATATGTTTTGTCAGCATTACTATAAGTCCCAACAGCCTCAATCAATACACCATCAGTATCCAATAATTGAAATGCTTTGCCATAATGAGTTGCATCGAGTTTCATTTCTTCACTAAAACAAAGTTTTATATTCGAATCAACTGGCACATCAACTGCATCTGAAGCTGGTTCTTGACAGGTAATAGTAGGAATAACTTTATCCATATTTACTACAGGCTGATCATCAGCTGGCTTATCTCGAGAAGGAAGCAAGGAACAAGCAGAAAATACAAAAACAAAAGCGAGAAAAAGTGGAAGGAGTTTTTTCATAAAATCAAAGTTAGAAAAAAATAAATTCGAAAACAGTATAAAGATTTATTCGTTCAAGTGCAATTTTTGAAATACAGCATAAAAGTTCTCGTTGTTTCGCGTTGTAGTGTTTTCGTATTTTCGAAAGTACGAATAATCGAAACCACGAACACACGAGTCCCCCTACTTCATCTTCGCTTTAAAATTTTCAACCATATCGACCGGAGTCGGATCCACATGATTTGCAAGGGCAACATAATACGACACCCAATACCCCATTACCAAAGCATAAGACAATTGTTGAAGCAAAGTTTCTCCTTTGAGATCCACGTCGATGAAATTCCCTTTTCCTTGCAACATTTCTTTGGTCACATCCATTCGTTTTGCATTTTTCGGATGATCGAGAGAGCTGTGTAAGAAAATGAAACACGGATTCATTCGCATATTCGTAAATCCACACATTTCATTATGATTTAATTCTGGGAAATAGTTATAAAAAGCCTGTGTCTTACTATTTTCATTGATACAAATTTTCCAAGCCTTGGCAGCGCTCACGGCCTGTGCCGCAGAATATATCACCGGAACTTTGTCTCCAATTTCTTCAGCAATTTGTTTGGCGGAAGTTTCAAAATCTATTCCAGACAAAAACGTCTCCAGCTCCATAAATTCACTTCGCCAATCTTTTGAAAGTCCATAGTGATGAAGTAAATGGAGAAGATAGGCGAGATTACACAGAGTCGACATACGAGGCTGGATCCCTGTTGCCATAATCTGAAGGAAAGAAATATTGTATTCTTGAAATTTCGTCAGTAATTGTCCGCCAGCAGTAATACCAGCGAGATATTCAGCCTTTCCTTTCATAGACTCCAAAACAGCAAGCGTCTCTTCGGTATTTCCAGAGTAAGAAGAAGCAATCACGAGAGTATCTTTCTCCGCCCATGCCGGAGCAACATAGTTACTACAAGTATCAACTACCGTTCGATCGAATAACAATGCGTTCACAATCTCCGTATACCAACAACTTCCACCCATACCACACACAATAGCACGAGAAGGTTTTTGAGAAATTTCTGGAAGCGGATGAGAATCGATAAATGCATATGCTTGAGAAATATGATGAGAGACCCCACCGAGCATTTCTTTGAGATTACCAACGTCGTATTGTTTTTCGAGGGAAGAGAAATCCATAAGAAAAGGTTAAAAAACACAAAATACCCATCTATGGTAATCGATATGAAACCGTCGATCTAGAGATGAATGGTTGACATTTTCCAAATTTTAACATATAATATCAAGAATAATAATTAATGTTTTTTCCCATGTCACTTCTAAAACCATCGACATTAAACAAACTCATTACTCCTCTTGCCATATTAGCGACAATATCAACAACGCTTCCAGCAAAACAGAATACAGAAAAATTTCGTGAAAAAATCGCTCGTACTAAAAACCCCGTAGAGAAAGAAACTGGTGATTCAATCAGGGTTAATAATATAGATAGCTGGCTTGGGCAAGACTACAATTTTATGAGAATAATAGCAGCAAAAAATTGGGGAATAAAAATAGAAGCGTATGAAGAAGAGAGATATGCAAAAGAGGAACATTACTGGCTTCCAAATGGAGAGTTTCTCAAAATAGGTAATTCGCAGCAAAATTTATTCAAAACAAGTTTAAGTGGAGTCAAAAAATGTGACGCCTTAGAATCTGGAGGATTCCTCATTACAGCCACCCATGAACAACCACGCTGTGTTCCTACGGCTCCAATCCTCCGCACAAGCTGGGCAAAACAAGAATTTATATTCAACGGTGACACAGAAGAAATCCAAAATGTTTGGAAATGGGAACTGGAAATAACGGATAATGGGAGCAAAATAACTTTGAGAACTTATGATATCGAGGGAAAGCCAACCAGAGAAATAAGTTGTAACCCCGAGACAAGCAAATAAATTTAGCTTTTTATCCCCCGAATAATTTCCAAAGTCTCCTGCCCCACCTTCTCCCACGAGTACTCTTTCACGCGTTTCAAACCTTTTTCTCGAAGTTCTGAGCGATACTCCCCGTCTGTCAGGACTTTGAACATTCCTCTCTTCATATCTTCAATATCTTCGCGACACACAATCTCCGAAGCTCCCTTCGCCACTTCGATATGAGCCGCATTATCACTCGCTATAACTGGAACTCCACAAGCCATAGCTTCGAGAAGAGGAAGACCGAATCCTTCATACAATGAGGGATAAACAAAGCATGTCGCCTTCTCCAAAATATATGGCAAATCAAAATCATCTACATAACCAAGAAATTGAACATGATGTTCGAGACTCAATTGTTGAACTGTTTCAAAAATATCGTTGTAATACCAACCTTTCCCACCTATAAAAAGAAGAGGATATACTGATCGAATTTCATCAGGAAGTTTGGCGTATGCCTTGAGAAGTCGAGTCAGATTTTTCCGTGGAGAGAGTGTCCCAATGTTGAGAATGAATTTTTCAGGAAGTTGATACTTCGACAAAATAGCACTTCTTTTCTCGTCATCGAGTGGATATTCATGAAAATTTTCACGAGCCGCCTCTGGAATAAATATGGTCTTCCCTCGACTTTTTGGAAATAAACATTCCAAATCTTTTTTCGTATTCAATGAAGGACAAATAATCTTCGAACTTTTCCAAAAAGCGAGACTCGCTGTCAGCTTTTCAATAATCAAAGCCTTTCTCAAATGCTTATCCGGATACAAAAAAGCTACCATATCATGAACCGTCAAAAGCACTTTGATCCGACTCAAAATAAGAAGGCTTGCGATGATATAACTTGCTGTACCAAAATAGAGATTTACTCCAGATCGCATCATATCCCAGACCACCGCCAAGTGCCAAAACATCATATGAACCCTCATCACTTTCTTGACGCAATTCTTCGGATAGCACCCCAAGTCAAAATCATAACGACTATATAGATAGTAGATATTCTCTGAATCAAGCTTGAGTAAATGTTCCAACAAAGAAAACGTGTACCATTCTTTTCCTGTTTTCTGACCGTGAATGGATCGAACGTCGAGAGCGATACGCATAAACTAAAAATGAAAAACTAAAAAAGTTTGTAAATAAGTAAATGAAAAAATACATGAGGAGAAAATACGAGATCCTGAATTACATTCAGGATAAACAGTATCAGTTTCGTGATTCCGCATTTTCGTAGTTTCGAAAGAACGAAAAGACTAAAGTGCGAAAAAACGAATCTGTATTCTGTATTCCACTTTCTATCAGTTTTAGTTTTTAATTTTTCAATCCCCTTTCTTCCCTCTCCTCAACAATTCCCTCATTTCCTTATAAGGTATCGCTTTGAAGAGAATAAGACTCCCAAAATACACCCCTCCTCCAAAAATCATAGAAACAAGGATCAACACAATAATACTTCCTCCATCCAACAACTCTCGTATACTCCACAAAACTCCTAACAATATAAAAGAAGCCAAAAGCATGCGGAAAAAATTGGTAAACGAAATCTTGAAATGCAGGAACCTTCGGAGATACCAATAGGTCACAAACATCGCCACAACTTCTGCTAAGATATGAGCCGTCAAGGCTCCATACTCTCGAAACAATGGAGTAATGACAAACCCTGCTACAAGCGTTACCCCAGCAGCCCAAGCATTCGCCCACATATAGAGAGTTTGCTTGTTATAAGCCAAGAGAATATAGCCAAAGAGCGTTGAAAGATAATAGAAAAAAATCATAGAAACCAAAATTTGAAAAATGTGTGTTCCTTGAGTAAATTCAGCTTTCGAAAGCAGGGTAATAATTTGTGGAGAAAGAATGACAGCCCCAGCAATAAACGGAAGCGAAAGAGCATTCAAAATATCAAAGGAGTATTGAATAATTTTTTCGAGATGTTTTTTCGCCTCATCAGTACCATCATGGATAAGCTTCGAAATAATAGGCAACACCGAGTTCATGAAAGCAATGGGAATAAAAATAAGTACTTCTGTAATACGCTGAGACACTCCATATACTCCCGTCAACGCTTCTTCTTTTACAATTCGATCCAACATCAAAATCGGAGCTCGCAGAGTAAGATTATAAAGGATCAAAGCGATCCCCATCGGGTACGTTGCTCGAAGCAAATCCCTCCATACCACCCAATCAAAACCAAAATAAATCCGTGAATACCGTATCGTGTAAAAGTATGTCAAAACAAGAACCAAAATCGTCCCAATAAGCCCAGAATACAGCATGTGAAGAAAACCAAGATCATTTACTACTGCATACCATAAGTATCCTATCATAGTAATCTTCCCGAGAATTTGAATCGCTGCCGCATAGGTCATCTTCAGATTTACTTGAATCACTGCCGTAATCGTCGTCCCCATAAGTCCAATAGTCGAAGTACCGAGGGCAATAATCAATCCAAGCTTTACCGTATCAATTTCATAATCAGTAAAGAAAAATACAATCGAAAATGTCAAAACAGAGGCAAGAATCGCAAGCAAAAATCGCATCGAAAGGATATTCCCAAGAATCTTTGGCATATTTTCACGATCCTTTCCCATCTCACGCAAAGCAATATGAAAAAAACCGAAATCAGCAATAATCCCTGAAAAAGCCATCATTTCATAAATCACCGTATATTTTCCATATCCTTCTACTCCAAGGTACTGCGTAATAAATTTTACCGAGATAACAGACAGGGCAGCGATAATAAATTTTGCCATCACCTGAGAAAGTGCACTTGAGGCAATCCGCTTTGCAAGAGACATGCTAAAAATTAAAAACTAAATATTAAAAGCTCAACATTGAAATCTCCAGCCTTTAGTTTTTTATTCTGATTTCCACTCCAGAATTTCTCCTCCTTTGAGTTTCGCAGTCAACACGCCAGCATCAGCACGGATAGCATCGACATTTTCCCATGGGAAAACAACCTTATTTTGCATATCCCAATCAACAAGAGTGACTTTTCCATCATTGTCCAACAAAGCAATATAACCATCGATCAACTCTACCGCATCGAGAATGGGTTGTGACATACGCCCCAAAAATACAGAATGAGATCCTGAGACATCAAAAATCTCTCGCTTATTCCGTACTTCCAAAATTTCTTTTTTGGGATCCGGGAAAACAGAGGCTTTGGTAAAACTCAAAGTATCTGAAATCATCATAATATAAATTCTCTGAACCTGCTCTTTTTCAAGTTTAAATTCTTTGTGCAAAGGAACAAATCCTTCTCGAACCACCTCCAAGGTATAATGGTCACCTGGTTCCAACCAAAGAATTTTATGAGGAAGAGAAGTCACTTCAAGTGCCATAGAATTCAAGAAGAAAGAAGTATGTTCCAAATCTGCAACATCCCCATCAATATACAATCCAGAAGTCGTTTGGACAGAACATGATTGCATCTCAGTAATACTACACCCTTCAAACTGCAACCCATTGGCATGCACGAGGACCACAGCGCTCAAGGCAAAATAAACTACTACCGAGAAAACAGTACTCAAAAGTTTTTTCAATGTCGATCGCATCATAATAAAGGAATTAGATAGTTTATCTTACAATATATTAGAGGTTTTTGCAATGTTTTATCAAGACCTTCCAAAAGTCCATCATCCATACTTCTCTGTAAATATATTTGATTCTGGAACATTCTTCAATGCCTTCAGAGAATCAGATACATCTCCAACCATAATCGCATTCCCACAAATATAGAAAAAAGCCTCCGCACCAAAAGTCATCCCATCAAGCTTATCAGTTACTCTCCCGACAAATCCAGGATAAGGAACTTCTGGTTGAGAAACACAAATAGTATAGGAAAAATTAGAATGATTCCTTCGATGTACCTCAAAAATATCTTGATAAAATATATCTTCTACATGACGCACTCCAAAAATAAGATGGAATTTGGAACGAGGAAATTTACGAAGATACACCTCAAGCATTGGCATAAAAGGAGCAACTCCCGTACTCGTAGCAACAAAATAAACATCACCCTGCTCTACCTCATGGAAAACAAACTCGCCATAAGGCCCTAAAAACTCAAGTTTCGTCCCACAAGGCTCTTTGTAAAGATACTGAGAACCAAGCCCCATATCTTCACACTTAATACAAAGAGACAAAGTATGTGTCAATTCTGGCGTAGAAACAATAGAATAGGATCGCGGAGCAAATCCCCCTTCAGGTTTTGGAATTTTTAGCGTAATAAATTGTCCAGGAACAAAAGAAAATGCCTCCTCCAACTCAATATCTATTTCATAAATATTTTTTGTCAGGTCGCGTCGATGATCAATTATCCCAGTAAATATTTTCATGACAAAAATAAAGTGTAGACACAGTCTAGCAAATTACAACCAAAAGCAAAAACAGTTTTCCTTCTCAAAATGACTGCTTGGCCCTATAATAGAATTCGCAAATAATTAACCTTTTGTTTATGATGCAATGTCAACCAAAACAATGTGCCGCAGGAGTTCTCCGATGGGCACTCGCTATTCTTCTCATTTGTATGGGGATCAACAAGTTTGTAATGGGAGTTCCTCTCTTCGTAGAAATGATGAGTAAAGGATTCGCAGAGTCATGGTTTCCACAAGAAATTGCGACTATTTTCTTTTATATCGTTCCTTTTCTCGAAATCCTCCTCGGAGTATTTTTGATCAGTGGATGGAAAAAATGTATCAGTCTCAGTATGACTGCAGGACTTTTCATGATTTTCCTTTTTGGTCATGTTGTAGCAAGTATTGATGGTGCTGAGAAATTAATGCTCTATATCCTTATAACCGCTATCGCTATCAAAATGTGTGCTTGCACCGACTGTGGAAGCTGTATGAGTTGCAAACCAAAATGTTGTGAAGCCAAAGGATGTGAAGGGAAAGGATGTCACAATGGAACTGAATGTTGCCAAGCTGAAAAAAATACAGCAAAAAAAGAAAAATAATTCTCAACCACGAAAGATTGAAAATAACAAAAGAACAGGTCATTGACCTGTTCTTTTGTATTGAAATGAGAAACAATATTAAATTTCAGAGTTAAAACCTTCACTCATTACTTTTACTTTTCCATCTTTCAATTCAATTTTCCCAGGCATAGCGAAACCTGCGGCTTTTTTGTGACCCCCACCTTGAAAAAGTTCCTTCGCAATTTTCGCCACATCTACATTATCATTTGAAGTTCTGAATGATCCTTTGATCAAACCATCTTTCTCAGATACTACCATAGAAAAAAGTGAGTCAGGAACTCCGTTGAGATACGTGATCAACTCCCCCGTCTTCAATTCATCCATATCAGCACCGTGTTCTTGAGTATCACTCTCTATGACTACCGTAGAAACAATTTTTTTCTCATTTATACGAGCTCGTTTCAAAGCATTCCCCCAGACCTTGAGTGTTGAAATTGGTACTTGTCGATACATATGTCGAGCAATAAAATCAACTCGTGCCCCAAGCTCCATAAGCTTGGAAGCAACCTCGAGCACTTCTGGAGTCGTATTATCATGCCGGAAATGCCCCGTATCAAAAGAAATCCCTGCCATGAGGAGATTTGCCATTTCATAATCAATTTTCCAATGAAATTCTTGGAACAAAAAGTAAAGAA
>CAZQCN010000011.1:14065-22771 GCA_964592185.1 uncultured Candidatus Peribacteria bacterium
GTCGCTGAAGCCGCATCTGTTTTCACAATATTTACGGTTCCAAAAAAATCGTTCGTTGCATGATGATCGATATTAATAACAGGAGTATCCCCGTCCCAAATATAAGGAAACTCTTTCTGATAATTCGTAATTTTCGAATCTCCACAATCCACAGTAATAATCAGATCATAGTCCTCCGGTTTTCCAAAATTTTGCACCATCAAATATACATACGGTAAAAAAAAGTATTCACGATTTACCTCGTCAATACTTGCGGAAGTCACATCTTTTCCAAGCTTCTCGAGAGCGAGTCGGAGAGCCAAATTCGCTCCAATAGCATCCCCATCAGGACGACGATGTGCAATAACAAGAATTTTTTGACTGGAATCAACCAGTTGTTGCATCTGATGAAGATCTTGAGGACGGAATTCCATGAAGAGAATTTTATAATACGGATTTCGAGTTGTAGAAACACTCAATTGATTTGAAGCAAAAATTCAATAACAAGAAATTATTGTATAACATATTCATATTTCTTGCAAATGTTTGTTTTTGTGATACGATGATACCTTTATTTATTTTACAAAATCAGATGTCAGAAAAAATCAGACTTAGGAAGGATATATCCAATAAAGAATTACAAAGATACCATGGAGGTTGCCTTCTTTTGACATTTACGAACGAAAGTTACGAGCTCGACGAGGACAGTAATATATCCAAACCAGAATCTCATAGAGAAATACCAGTCACCGAAACAGAAAAAATTAAAAATCCTCCAAAAATAAATTACAAAGAACAAAAGAAAGGAAAAGAAACAGCACCCGAGAAATCAAAAAGTCCCACATACACAAAAAATAAAAGTCCTGAAGAAAATTTAGAAGAGCGGAGAAGAATCTTACAAAATATTATCGATACCCGAATTGAATCCTGTACTATATTTAGCAACAAAAACTTAAAAGAATTGCCAAAGGACAAAGTACATACAGTTTTAGAAGAGCTCGGAAAGGCTGCCCAGCTCTCTCCAGAAGGAATAAGAAATCTAAAAGATGTTAAGCTCGGTCAGAAAGCAATAATTTCAATTATACGCTCACTCACATATATAAAATTAAAAGAATTCTTCCCAGGTGTGAAAAATACAACCCTAGGTTCATATACGAACACTGATCACACATTGATAACTGAGGCTCATCGAAAGTATGAGGAAATAGAAAAAGGGGAGAGGAATCATCTCATAACACCTGAAGAACTGAAGGAAATAATGAGGGTAATAGAATACATAATAGTCACAACCTTTAGAGAAGAATTATCGAAATAAATATTTAAATCCACACCCTGAAATAAAATATTGAACAAAAAAAGTCACTTCCCTAGCCCATGAGAATTCCCTATAGTTGGATTCTATTTTTCTCGTTTATTCATTGAGTACCGTTTTTAGTTTTTAGTTTTCCTTCCATGTTCAACAAACTTCTCGGAGCCTTCTCTCATGACATCGGAATCGATCTCGGGACAGCTAATACATTGGTGTTTGTTCGTGGAAAAGGAATCGTTATCAACGAACCTTCAGTCGTGGCTATCAATAACCAGACACAAGAAGTATTGGCGATTGGCGAAGCTGCACAACTCATGGTCGGGAAAACTCCCGCACACATCACTGCCTCAAAACCACTCGTCGACGGAGTTGTATCAGATTTTGAAGTAACAGAAGCCATGCTTCGCTTCTTCATCGATAAAGTCCACGAAGAAACCATTAGTTTCATGCCTCGACCTCGATGCGTTATCGGAATCCCTTCTGGTGTCACAGAAGTAGAAAAACGTGCCGTCGAAGATGCTGGGAAAAATGCTGGAGCCCGTGCCGTCTTCCTCATAGAAGAACCTATGGCTGCGGCTATTGGAGCGGGCCTCCCTATCCATGCACCAGCTGGAAATGCCATCGTCGACATCGGAGGAGGAACGAGTGAAATCGCTATTATTTCACTCGGAGGTATTGTACAAAGTAAGTCAGTTCGTATCGCAGGAGATCAATTCAACAATGACATTATTCAATACATCAAAGAACAATTTAATATGATTATTGGAGAACGCTCAGCTGAAAGAGTAAAAATAGAAGTAGGAGCCGTATTTGATCTCGACCACCGTCTCGAAACCACAGTTCGCGGAAGAGATATGATTACCGGTCTTCCACGGGAAGAAATCATTAATAATTTCATGGTGCAAGAAGCTCTCTTCAAATCAGCTCGTACCGTAGCACAGGCAGTACAATCAACCATCGAACGAACTCCTCCAGAGCTCGTAGCTGATATATTGGAGCGTGGAGTGATGCTCGCCGGAGGTGGTGCCCTTCTCAGAGGTATGGACCAACTCATTGCTCAGCACACAGAAATGCCCGTATTCATTGCCAACGATCCACTCACAGTAGTAGCTCGTGGCACAGGAGTCATTCTTGAAGATCTCGACCATCTCAAACATGTATTGGTAAATACCCAGTCAAAGGAAATCCCCCATTAAATCCCTCTCAAAAAACGATATACAAACTTCACTCTCGGAATAAACCAAAGAAAAAAAGAAACCTGATATATCAAGAACCAAATACGAGATGAAAACAAATAGATTCCTTCATAATGGAGGAATCCAAATACAAATCCAGTAATTGAAAAAAGAAGAAATCCATCCAAAAAGGTTGGATAAAGTATTCGCGTTACATGATGTTTTTTATATCGGACTGACATATATCGAGCAACCAAAAATGCCATCAAACATACCACGGCACATATGAAAAAATAAGTATCTCCTTTCAAATATCCAAGAACAGGATTCCCAAACCAATAGCTAAAATCGAAAATATTTAAAGAATCCCCATCTCCCATATACTCCAAAATAAATAAGTAAGTAGAATACCGAATAACGAGCCGCCAACCATCTCTGGGATCGTATGACCAATAGCAACAGGAAGCATCTTCCATTCTGATGCTTTGTTATGCTTTATTTCTCCATTCAAAATTTCAGCATGAATTCCTACCTGCCTTCTGACGACTACTGCATCATGCAACACCACGCATGTAATAGCAAAAGCGAGTAAAAAAAGCATTGATCCCACTCCTTCTTCCAATGCAATCACAGTAGTCACGGAAGTCATAAAAGCAGAATGACTCGATGGCATACCCCCAGACGCCCAAAGCAAAGCAAATCGAAAAGGTTTCCCTCGAATAACATGAATGGATGCCTTGAATAATTGAGCAACAAACCAAACAAAAAGAGGAAATACAAACATGAGGGAGAAAGGTCAAAAATCAGAAAACTGAGGTCTGAAAGTTCAAAATGAGAAATTCAAAACTGAAAATCCAAAGTTTTTTAAAATGTCTTTTCGACCGGAGAAGATCACTAATAAGTGAAACTATCGGGACTCACCTCTAACCTCTGATTTCTCCGCTTCCTTATCAATCTGAGTCACCGTACAATACGGACATACTCGATACGAAGGATGAATAAGTTCTTTACAACTCTTGCAAGAAACTTTCAAAACATTGGTACAAATAGGACACATACGATAATCATGCTTCACAATACTCTTACACTTCGGACATCGATCTCCGAGCGTTTGTTTGAGCATATATTCTCTCTCCAATGCCTCATCATACTCTTCTTGAAGTGTCATCCCTGGACGGATAACCATATAAATTACTAAACCAAGAATATTGAAAAGAAGAATCAGAAGGGCTGAAAAAAGTTGAAAAAAGAAACTTTGAGATCTCTTGATACTGTCGAGAATCACCCATACCAACATCGTGAGCCATATGACTCCAAGATAAATGAGCGAAGCGGTCGTAAGTATTTGAAGACTAGATTCTGAAAAAAGTGTTTGCAACATAAGGGGAAGACGTTAGACAAAAACAGTGTAAAGAATTTAAGAGTCTGGGTCAAAAAGACTGGTCTTGTATAAAAGGCAATTTTATTGTACAAATAGAATATAATATAAATATATGGATAAAATTTCAAATAATATAGCAACCAAAAATCATAAAAACATGTATTCAGAAAGTGGAATCTTTAAATTGAGAAAGCAATTACAGTCCCTCGCTCTCGGCTTCATTTTGATTACGACTGGATGTAAAGAAAAACCAGACTACAATTTCGTAACTGTTGAAGCCAACTCTCTTGGAAATGGAAGATTTAAATTCACACTCATTGACCCAAAAACAAACAATAAAGAAGCTCATTTTTCTTATATATCAGAGGACAGTATTGAAAGAGGAGACTTCGAGGTTGCAGAAGGAAACGAGGAATATTACAATCAAGCTTTTATGGATACTACTGGGAAAATGTTTTATTGGAAACTCAGCTTGCATGAAAATGGAAAAAATGAAAATGGACAAACATGGGAAGCCCAAGTACCAGAAACTGACGCTCGTCAATTTCATATGACTAACGGAAACTTCGACCAAAACAGCTGGGTATTTCCCATAGAAATGGATTAATTTTTCACCAAAGCATACACCCCTATCCCCGTCGCCACCGAAACATTCAAGCTCTCCTTGGTCCCAGGGAGAGGTATTTCCAGAATCGCATCACACTGTTTCATAACCTCAGCATCGACTCCCAAGATTTCATGTCCCACGACGAGAGCCCAAGATGGTTGAGCTTTGAATTTTTGAAGCGGAACAGAATTCGATGCAATCTCGAGAGCAAGTAACTGACATCCTTGAACTTTTGCATCTTCAACAGCTTCAAGCGTCGTTGGAAAATACTTCCAAGGAACTCTTCCCTCTGCACCAAGAGCCGTTTTCGAAATCTCCTTCCGAGGAGGAGTCGCAGAAACTCCACACAAATAAATAGCATCCACTCCAAACGCATCGCAGGTACGGAAAAAAGAACCGATGTTGTGAAGACTTCGGACGTTGTCGGTTATTAAAATTCTATATGTCGTTGATCGTTTATCGTTCATCGTTTTTGAAGAATCATGTCAAATATTTCAGAATTTTTTTAACTTTATATGTTATATGTTGTGATTGAAATACCTAACATATTTATATGACTTCACTTTACCAAAATCTTGATGTTTGGAAAAAATCCATGAAATTGACCAAACAAATATATAGTCTAACTCATGATTTTCCAAATTACGAATTATATGGACTCACTTCACAAATAAGACGCTGTAGTATTTCTATTCCATCAAACATTGCTGAAGGATCTTCTCGAAGAACTCCAAAAGATTTTATCCACTTTCTCTATATCAGCTTAGGCTCCACAAGCGAATTGGAAACTCAACTCATTCTGAGTATAGACCTAGGATACATCAAGGACTTAGAGAAAATAAAAGAAACACAACAACTCATGATCGATGTCCGTATGATGCTCAAAAAACTTATCCAATCAATAAATATTTAAAGCAGATTAAACGACCAACGATAAACGATAAACGAAGAATTAATTCTCATACACATATCCATACAAAGCCGGCTTCCAATCAAAGAGCTCATCTGCTTTGAAAAACCTCTGAATTTCGACATCTGCCGTCTCAGGAGAATCAGAAGCATGCACGAGATTGTACCCGATACTATTCCCAAAATCAGATCGAATCGTACCATTTTCTGCTTTACGACAATTCGTAGCTCCAAGAATTTTTCTCACCTGTTCTGCAGTATCAGAATCAGCTGCCAAACAAAGCACTACTACCGGAGTCGATCGCATAAAACGAAGAACATCTGGGAAAAATGGTTTATCAGCAATATGAGCATAATGCTCTTTCAAAATTTCTTCCGAAAGACTCATCATCTTACATCCTTGAATAATAAATCCTTTATCTTCAAAACGTTCAATAAGTTTCCCAACAAGCGAACGTTGAAGTGTATCTGGTTTGAAAATAACAAGAGTTCTTTGCATAAAGTAGATTAATTTGGGCGAAGTATACTGTCTGGAAATGATAAAAACAAGAAACGTTGAACAATAATTATGAACAGAATTCAGAGATCAGAGGTCAGAAATCAGAGATCAGAACGTTTAGAATTATAAGTTAAAAATTGAGAATTCAGTGTTTTTTTTGAATGTCTTTTCGACCGGAGCGGATCACCGATAACGACTTCGGATCGGGATCCCGAAATGAGTTAAGCGATAAGGATCGGGAGAAATCTGATCTACATGGAATTAAGACTTCTCCGCAAGGGTCGAAGGGACTTAAAGTAAAAATTCTTCAATTCTTTACTCTTTGTTCTAAGTTTTTCGTTTTTAACGTTCTGATTTCTTATTTCTGACCTCTGATCTCTGACTTCAATATCCCCTTCGGCCCCACCAAGGCCAATCGAAACGCCTTGGGATCAAACAACTCCTTCGCCACTGCATTCACTTCATCGACCGTTACTTTGTGAAAACATGCTTTCAAATCTGATGGAGTCATCAAATCTTGATAGAGAAGGTGGTCATGAGCAAAAAAGTCTGCAATCGAACTGGTATCTTCCAAATTAATCGAAATCTTTCCATTAATAAAAGACTGTGCTTTTTTCAATTCTTCTTCAGTAATTCCCTCTGCCCGAATCAATTCAAATTCAGCGAGAATTGCATCAATCGCTTGCTGAGACCGCTTCACATCTACCCCAGCCATACAGCAAAAACTCCCTGTATCCAGAAATGCATCGCGAGATGTTTGAATACTGTAACACAGTGACATTTCTTCACGAATTTTCAGAAATAATCGAGAGCTCATATTTCCTCCCAATATAATGGAAAGAATTTTTGCCGCGTACCGTCTCTCATCCCTCGCAGAAAATCCAGGAACTCCGAGAATAATTTGTACCTGTTCAATAGGTTTGACGCATCGAATCACCCGTTCCTCGGGAAAAGAAAGAAATGGTTCACATACGTGAGATACTTTTTCTGTAGGGAAATGAAAAAAACTCTCCACTTCTTTCACGACCTGATCATGATGAATGTTTCCAACTACAGTTACCAACATATTATCTGGAACATACCAAGTCGCAAGAAATTTCATAAAATCCTCTCTCTTCATCTTGGCGAGACTTTCTTTGGTTCCCAAAGTATCCCACCCAAGAGGATGGTCACCATAAAACATACTATCAAAAATCTGACTCACCTTCGAAGAAGGATCGTCTTCATACATATTCATTTCTTCATAAATAACTCCTCTCTCTTTTTCAATCTCCTCTTCTGGAATTAACGGAAAACATAACATGTCCGACAAAACATCAAAAGCAACTTGCCTATCTTCTTTGGCTGTTTTTACATAATATCCAACATACTCCATACTCGTATAGGCATTGAAATTACCACCAACTAAATCGACCACTTCTGATACTTCGCGAGCATTCTTATACTTTCTTCCTCCCTTGAAAAATAAATGCTCCAAGAAATGAGCCATTCCATGTTGCTCCTTTGTTTCAAAACGAGTCCCCGCCTTCACTCCCACTTCCACCGTAATTGTCTCAGCTCCGGGAACGAAAATAGAGAGAACGTGTAATCCGTTTGCCAATGTTGATGCTTTCGGTTCCATAATTCATAGTTTTAAAAAATTGTTCTCACACACTAGCAAAGATTTTCAAAAGATAAAAAGAAAATATCAAACATTTGAACAAAATTTGAGAATTTACTCTAAAAGGCAGTAATCAAGCCCGCAGTAACGAGTGTCACAATCCCAGCCGCAATCAATATTCCAAGACTCAAAGTCAAAAACGAAGTTCTTTTCCCTATACCAAAGATATATGCAAGAAGAGCTCCGGTATATGCACCCGTCCCAGGAATAGGAACCGCCACAAAAATCGTCAGCATCAAACTTCCATAAAGACGAAACTTTTTCGTATGTTTTTCTTGAGTTTTATGAAGAAATTTTTCAATCCATACTCGCACCTTCGGATGTATCTTCTTCATAACCTGTATCACCAAAGGCAAACACAACAAAAACAAATATGCTCCAATAATATTCGACACCACTCCAATAAGAAAAGATTCCCAAAGCGGAAGACCTAAACACTTTCCAACAGGAATTCCTATACGAGATTCCGTCACCGGTAAAATACTGACTATCGCCGTATACAGCTCCGCAGGAATATCACGGACGGCACAAAGGGTATCGAGGGAAAGCAACATGAGAATTTTTTACTCATGCATTGTAAGGGAAAGGAAAGAGAAAATCGAGAAAAATAATCTTATTTTAAATCCATTACTTTTCGTGAGTTTCAGATACAAGATTCTTAATTGCATTTTCTACATCTTCTAACATAGAGCTATATAAAGCCCTATATTGTGAAGCTCCTTGAGAAGGAATCATGTCTTTCCCTTTAAAAACTTCTTCAACCCCAGAACGAAGCACAAAATTGTTGCTATTAGGATCTTTTATTAATAATAAGTCTGTTTTCCCTTCTTTAATATATCTATATAAAGCGAGAAATGTTTTGTGAAAATTCATAGTAACTTTCCCTTTTTGTTGTAATACAGCCAAAACCTTTTCATACATTTTAATATCGAAATCTTTAAGAGCCTTTTCCATTTTCAAATTAAGATCATTAGGTTCTACCATACTCTTCTTTACATTTAATAATTGCTTTTCTAGCTCTACCAGATCAGTCTTCGATTGAGAAAAAAGTCTTGCTATACGACTCCGTTCCATGTCAGTTCTAATTTTTAATATAAAATAGTTGATTTCTCTCAACAAGTGTTCTGTTTGGAGTTCATTTGTCCAAGCCTTTCTCTCTTCCCCTACGCTCTCTTCTCCATTAGCAA
>CAZQCN010000012.1:0-15706 GCA_964592185.1 uncultured Candidatus Peribacteria bacterium
TTTCGAATCTGCTTGTGGTTCTGGTTCAATGGCTTTGGCTTTTTATATGTATAAGAAGTTTTCTTGTCGTGTTATTTCAATACTTCAACCAAGTGGAGCTATGTATAGAATAAATATTCAGAAAAAGAACCTTGTATTAGAAGGGCCAATTTTTAGTTCTACTTTGGAAACTATTGTCTTACCTTAGGTTTCTTGATAAGAAGAAATATTGTTCCTCCAATAATCAACCCAATCGACAACCAGTGCACTACGCGCATCGGTCCCCACCAAGAAGCATCGGTCCGGATGAATTCGAGGAGGCCGCGGCCGATGCCGTAGAAGATGAAGTAGAAAGCGGTAAGACGGCCAGGGGAAGTCTGGAGTCTGAAGTCTGGAGTCTGAGGTTTCTTTTGGAGGTATTTTTTTTCAATTTTTAAAAGAATAAACAGCACGAGTAAATTCCAAAGTGCTTCGTAGAGAAACGTGGGATGATACGTTGAAAATTCCATGTATTCGGAATATCGGTTTTGCGGGTCGATATGAATTCCCCAGGGAAGGGAAGTTGGTGTCCCGTAGGCCTCTTGATTGAAATAATTTCCAAATCGGCCGATGATTTGACCAATGAGAAGGGATGGGACGAGTAAGTCAAACATCCCGTAGGGGCGTATTGCCATACGCCCACCCAATGTTCCAGCCGATCCATTGGTAATTTTCGAATTGGTTGTGTTGCCCATCAAAGGTTTTTTCACCCAACAATAGACAGCAATGGTAATCGCAGCAAAAACCACTCCACCGTGAATTGCTAAGCCTCCGTTCCAGACTTGCGGGATTTCGAGCGGATGAGAGAAATAATATGCTGGTTCGTAAAGTACCGCGAATACTCGAGCTCCTACGAGCCCCATGAATACAGCCCAGAATGAAATGTTGTAGATATGATCTTCGTGAATACCTATTTTTTTCGCTCTTTTGAGTGCGAACCAGAGAGCGGTTAGAACGCCAGCAAGGAGACACAAAGAATACCAACGGAGCGAGAAGGATCCGATTGAGAAGAGGATAGGGGAGGAAGGAGAAGGAAGCATGGGAAAGAGGTCAGAAATCTGAAATCTGAGATCAGAACGTTAAGAACTGAGAATAAAGAACGCAGAGGTTTGAATTTAGAGTATTTCTCAATTTCTTGTTCTTAAATCTTATTTCTAAACTCATAACGTTCTAATTCCTAACCTCTGATTTCTGATTTCTTTTAAATATCGAGGTTCTTCACACTCTTCGCATGGGTTTGAATAAACTTCTTTCGCGGAGCCACTTCTTCACCCATGAGGGTTTCGAAGGTGCGATTCGCTGCTTCAGCGTCGTGGATGTTGACCTTCTTCATTTTTCTCACGGTCGGATCCATGGTAGTTTCCCAGAGTTGTTGTGGATTCATTTCTCCGAGACCTTTATATCGTTGAATATTTGGTTTTTGCTCTTCAGTGAATGATTCAGCAAGTACCTTTTCTTTTTCTTCATCAGAATAAGTATAGAAAACTTTTTTCCCATGTTCGATTTTGTAGAGTGGAGGCAAAGCGATGTAGACATTTCCTCGTTGGATGAGGTCTTTCATGTAACGATAGTAGAAGGTGAGGAGAAGGGTTTTGATATGCGATCCATCGACGTCCGCATCGGTCATGATGACGATTTTTCCGTATCGTAATTTCGTAATATCGAATGTTTCACCAATGGAAGTTCCGAGTGCGAGAATCATTGATTTAATTTCATTATTGGAGAGGATTTTGTCGAGACGAGCTCGTTCCGTGTTTAATACTTTTCCACGGAGGGGGAGGATGGCTTGGAATTCTCGATTTCGTCCTTGTTTTGCAGATCCACCAGCAGAATCTCCCTCTACGATATACAATTCGCATTCCATAGGATTTTTGGATGAACAGTCTGCCATTTTTCCTGGGAGACTCGCACTTTCGAGGACTCCTTTTCGAATGACCGTATCACGAGCGGCTCGTGCAGCGAGTCGGGCTCGTGCAGCGAGAAAACATTTTCCGATAATTGCTTTGGCAATCGTAGGATTTTCTTCGAGATAGGTAGTGAATTTTTCAGAAAATACAGATTCTACTGCGCTTCTCATCGTCGCGTTTCCAAGCTTTGATTTTGTTTGTCCTTCGAACTGTGGTTCACGAAGTTTCACTGAGAGTACAACAGTAATTCCTTCTCTGACATCATCTCCAGTAAGATTATCATCCTTCTCTTTCAGAAGTTCATGAGAAGTTGCGTATGAATTGATGCATCGAGTGAGAGCCGTACGGAATCCTTGTTCGTGCATTCCTCCTTCGGTGGTGTGAATATTGTTGGCAAAGGAAAAGAAGGTTTCATTATATGAATCAGTATATTGGAGAGCAATCTCAACATTTCCGTGCTCTGTTTCTTGATCGGTGTAGAAAGGAGTTTCATCTCCCACGTAATTTTTCCCTCGATTCAAAAGTTTTACATACGAAAGAATACCTCCTTCGAAGTAAAACGCTTGTTTTTCTCCAGTACGTTCATCAATGAGTTGAATAGTGACTCCTTTGGTAAGATAGGCTTGTTGGCGGAGACGTGCGAGGATTGTTTGGTAATCATATACTGTACTATCAAAAATAGTCGCATCAGGTTGGAATGTAATAATAGTTCCAGTTTCTGTGGTCTCACCAATTTCACGAAGATCATACTGAGGGACACCGATTTTGAATTCTTGTTCATATATTTTCCCATCTCGGTGAACTTCCGCTCTCAAATCAGTAGACAGTGCATTCACACAAGAAACTCCCACTCCATGAAGCCCTCCTGAAACCTTATACCCATCTCCACCGAATTTTCCTCCGGCGTGGAGCTTGGTAAGTACGGTTTCTACCGCAGATTTTCCAGTCTTTTCTACAATATCGGTCGGAATACCACGTCCATTATCTTGAACGCTAATAGAATTGTTTTCATGAATGATGACGCTCACCTGGTTACAATATCCAGCCATAGCTTCATCAATGGAATTGTCGACGACTTCCCATACGAGATGATGAAGTCCTCTCACATCCGTTGTTCCAATATACATCCCCGGTCTTTTCCTTACGGCTTCGAGACCTTCGAGTACTTGGATTTGCGAGGCGTTGTAAGAATTATTATCAGCCATGGAGAAGGATAATTAACAGGTAATAGGTAACGATGAACAACGTTAGCAATTAACAATGAGGAGAGAAAAGTTTCTGCTGATGGAGACACAATTACTTTTTATCTTTAAAACTTTTCGTTTCTAACGTTGTAAATTGTTATTTGTTCACTGTTCATTAGATTTCAATTTTCACCGGCCGATTCTAGCATACTTGTTGAAAGAGGAGAAAGCTTTCTTTGTAGGTTTTCTTGCAAAATTCAAAATTGTTTTATAACTACCATTGAGGGAAGCGCTGCTTTGTAAATTTCTCCAGTATGGAGAGGAGAAACTCTTTTCCTTCCAAAGAAAGCTGTTCTAATCGCTCAACATATTGTAGTGTCGGGTCTTGGAGAATTTTAAGAGATTTTCGAAATGTTTCTGAAACGGCAATTCCTTCATAAGAACAAGCTTTGCAAATAAATCCTCCAGCCTCTATATCTATTTGGTATTCAGTTTTTTTTTGTTCACAGCGAAGACAAACATCGAGCTCTATAGTGTGCCCTGTATGTTCTAGAAATCGCATAAGAAAAAGAGATTTCAGAAGAAGAATATCACATTTCTTTTTCGACATATGAGAGAAAAACAAACTCAGGCTATCAAAGAGCTCTGAATTTTCTTGTTCACTGGGGAGAGCCTTGAGAAGGAGGGGAGTGCAATATTGATAAAAGTCAAAAAAAATCTCTCCAAATTCTGGAAGTTTGTTTTCATGAGCCTGTGCTCCAGTAATCGTATACCATTCTTTCCCAGCCACTACTTCGATTGTACAAGGAAGAAGTGGGAGTAGATGTGGTCCGAGCTTGGAAGTTGTTTTCCGTACTCCTCTCCCACGAGCTGATATTTTCCCGAATTCTCTCGAAAAAAGTGTATAAATTCTATCCGCTTCTTTGAATGGAATACTGTGAATGACAAAAGCTTGGGAGGAGAACATGGGATGAGTTCAGAAATCAGAAAGCAGAACGTTATCGATGATGAGTTCAAATTTAGAATTGAGAGTTTTTTTGAATGGTCATCCTGAATTTAATTCAGGATCTCGTTTTTCTTCTTTACTTCCAATTCTCAACTTTTCAGTTTTTAACGTTCTGACCTCTGATTTCTGATCTCTGATTTCAATTCCTTTTTCTCTTCATATGAGCATAAATAGCGGCATATGAACTGACGGCTCCCAACGAAACTGCTGAAATAAGCTGTATGAGGAATATTCCTATTTTTTGATTTTGATAAAACCCAGTCATGAAGGTTTCAAGAGTTCGTATAAAAGGAAGTGAACTCGTATGGAGTTGAAACGATATGAGCGCAAGAACTCCAAGGGTTACTGCAAGAGAAATCAGACCATAGAGGATTCCTTCTACTATAAAAGGAAGAATTATGTGAAAATGAGAAGAGCCCACGAGTTGCATAATGGTTATTTCGCGTTTTCGATGATGAATGGCTATTTTTATGGTATTATAAATAGTCAATATGCTTATAAATCCGAAGAGTATCGCAAGTCCCCATCCCATTTTTTGAACACTGCTTTTGAAATTCTGAAACGTCTCTATTCGCTCTGATTGATCTTTCTGATTTTGAATTTCTCGAATAATTTCATTAAAGGCATCTTTTTCTAAATAAGCTTTGAGAGCCTCATAGTTTTCACTTTTGTCGGTGGTGAGGGTTAAGGAAGGATAGAGGGGGTTACTCTCTAAGGAATCAACGAAAGTAATAAGTTTTTCTTGATCTTTGAACCGTTTTTTGAAATCAAGTAATGCTTGGTTTTTTGATGTGAATTCTATATTTTGAATTATTTCTTGTCCTTTTAGTTCTGCGATAAAGGCTTCTGTTTGATCTTGTGTGAGCGTGTCATACAGTTCTACAGATATGGTGAGTTTGTCTTCCACAACAGTGAGACTTTTGTGAACGACAATATTTACAATGATGACGATGGTAATTGAAAGAAGCATAAAACTCATAATCATCACCGTAGTGAATGACAGAAGTCCATGTCGGAAGAAATTTTGGAAGGCGGATTTGAGGATACGGATCATGAGAAGGGGAGGCTAGGAGGGGTGAGGCGACTCATGGTTCTTATTGTAATGGAAGATGGGAAATATGTGAAATCTTACCTTCAATTATTATGCTCCCATACTTTTACTTCCTATTTCTTCCATTTTCCTGTATAATAAAAGATAATTTGATCTTGCCAATTATGACTTCCATTGAGTTCTTCATGCTGCGGTACCATGAGCACCTTGTTGCCCTCCGAAAAGAGTTGGATAATAAAATTGAAATCATTCGCAAAAACTTGGATACTCAATTAACACAAAAATATTTTCAAGAATCTCTTCGAGAAATTGATGTGCTGATGGAAGAGTTTCAAAAGAATTTAAAAGAACTTAAAAGGCAATATCTTCAGGCACTTCAAGAATTGAAGAGGGATGAGGATAGTCAGTGTATAGAAAAGTTAACGAATGAGATTTAATTTATGCTGCAAAAGCCCGAACATATTCAGCGAGTTATTAATATGCACCAAGAGAAAGGGTCAGGAGTCTTAGACCCTGATATGCTGGGTATTGTTTCCGATGGGGTGAATGACGATAATGCTTCTTACAGGCTTCGAGCCGTTTTTCACCTGGTTGCGGAAGCGGAAAATAAAATGATTAAACGAGATGAAAAAGAAATGGCCCGACTTACAGGAACAGATATAGAAAAGATTTATTTAGCCGAAGAGACTCGATCTCTTCTTGAGCCCAAAAATGAGCTTCCTTATGTATCACAATTTACTGATATTTTTCATAAAGCTTTTTTTAGTCCTGCAGTCAAAATGAAACTTGCTTTGCTTCAAGAACTTGGGATTCAGTGTTCTACAAATTTGAAAATTCTTACCAACTCTTCAGAATTCCAGTCCATAGAACTTAGTTTTCTTCAGGTACTGAAAAAGTATTCTAGTTATTTGAAATTGCCGGAGAATGATTCTTCTATTTTGAGTTTTTTATCAAAATTTTCTAAACTCTCTGATGAAGATATGGAGCTTTATTTTGATTTAAATTCTGAGAGGCCAGTTTCACTAGAATCAGTTCTTGATTTTACTGTTAAATATAAAAAACGTTTAAGTTTAATAAAAAAGCTCAAGGAAAAAGATCCTTTTGAATATATTTATCTTCTAAGTCAGTTGACAGATAATATTTCTGATAAAGAGAGAATGCCTAAGACAGTCCTATCTCGGAAAGATGAATGGATGATGAGGAATACACTTTTAAGAGTTTTTTCACCAAAATTAAAGGGGCAAATTCAGCCTTTTGAAGATGGGTTCATATCTGTGATGAGGGATGCACAGAAATTTGGGAATTTTCTGAACAGTTCTGCTGCAACGCGTGAATTCGTACTAAAGCATTTTAGAGAATTTGGATTCATCATAAATCCTTTTATAATATCTCCCTGTGCCCTGCACAATCTTCAGATGAGTTTTGAAAGTAATGAATTTTTAGAAAATTTCCATGGAATAGATGAAGTAAGTGATGGAGGGAAAATGCAAAAGATGATATTACTTGCTTTCGGTCAATATTTTCCTCCGAACGTGCGTGTGGAAGATAGTTTTGAAGCGTTGGATCGTTTGTTACAAATCTCTTCCTTCGAAGAAAAGTTAGAAATATATCTCGCTCTCAATTGTTTTCTGAGCAATCCAGAGGTAAAAAAGGATGACATATATTTTTCACGAGCTATGCAACTTCTCTCTGACTTGAATGGACAATTGGAAAAAACTCCGGAGTATTTAAAAGATTCTTTTGATCCATTATTTGAGTATATTAATAATTGTTCAAATCAGACTAAGATTTCTAGTCCAACTTGCAATAAGATTTTATGGGTACTGGGTGGTGTGATAGGAAGTTCGACAGACGAGATATTCCTTAGTAAATTAAAAGATTTCTTGGAGGTTTTTAAACATAAATTAGGAGGGGAACATCCTCTTGTTTCTATGTTGCTTATGATGAATAAGAATTTGAGAAAGTTTATTCTGAAGGATGACGGGGTTCAAGCTGATCTAAGTAAGGAAATTCAACTTAATAGATTGAATGAATCTTTCGTAAACAGCTTATTTGAAATTAATTTAAATCATTCATTAAAAGAAGGCATATTGGAAGTTTTTTCTCCTGTTTTTAAGAGTGAATTTGATATTGATCTCGAAATGTTTCTCAAACCTTTTTCCAATCTTCAAAACTTGACCTTCGGAACTGTGATTTCTGTTATGAAGAGTATTGAAAGGAAATGTAAGGGATCATCAAAAATACTTTTTGAAAAATATGGGATCAGAGAATTTAATCGTTACCCTGAGGAGTTACTTCTTAATCAATTAGCGAACGAAAATAAAAATATTCCATATGGTGTGGTTTTTTATCCTCGAGATGATCACAATGGTGCTTTTGACCACAATAAGGATCAATTTTCTTCACTTTACAATCAATTATCTCCTCATGACTTTGGGATCCGAATATTTGAAGTAGATGGTAGGGTCAGTATCGTAAAAGCCTTGGTGAGTCTTAACAAACAATACGGAGAAAAAAACAAAATTTCCTTTGTTATTATTGGTGGGCACGGAACTGAAAACACTATAAGTTTTGGAGATTGGGAAGAACAGAGAGTCACTTTATCGGCTGAATCAGTTCGGAATTCAGCTGGAATATTGAAGTTAAAAGATTTTTTTGTTGAAAAACCTACTTTAATTGCAATTTCTTGCTCTACGGGGGTTCCAGAAGGAATAGTAAATGAATTTTCAAGGAAAGTTCCAGATGCTGTCTGTATTGGGCCAAAAATACCAGCGAATTGGAAAGATGTTACAGTGCAATTTGATTCTGATAATCAACCTCAATTTACTATTGAATATTATAAAGATGGGGAGGGTAGTACCTACAGACAAGGAATGAGACACTAACTCTATTTCTGCTATGAACTCTTGCGTGTGTTTTGCTCTTTTCAAAGCTTCTAGCTGATCACGTTGTGATCGTGTAATATGTCCCATACGGTATGGGTTAGGAGGTAATGTGTCTACCTCATACCGTACTTTGATGTTCCTTTTCAAGTTTTTATTACTTTATGCGTTTCACTTTTGATTTTCGGAGATTGTGGTTTGCCTAGGACGTTCCTTTATGGTAAGGTATGCAATCTAATATATCGTTAATGAGCATGTTACCGAGTTTGAATTCAAATACTGTGCATTCGAAGAGGCAAAGGAATTCTTTACTTGAGAGGATTAAGTTGGCTTGGAAAATTTTCATTGGTCGGGATGATGAAGCTTCTGTGGTTCCAAATCTGAAAGCATCATCGGATGGAATAGTTTTTCTGAAACAATTCCGCGAAGCCCAGCAAGGTATTTTCCAAAAAATGAACGAACAAATCCCTCATATTTTGCAGGCTGCTTTGGATTCTTTTGAGAAAATGTTGCTGACATCGCAAAGTCTCGATAGATACTCGCGTGCTGATACTTCATCCCCGATTTTTGTTGTGAAAGATTTTGGAAAAGGACAAATTGATATATTTTTCTACAATATACTTTTATTTGCAGAAAGATATAACTATCAATCAGTCATGCATCATGCTTTTGTAGGTGAAATTCCAAGCCAAGAGGATTTTCAAAAACATTTGGATTCCATTCAAAATAATTCCGATAGAAATAAATTAAAAGATCAATATGAATTAAGAATAGCTTTGGAAGCATATGAAAATTTCAAAGGTGCTATGGAAAATATGAGAGGAGCTTTGGCTCAAGTTGATCAGACTATGCCCAAAGAATTCGAGGAAAAAATTAATAGCATGAGAGACGATTTAGCTGTACAAGAAAAATTTACTGAACAATTTCTTGAACAATGGGGGGGGAGCATCATGTCTCGTGATCTGGAAATCCGTTTTCCAGACATTGCTCAACTTTCACCTCAAGAGTTATTCTCAGAATTCAAAGCAGTTGTTTTCCAGCTGAGTCGGAAAGCGAAAATTCCACTCCAACTTTCATTACCCAATGGAATGAATATTCCGCATGGAGTTCAAAGTTACTTGTATGAAAAAAAGATTGTTAATATGGAGTATCGGGGGTGCTATGGGAAAGAAGATGGTCAGGTTGAACTGGTTTTTGCTTGGGAAGGGCAAGAAAAGATTTTGACTTCAGATCAATATTCTTGTTTTGAGCTTACTTCTTTCAGTCCTTTTGTTGGAGATCTTGAATTCCTCGAAGCGTTGAATGGTGTGGTGGATATGAAAGAACAAATGGAAATTGAAGAGGGGAAGTGGAAAAAGGCAGGATATATTCAGGAATTTCCAAGTGAAGACGAGGTTATAAAGGCCTTGGCAATGAGTCATTCGGATCTTCCAAAAGACATAGAGAATGACAAGAAGGTTTACCGTGATGATGTAAAATTCATGGTAGTCATGGAACCAATTCTTTCCGAGAAAGAACTTATGGACGCTGCTGAGAAGTATCTTGCAGAAGAGTTGATAGTGAACGGCAAGAAAGGGAAAATCTGCTATGAATCAGCTGAAACTAAAGCAGGAGTAAATGACGCTAAAGTACCGATTACTACTGGAGTAAAGGCACGTCTCGTTCCTATGGTTTCAGGAGCGGCAGGACACAAATCAAAAAAAGCAATGCTTCCAGATGGGACGGATGTTACTGTAGGAAAACAAAATGTTGGATTCTTTTCCAAGGATCAAAAAGATTTCATTACTATGAGTCCAGGAGAAGTAATCTCATATATGATGAGCTATCATACCAGAACTGGTACAATGCCTTTTGGTGATAGTTGGATTGTCACGAATAAGACTCTCAAAAATGGCAAAAAGGTTTGTGTGTTTTGGTATTCCAGCGTTCGCGAGATCCGTGTTCTTGTGTATCATCCTGAATATCTGTATGACTTTATCGGCGGTCTGCCTTTGGCTGCGGAGCGTAATCCAGTAACTTAGGTTTTTATTCTTTTCTTGACCCCTTGGTTTCCCCTTTGATTCCTTTCTTTCTTCTGAAATTTCATGCCCCGCTCCCAGCGGGGTATTTTTGTATTTTGTAGTGAGGTGTTTTGTGTTAGGCTATGCTCAGTGCGAATTTTGAGGGGGTGAGAGTTCTGTTACTTTCCTTTTGACTTTCCTCAATCCATTCTCTATAATCGCTCCGCGTTTTTCGCCCTACACTTTATTAATTATATTATGACAGTAAAAATTTCCCTTCAAGAAATGCTTGAAAATGGCGTCCACTTTGGTCATAAGGCCAGCCGTTGGAATCCAAAAATGAAAAAATATATTTATACCAAGAATTCTGGTATTCATATTATTGATTTGAATCATACCGCTGATCTTTTTTCAGATGCGTTGAATTTCATTCATTCTCAAATCGTTGAGGGAAAAACTATTCTTATGGTTGCGAATAAGCCACAGGCAGCTGAAATTCTTGTTGAATACGCTTCTGTGCTCAATGTTCCTTACGTAGTAAATCGATGGCTTGGAGGGACGTTGACAAATTTTACAACCATCAAAAAGAGAATTCGTCACTACAAGGATCTTGAAACAAAGTTGGCAAGTAATGACATGGAACGATATACAAAAAAAGAAAAATCAGTATTTCAAAAAGAATATGAAAAACTTGATAAAACATTCCGTGGTATTCGTGATCTCGTTGCTCTTCCTGATATGATTTTCGTTACTGACGTAAATCATGACATGATTGCAGTTATTGAGGCGATTAAAGTGGGAATTCCAGTTGTTGGGTTTGCCGATACAAATGTAGATCCGCTTCTTCTCAATTATCCAATTCCAGCGAATGATGATGCTCCAAAGTCCCTTCGTTATCTTTTGGGAGTGATCAATGAAGTTATTCTTGATGCAAAGAAAAACCAAAAGAAGAAAGAAGAAGAGGTGGAAGTTTCAGATGATGCTATTAAAGTAATTGTTACAGAGGATGTTGTCTTAGAAAAAGAAGGAGGAGAAGGTGCTCGAAGCGCTGTTCCTGGTATAAAAGGAAATCCAAAGGCTCTTGGGAAAGTAGCTTTGAAATCCAAGAAACCGATGAAGAAGTAATTTCAACTCTCATCCTGGCTTAAGTCGGGATAAACCCCTTTCCTAACCCTCTTATTATGTTAGATAAAATCAAAGAACTTCGCGAATCAACTGGCCTCGGAATGATGGCATGTAAGGCTGCTTTGGAAGAAGCGGGTGGTGATGTAGAGAAAGCGATTGATATTTTGAGAAAAAAAGGTGCTATTAAGGCAGCTGGTCGTTCGGAGCGTGAAACCAAGGAAGGAACTATTGGAGTCTATCTTCATTCAAACAACAAAGTTGCTACTATGGTAAAACTCGCTTCAGAAACTGATTTTGTTGCACGAAATGAAGTTTTTGTTGAGTTTGCAAAAGATTTGGCTATGCATGTAGCGGCTTCGAATCCTCGATATGTAGATCCATCTGAAGTTTCTGAAGAAGATCTTGCGAAAGAAAAGGAGATTTATATGGAACAATTGAAAGCTGAAGGGAAAAAAGAAGATATGATTGAAAAAATAGTTGAAGCAAAATTGAAAAAATTTGCTGAAGAGTCTGCGTTGCTCAAACAACCTTTTGTGAAAGATCCATCAAAAACTATTGAAGATCTCGTAAGAGATATGAATAATAAGATGGGCGAAAATGTTCATATTGTTTCTTTTGTTCGATATCAAATAGGCTAAAGAGTTTAGAAATCAGAAATCAGAGATCAGAACGTTCAGAGGTTGGAATTGAGAAATATGAGTTCTTGGTGTTGTAAATCCAAACCTAATCTCATTTTTGAATTTTTCTAAACTTTCTCTCTTATTTCTTGATTGGTAACGTTCTGATTTCTGAACTCTGAACTCTGATTTTTTTTCACATGCTCTACAAAAGAATACTTCTCAAAATTTCTGGTGAAATGCTTGCTTCGAAAGATGGAGAAGTTTTTGACTATGACTTTATTGGGAGATTGGTCGAAAAACTTGCCAATATTCAGAAACAGGGAGTTCAGATAGTACTTGTTGTTGGTGCTGGGAATATTTTTCGAGCAAGAAAAGGATTAAAATATAATATTCCTCAAGTTGCTGGCGATACTATTGGTATGGTTTCTATATTGGTAAATGCATTATGTGTAGCTGAAGTAGCTCGTTCATTGGGCGTGCAATGTTCAGTATATTCTTCTCTTTTTGTCCCTCAGATTGCACCATTGTTTACGAGAAAAGATGCTTTAGATTCTCTTGAGAGAAATGAAATTGTTGTTTTAGCTGGAGGAACTTCTCAACCATTTTTTACCACTGATTCTACAGCAGCTCTTCGAGCGTTGGAATTGGATTGTGAAGTAGTATTGAAAGCAACGAAAGTGGAAGGAGTCTATGATAAAGACCCAACGCTCTATTCAGATGCCAAAAAATTTGATGATTTAAATTATGATGAAGTTCTCGAAAGAAGATTGAATGTTATGGATATGTCTGCTTTTGCACTGTGTCGAGATTACAAACTTCCTATTCGAGTTTTTTCTTTGGAAAACCTTGATAATCTCGAGAATGTCCTAAATGATACGAAGATTGGGACTCTGATTCATAATTGATTCTCTGTGGTATTATCTTTATAATCTCGGATATACCTTGATTATTTACCAACGTTATTAGATTTTAGTTTTTAGCTTTTTATTTTCTATGACTTACTCTGATTTTTCTCAAGAACTGAAAAAGATTATTGAACATCTTCACACTGAGTTGAAGACGATTCGTACAGGCCGTGCGAATCCTGAGATTTTGGACGTTCTTCAGGTGGAAGGATATGGGGTTATGAATCCGATCAAAAATATTGCTTCCGTAAGTATTTCAGATTCGAAGACTATCGTGATTCAACCATGGGATAGAACGTTGTTGACTGCTATTGAGAAAGCGATTCAAGTTTCAAATCTTGGTTTCAATCCTCTCAATGATGGACAAGTGATCCGTTTGGTAGTTCCTGATCTTACCGAAGAAAGGAGACGCGATCTCGTAAAACAAGTGAATGGGCTCGGTGAACAAGCAAAAATTGCTATACGAACAGCGCGTCAAAAGGCGATTGCCCACGT
Organism: uncultured Candidatus Peribacteria bacterium; assembly: GCA_964592185.1. Classification (GTDB taxonomy): domain Bacteria; phylum Patescibacteriota; class Gracilibacteria; order CAZQCN01; family CAZQCN01; genus CAZQCN01. The sequence continues at coordinate 13,194 of CAZQCN010000012.1, forward strand.
TGAGTCTGACAAAACGCTTTCAGAAGATTTTATTGCTTCGTCCAAAGAAGATATTCAGAAACTCGTTACTTCCAATAACGAAGAAATTGATAAAATTGTAAAGGTGAAAGAGGCTGAACTTATGAAGCTTTAAGAGTTGATGTTTCATCGTTAATTGCTGATAAGACCATTGTATTTGATTCTCCATTATCCATTATCCATTATCCACTCTCATGATTATAGTTATATTTCTTATTATTTTTAGTGTGTTGGTAGCAGTTCATGAGCTGGGGCATTTTTGGATGGCAAAGAAAGCTGGAATGGAAGTTCAAGAATTTGGTTTTGGTATCCCTCCTCGTTTATTTGGTCGTAAATGGAAAGGAACATTATGGTCAATCAATGCTTTACCGATTGGAGGTTTTGTGAGAGTCAATGGTGCTGATACGGTGAAGGTAGATGCAGAGCAAAAGAAAGATCCTCTTAATTACCATTCGAAGTCTTGGTGGCAAAAATTTCGATTTATCATGGCTGGAGTTTTTATGAATTTTGTTTTGGCAGCCTTGCTTTTGGCTATTGGGTATAGTTTTGGTATGCAACCAGTATGGGGAACGAGTATGTTCGAAAAAAATATTCATACTGATGGGCTTTTGGTTTCTGAAATTCTTCCAGAAAGTACTGCAAAAGAGAGCCTTCAGAAAGATGATTTGATTCTAAAAGTAAACGGGGAGGTTGTTTCTGATTCTGAATTTTTTAAGAAGACTCTTTCTGAAAACGTAAACCAAAGTGTGTCGTTGGAAATTTCGAGATCTGGGACTGCACAAGAGGTACAGGTTCCTGTGAATGCTGAAGGGAAATTGGGAATTGCTTTTGGTCTCTCGCAAAGACTTGATACGGTCAAGCTTCCTGTGTGGAAGGCAGTCGGGGTAGGGATTTATCAAGTCGGAGAGATTTCTTTGGCAACTTTCAAAGCTTTGGGAGATATGATTTTGAAACAATCTATTGAGGGAGTAGCCGGGCCAGTTGGGCTGGTGAAAATTACTGGGGAGGTTGCGAAGCAAGGAGTGATTCCTCTTTTGCAATTCATGGCTATTTTGTCTATCAGTCTTGGAGTTTTGAACATGCTTCCTTTCCCAGCATTGGATGGGGGGAGAGCTTTGTTTTTGATTATTGAGGGAATTATACGTCGACCGATTTCACCAAAGTTTGAAATGGTGGTTCATGCTATTGGTTTCGCCTTACTTTTATTATTGATGGTCGTGGTGACGATTGGAGATATTCAAAAATTATTTTAGGGAGAAGGGGGGAGTGAACAATTTTTCTTTACAACGTTTTTATCTGTTATCTGTTAACTATTTATTATGTTTCACGCTATAATCCTCGCTGCAGGAAGGAGTTCCCGTATGCACGAAGAACCGAAAGCTATTCTTCCTCTCGCTGGGAAACCAGCTATGAAATATATTTTAGAGCGTTTGGAATCTCTTGATATTCCTACAACTGTTGTGTTGAAACACAAAAAAGATGAGATTTTGGTAGTGTTTGAAAATAATCTCTCTCATGTTACTCAAGGAGAAGAATATGGTACGGGAGCAGCTTTGAAGTCGGCTCTCGATGTTTTGACTCATCTTTCAGGGCAGCATATATTGGTTTTGAATGCTGATGATTCTGCATTTTTGGAAGCAGAGACTTTGAAGAAATTTTCTGATTTTCATCTCATGCATAAGAATATTCTTACTGTAATGACGGTACATAAAGATAATCCAAAGGGATTGGGAAGAATTAAGAAAGATGGGGATCATGTCATAGCCATTGTTGAAGAAAAAGATGCCACCGAAGAAGAGAAGATTATTCAAGAAATTAACACAGGAATGTTTCTTTTTGAGTATGATTGGTTGCAAAAGGCGATTCAAGAAATAACTCCGAGTCCAGTCACAGGAGAATATTATATTACTCAACTATTAGAAATCGCTATTCGAGAAGGACAGAAAGTCGGAGCTTACAAACTTGAAGATGCTGATGAATGGTTTGGTTTCAATACACCAGAACAGTATGAAGAAGCAGAAAAGAAAATGTCAAAAATGTTATAATATTAAAGAGATATTAAACACTGGTAATCTGAGAAATATTTGATACTATGGAGAGGATTTTTCCCCCCCTCTTATGAAATATTTTTCTTTTGTTTCCAAACAAGCATTTTTTCTTATATTGTTTCTATTTTCAGTTTTCTTCTTTTTTCCGAAAACGAGTTTTGCTGTAGGAGAATTTATTACTACTTGGAAGACGGATAATTCTGGAACGTCACTGACGAACCAAATTACTATTCCGACTCTCGGAGGGGGATATAACTATGATGTTGATTGGGGAGATGGGACTTCTGATACGGGGTTGACTGGGGATGCTACTCATACTTATGGATTGATTGGGACATATACTGTCCAAATTACTGGGACTTTTCCTCGAATTTATTTTAATTTTGGAGGGGATCGTTCGAAGCTTCTTTCGATAGAGCAGTGGGGAAATCAGGTTTGGAGTTCTAT
>CAZQCN010000012.1:15716-18801 GCA_964592185.1 uncultured Candidatus Peribacteria bacterium
CGAACTTATGACTTTTTTATACAAATAAAAAAGAATAATGCTTTTTTTGGTTGTGATAATATGGCTATCAACGCTATAGATGCACCAGATCTTTCTGTGGCTACTGATATGACCTATATGTTGAGGAATTCTGCTGTGACGACTGAAGATTTGTCAGGATGGAATGTAAGTAATATTGAAACTATGATAGGAGTTTTCCAAAGTACAAGTTTTAATGGGGACATTACCACCTGGGATACATCGAGTGTTACGAATATGACTGGTCTGTTTTATTCGAATTCTAGTTTTAACCAGCCGATAGGAGCTTGGAATACATCTGCTGTGACGAGTATGGAGAGTGTTTTTAGTCGGGCCCGATCTTTTAATCAACCAATAGGTACTTGGAACACATCTGCTGTGACAAACATGGTGGAAACGTTTTATGGGGCTTCAGGATTTAACCAAGCTTTAGGTGCTTGGGATGTTTCAAATGTTACGAATATGTCAGGGATGTTTCGAAATTCAGCTTTTAATCAATCTCTTGCTCTTTGGGATGTTTCGAGTGTTACAAATATAACTTCCATGTTTCAGGGTTCTTCTTTTAATCAAGATATAAGCGCTTGGGATACCTCCCTCGTTACGAATATGTCGTATACTTTTCAAGGAGCGATTGCTTTCAATCAGCCTCTCAATACCTGGAATACCTCAAGTGTTACCAATATGTATGCTATGTTCGCTTACGCTTCTAATTTTAATCAACCTTTGGGCGGATGGAATACATCGAATGTGACAAATTTTGGTTATATGTTTGAATATGCTGCTGATTTTGATCAAGACATAAGTACCTGGAATACCTCAAGTGCTCTCGATATTGCTGGTATATTTTCTGGGGCGTCTGTGTTCAACCAACCAATAGGAGTATGGGATGTTTCAAATGTTACGAGTATCTATGGAGCTTTTAATAATGCGAGTCTATTTAATCAATCTCTCAATGCTTGGAGTACAGGAAGTGCCACTGATATGACCTATATGTTTTATGGAGCAACTGCTTTCAATCAACCTTTGAGCGCCTGGAATACATCGAGTGTAACCGATATGGGGTATATGTTTATGAATGCTACTTCTTTTAACCAAGACATAAGTGCATGGGATGTATCGAATGTTGTAAATATGGAAAATATGTTCCGAGCAGCAACTTCTTTTGATCAGCTTTTAAATACTTGGGACACAGCTCAAGTAACCAATATAAGTGGAATGTTTTATGGTGCAACTTCTTTTAATCAGGCTTTGGCAGTGTGGAATGTATCGAATGTTACCAATATGTCTTCTTTGTTTGAAGGAGCGAGTGCTTTTGACCAACCATTAAATTCTTGGAACATTTCGAACGTAGCGAACATTTCAAATATGTTTACGGGAGTTACCCTTTCTTCAGTGAATTATGATCTTTTATTGGTAGCTTGGGCTCTTTTGCCATTGCAATTGAATCTCGTTTTTGATGGAGGGAATAGTATGTATTGTTCGGCAGATACTGAGAGAACTTCGATTATTACTACTTACAACTGGACTATTACTGACGGGGGAGATTCTTGTACGCCAGTAGTGAATAGTGGCGGTTCAGGAGGAGGTGGGAAAAGAATTTCTACCAATAAGAATAACATGGTAAATGGAGTGACTCTTGGAGAGATACAAAAAAAACAAGAAATCATCGCAGAGTCTCGTTTTCCTTTCACCGACCTCAAGAATCATTTTGCAAAGCAATATGTCCAAAGTCTTTGGGAAAAGAAGGTAGTACAGGGGAGGACCATAACACAGTTTGAGCCAGAGAGTTTTTTGACTCGCGCTGAGATCTTGAAAATTGCTTTCTTGCTCTTCAATACTGAACTTACGACAACATCTTCTCATTTTTCTGATGTTTCACATGATGATTGGTATAGTCCCTATGTCGCTACTGCAAAAGCCAATGCTATTATTCAGGGATTTCCTGATGGGAAGTTTCTTCCTAATATGTCAGTAACACGAGCTGAAGCTTTGAAAATTCTCCTTCTTGTTTCTGGACAAACTATTCATAATACTGAGATAAATACAGTTTTTGAAGATGTCTTGGGAAATGATTGGTTTTCCCCATTTGTAGTATTTGCAAATGAACGTGGAATAGTTCAGGGAAAAACTTCAAACATGTTTGCTCCAAATGATTTCGTTACTCGAGGAGAGATGGCGAAGATGGCTTATAAGATATTTGAGTTGCAATAGATCAAAAAACTTGAATTTTGATATAAAACTCATTACAATGCCACCGCTTTGAATATTCCTCGGTAGCTCAGTGGTAGAGTAGGTGGCTGTTATGCCGATCGCGGTAGCTTATCGGCACGTTGGTTCGAATCCCCAATATGTATTTTGTTTATATTGTTGAAAACGTTAAAGATAAGTTATATATTGGTTTCACTAGTGACCTTGAAAAGAGAGTAAAAAGCCATAATAATCCTCTTAGCAAGGATTGGACCAAGAATAAAGGTCCTTGGAACCTTATATATAAAGAAGAATTTGTAGATAAACTTGGGGCACAAAAGAGAGAAAGATACTTAAAAAGTTTGAAAGCTGGTCAGAGAATCAAAAAGATTCTCAAAATAATTTAATTTTCATTTTCCTGATAAAGTAAAGGCTGATCCTCGGTAGCTCAGCGGTAGAGTAGGTGGCTGTTAACCACTTGGTCGTTGGTTCGAATCCAACCCGGGGAGCCATGAAAACATCATATGAAAGTATGGTGTTTTTGTTTTGAGAGTAGGTGGCTGTTATGCCGATAGTGTACACACGTATCGGCACGTTGGTTCGAGTCCAACCCGGGGAGCCATGAAAACATCATATGAAAGTATGGTGTTTTTGTTTTGAGAGTAGGTGGCTGTTATGCCGATAGTGTACACACGTATCGGCACGTTGGTTCGAGTCCAACCCGGGGAGCCATGAAAACATCATATGAAAGTATGGTGTTTTTGTTTTGAGAGTAGGTGGCTGTTATGCCGATAGTGTACACACGTATCGGCACGTTGGTTCGAGTCCAACCCGGGGAGCCATGAAAACATCATATGAAAGTATGGTGTTTTTGTTTTGA
>CAZQCN010000013.1:0-18243 GCA_964592185.1 uncultured Candidatus Peribacteria bacterium
TCTCCCTCAGAGTCCGACAAGAAGGGAAATATTTGGTGTAGTACCATTCGGCGTAGTTTCGGAGTTGGATATATCACATGGTTCTATGATACGAACCTCCCTATGAAGGCAAAATAAAAATACACCTCCTGGTGTATTCTTGTCTAATATGTAAAAATGGTGCACAACTGTGATGTGTATCCGAACCCTTTACAGAAACAATCCTACTCCCCTTCCTTCCTACTTATACCGTCCAATCCGTCCTATGTGTCCAGTGGAGGTGAATGTCCAAAAATAATTGTATAATATATTCATAATTAAAAATAATATTATGGATCAAGAAGACCTCAAAAACTACCAAGCGCTTCGTGCTTCACAGGGCTTACCAGAAATCTCAGATAAGGATGCACTTGTTGAGGCACAGGCGCTGGTGAATTTTATGATGCTGGCAAGCAAATAGTCTAAGACCGCCCATCGTTGGGTTGTATTTATTTCCCGAATGCTTTTGTAATCATCAAGAATACAGCTCATCTATTGACTGGTAAATTTGGATCAATGTTTGTAGAATCTATCATTCAGTAATTTCTAGAAGATATAAGAACTGATTTCTGCCATTGTTCAATATTGGGATAAAAATAATTGGTCTTTCAATCATATGGTTTCTCGGGTAATTCGAGGGCACTGAATACCATGGCCAATGCTTCAGAAATAGTTACATTTGACCGAGGATTAAAAAATTTATTCTTAGTAATAATACCATTTATTAAAGCCGTCTCGGCAGCTCTACATACCCATTCATTGGGCTTTGATTGTGAAATATCAGAAAAAATGTTTTGGCATGTGTAATTTTCTGACAAAGTAATTTTTTTTAATTTGAGTGCAATTCAGATAAGCTCTTGTCTTAACACCAAAGATTGGACCATATACTCAGAAGGGGTATTTCTTTCTGTGATAATTCACAATCAAGATAGATACGTAGCTGCATCAAATGGTGTTTTGATAACACTATAAGATATTCAGTCATCACTTCATGAAAATGTTTCTGGTAATGAACAAGCATTATTTCCCCAAATGTATCATGTTGCGCATCTCCAAGTTCAGTCATATTGGCAAATCAAATTTTCTAAAGATTCTTCACCGATTGAAAATTTGGTTTTCCAATATGTACACGTTACCCTTTCAGGCTCTACATATTCAGGCTCTACATACTCAGAATCTTCACAAGATTTCCTATTTGAATCATATTGTCCTCAATTTGAGCAAACACACTTATCTCAATCTGCCTGATATTTTGTTCAAGGGTACTTTTCATTACACATTACATTTTTATCGATACACTTTCTAGATGTATGGTCATATTCTCAGATCGCACAATAACACCCGTCACCTCCTGATCTATATTCTGTTCAAGGGAATTCTCTATTGCATCTGTTTTGGCTATATTCTTTAACCTCAGGAGTAACTTCATAAGTATAACAATTTGTAACTGTTCCAGGAACTACTTTCACGTCCCATCAATAACCCTCAGTTTTAGGAACTGTTTCACACCTTGTCGCCGTATTTGCATATAAACAGCTCATTGAAAATAATATACTTGCAAGAATCAAAATTTTTTTCATAAGAAGGACTAGAAATAATTGTACATTGATATTACGCATTTATACGATTGTGCAAATATAGAGGGCAATTAGTCTATTCCAGTCTTCTAATCTTTAGAATCCTCTGATGTATCGAGATAATCCCATTGAGAAAATCATCCTTGAAGACCCCGGTTTATATGATAAGGCCTCGGTCATAAAACTTCATCAAGTTCTTGTCGAACCTCGTCACTGATAAAATCCTTATTTTCCCTGTTCTCCCAATAAAAATGACGCAGATATGTAGTGAAGGTTATTTTTGTATCCATAACACAACCCATACAAGACCGAGCATATCTCCAGAAAATAGAATCCAGCGTACCTCTCAGCGACTTATCTTCGTAGGCTTTTGCCTTTTCTTGGCTAATATACTGAGAGAGCTTATTGCCTCCATCAGACTCGACAAACTGAATCAGTGATCATAAATCGTTTTCCATAAGAAAAAATTAAAAAATATAAATACTCTGCCAATAAGCGTATAATACATTTTTTAGAAGTCCAATGATGTTTATAATTATTTTTTTTAATAGTGTGGAAACCCATTGTGGGAGAGGTTTTGCTGGATTTATTATTTTTAAAGATCTCTAGTTATTACAATGCCTCTTGAATCATTACTGCATCGTCTACATCAACACCGAGTTCTTCGGCAATAGATTGGACCTCCTCTGCTTCGTCTGGTTCGAGGTCATAGTCTGCTGCTATTTCTAAGACTTCTTCATCGTATTCTTCGGCATTTTCTAGGACAATTTCTTCATCGTCAGACATAGTTGAGATAGCTATTTGATAAAACTTCCCTGCACACCACACTCCAGATCCCCAAAAAGACCTAACCTAGGCTTAAAATCTATGAAACTCCCTATAAATGGCTTATATGTAGGAATAGAAGTCTGTACGCTTTTGAGTAATTTTTTTCCTGCTATGAGATCAAAACTTGATCCTCGTTTAGTGTTATAGCTGAAACGATCAATTCTCTTTTTCGATTCAAACAGTTTTGAAAGTTTACCATCAATGTAAAACTTGACCTCCGAAATATGGAAATGGTCACAAATCTCCATGGCGTGAAAGTAGTCTATTGCATACATACGAACCGAATCAAAGCAATGCATATGAGGTATATCATGATCCTCCAAGTATCTCAAAACAGCTTCCATAAAGGCATATCTGTCGGAATATTGCTTTCTCTTCAATGTGAAGAAATCAGATGGTGAAATGAGGAGATAGGTATTATTCATATTGAGAATATATAAGATAGTATACTAGACTTCCAAATACTGCAAAACACTCTCCCAATCAGGAAATTTCTCTGTACCGAAATGGATATGTTCACCGATAAATTCGCTTGCACCATGTCGTGTCCTATCGTCTATGAGATAGTCACCCCGATTGAGATTCTTATGGTGGGAGATAATGAGTCGCTTCTTGGCTACATCACCGAGGTATCGCTTGACCCAAATAACCTTATCAGAGAGGGCCAGTGGATTTTCCCATGGAGCTGTTGAGAGGATATAGGTATCATATTTCTCTGCGATACGCTGAAATGCATCTATCGCTCCAGGCATCGGGTCCATCATAGAGAAAATCCCGGGAACATCATCCATATCATCCCCGTATTTTTCAACAGTTTCCTGCGGAAGCCTCGCAATACCACTCTTGAAATCAACGAGGACATTATCCATATCGATGTAAACGATTTTCTTTTGAGGAGCAGGAGTATTTTTCACATTCAGATCAAGTATCCATCCTTGTTTTTTGAGAAATGGAATTTCTTCAAGGCCTTCTTCTGGCAACCATTTTGGAATACTAATCTCATAATGACTCACTACTCCGTGCTCATCGATACACTCGATATGATACCAGATGTTCATATCCCTCTCTAGATAATCAATCCTATCAACACTCATGCAAGAATTCGGTAGCACATTGTCGAGTACAAACTTCACAGTTTTCGTCTGGATAACTCCGTCATCATCCGATATAAATCAACCTGATTCCAAGGTTATGGAGGTGAATCTGGTCTCTGAAGAATTCACGAGATAGGTGTGGTAGTATCACTCAGAGTCTTTTGTATCGAGAGCAAAAGAGGGAACCGAATCTGTAGAATTTATAGTCATATGAGTTGTCTAGTTATTTTAGAACTTTCTGAATAAGATCATCGTAACTAGTAATCATATCGTACTTCACGTTCGTATGTCAGAGTGATTCAAAATGCTTTCGTGCATATTTAATCTTCAAGTCTTCAGTTCACTTCAAATCAAGCGTACTCAGGCTTCACTTTGTCTCAGCAATGAAGTAGATATACTTCACGTCAGCTTTGTCAAAAACAATAGCCCAGTCAGGATTGTAGTTACCGATAGGGGTTGAAATTTTGAATCAACCTGGCAGTTTAGCATATACAAGGATTTCTCCTGTCTCTAGTTCAGTTGCAAAGTTTCTCTCAACTAGAGAGTCTGTTTTTACATAGTCATAAATATGTTTATTGACTCGGAGTAAATTCTCCTGGAGAGATCCTCTGAAGTTATTAATAGTAAATATATCTGAAGAGTATTTTTGGTCTGTCTTTGAATAAACAATATTGTTTATAAGTGTTGTGGCTTTTTGTTCCTCAATCAGCTTGGATATTTTTTTTATAAAATCTTCAGGGTTTTCTTGAAACAGAGAAAATTTGAGTGGATGAATATTTTTTAGAATCGAAACGATTGTACTCCTGCAAAGATTTGTATCCTTTGCAATCTCTCAGATGAGGTCATACCGAATACTCCCGAGAATATTTGAGGTGAGCTTGGTTTGTTTTTCAAGTTTTGTAATGCTTGTATGTGCTCTAAGAGTATCCTCATCAAGGGTATCTTGTTGGAATCAAGTGGTGACACTTATTGTGACTTTATTGACCTCGAGCTTAGAGTTAATTGTCTCAACACTTTTTGCAATCAGCTCCTCACTATCAAAATTAACCTCATAACTCGTGATAGTATTTATTTTATTCCAGAGATCTTGGAACTCTTTTTTTTGGAAATTGTTATTAGGGAGCAGAACAGGCAACTCTATATTATTTACTCTGTCATTCTCTACAGGTTTGAAATTATCAGTTGTATGTATATCTCTTATGACCTGAACTATTTCCAATTGGAATGGCTGGAACTCAATAGGCACTGAAAAATCTCCAGTTTCTATATCAGAAATTGCCTTATCAGTGACTTTATAATCACTATCAATATATCCTTTCATCTTCAAATCGAAGATAAGATTCATAGAACTGGCTTCATCGAAAATAAATTTCTCTCCTCTCTCATTCTTCAGGACCTTACCTTTGAAGACATCGACAGTGAGCTTTCTTGGCCTTGTGGAAAGCGAGTCGAGAATTTCTTTCTGGAGTTCATTTGCAAAAGTCTCATATGACTCACTTGGTATGACGGTGAGAGTGTTATAATCAAAAAAATCTCATTCTAAAGTATGCTGGTCCATTCTGTCCCCATCGGAATTGACACAAATTCGGAGTCATCTTCCTATTTCTTGTCGCTTGCTGATAGTGGACTGAGACATTTTAAGAGTACATATCTGAAATACATTTGGATTGTCCCATCATTCTCTGAGGGCTGAGTGGGAAAAGATAAATCGAGTGGGCTCAGAGAAATCCAGGAGCCTTTCTTTATCCTTCATTATTAGATCATAGGCACTGACATCATCACTTCCTCCTTCTCATTTTTTTTCGGTAGAGTCAATAAAATTTCCTTTTTTATCAATCGAGAAATATCCATTATGGATACTAGATGTCTGAAATTTCTCTAGATATTTTCTGTATTCACCTTCAAATAATGATTGTTCCTTGATAAGATGGTCATATTCCTCTTCGAACATTTGTTCGTATTCTCCAGGAATAGGATTTCCTGCTTCATCGTAGTTTCTGTATTTTGCCACTTCATCGATAAAGAAAAGGGAGAGCACCTTGATTCACTTATGAAACATAAATCTCTCTTTTTCTATATGTGATTTGATAGTCTCTCGAATCTGCACTCTTCGAATATATTTTTCATCTACATTCCCCATTGCTTGTCACGCCAAAAGCATAATACCGTTGGTAAATGAAATGGTGTTTGTGATACCATTTATCTCTCTTACAACATACCCTTTATATTCAGGAAGTTCCCCAGAAATTTCATAGAGATTGTCGCCTTCTTGCACCTTTCTCAAAACCTTCTGTATACCATTTTTTTGTCCCACCTCAAATTGGATATGTGCAGTTGGAAAAGAGTGTGCACTGATATTAATACGATCGAGAAAGAGAAAACTATTGGTTCCCACATTTCCTACCACTTCGATACCTTTTACACTGATTTTCTTTACGAGCTTTTGATTGAATGCGTCAATCGCATCGAGACGATAAATCTTATTAAACTCTTGTTTGTGTGTTGCTGAATACCTGAGCGTAAAAAGTGGATGGAATTCGTGAAGGGTGTTCTCAGCATTTTCTCAGAACCTCTGTGGTTCATCGATAATCAATATTGGGTGCGTTCCCTTGATGATGTCGATAGGTTTTTGAGAGTTTAGACTATCGAGCGTATGATATATCTTTCTCGACTCTTTGCTTTTTGTAGCAAAAGCTTGGTAGTTCATCACTATCACTTCTATATTGGAACTCGATGCAAAGTTCTTTATATTCACAAGATTGGATTTGTTCCCAGTATTGTAGATAAAAAAACGAATCTTTTTCCCATACAGTTCCTGAAAATGTTCTGCTGTAATCTCCAGAGATTTATTTACTCCTTCTCGTATCGCAATAGAAGGAACCATGATGATAAACTTGCTCCATCCATATTGCTTATTTAGTTCAAATATTGTCTTTGTATATACATAAGTCTTCCCCGTACCCGTTTCCATCTCGATAGTGAGATGATTGCCTCATTCAAGCTTCTTTGAAACAGAAAGTCACTGATCCTTTTGGACATTTTGTATATTTGATAGAAATGCCTCAGGTGAAATCTCAAGCTGTTTATTGGAAAACATCTCTTCGACTTCAACTCTTTTTCCTAAAATATTATCATCTATCACTCTTCTGTCAGAGATATCCTTCCTGAATCATTTTGTCTGTCCTAAAAAACAATTCACCACTGCACTTGTCGCGTCGGTTTGATATTGCTGTTGTTTGAATTTGAGTTTCATACTCTGGCTCTGTTAAAAATTATAATACCTGTAGAACGGTATCAGGACTGAGCTTTTTAAACCGAGTTTCAAAATTAATCCTATCAGCATCACTGCGGAAACTATTATCTCTAAAGACCACTTTCAATGGACTGAGAGGGGCCAATTTATCTACGATAGCAAAATCTATTTTTTTATCAAAACAAGCAACAAGAGAATTACCAGCAACAAAATATACTGTACTGCCAGCAACTGTGCGAGTTTCTATGGGGAGGTCGAGCGTGAGACCGAGGTCCAGCATAACCTGAGCGAGTAAATCCTCTGGGGTTCTATCATCCTTTATATTACTAGTGAGCTCGAAGAGACCAGTTTGAGTCACCTCGGTCGGATGATAATATACATCCTTCATATTTGAATCATCCAGTTTGTAGACTCGGAACCCGATATCAAGTTTCTCAATTCACTCCTTGTCCTTATTCTCGTCTATTATCTTTTTTCCTGCTCGACGAATACGCTCTTTGCCTATCTCGCAGATATTCTTGTAGCCAGCCTTATATACTTCACTCTCTTTTTCTATTTCCTCTTGTATCTGTACCATTATAAATTTTCTATTTCATCCATCTTCTGCGTTGAGCTGCATCACTGCGTGGGCAGTAGACGAAGAACCAGAGAAAAAGTCGAGAATAATAGCTGAATCATTATTAATTAATGAGATTAAATGACTGAGGAAACTAATGTTTTTAGGAAAACTAAAATATTCACCATTAAATAACTCAGTTAATTGTTGTTTTGCAGATGTTGTTTTTAGATCAATTTTATAAGTTACTTTCTTATTATCCACGATTGCTTCATATTCATTATTAGTGAGCATGCTTTTGATCTGCATCATATCGCTAAAATGTTTCTCATATATTTTATTATCCCTAATATCAAGTGATCCTTCTTTAAAGAGATCTTGAAACTTTACTTTTGTGTAAGTATTCTCCACAAATGTATTTTCGCGAAAAGTTATATACCGAATATAACCATTATCAATAAGCCCTTTATCAAACTCATTAATCTCTTTCTCTTGCTTTAATATCAAATCTGAATCCTTTATGTATGCTGTGTAGTGTTTTGCTGAATTAAAATTTGAAACAACATTATTAAGAAAGTTTTCTCCCATAAGAACTCGTTTTCAACTTCGTCTAACAAAATCACCGTTCTCATCCTCTGCCATATCTGAAGCATGTTTTGGGATAATTTTTTCAAAAGTAGCTAATTCACTTACTTTTGCATAAACAATGCAAAATTCATTTGTTACAGATATAAACTTTCAATTTTTCCTTCCTTTTGGATTATTTTCAACACTAAAAATACCTATAAAATTTTCCTCTCCAAAAATCTCATCTGCAATTTTCTTTAAATTATGAACCTCATTATCATCGATACTCATAAATATTACTCCATCATCTCGGAGTAAATCTCTAGCCACTAAGAGTCGCTCATACATCATAGAGAGCCAGTCACTATGAAAACGGCCATTTGTATCAGTGTTTCTTACAAGCCTCCCTCATTCCTCATCTACGATATCGAGACCTTCTTCATAATTTTCTTTACTGATTTTAAAATTATCTGTGTAAACAAAATCCTTACCGGTATTATATGGTGGATCGATATATATCATCTTTACCTGTCCGAGATAGGATTCCTGGAGGACCTTCAAGACTTCGAAGTTATCTCACTCTATATAGAGATTTCCTGTTGTATCCCAGTTTACACTATCCTCTACTACTGGACGGAGAGTCCTTGAGATAGGAGTATTTGCTTTGAGTATGCTCGCTCTCTTGCCTGGCCAATCGAGACGATAGCGCTCTTCACTTCACTCTACGAGTTCACTTGATAACATCTGCCTAAAGAGATCATAGTCTATCGATTTGACCATATTTCCATTTCCATCTTCTTTCTCAGTAATGACCTGTGGGAAAAGTTCTGCTATTGCTTCAAGATTTTTAGCTACCATATCAGGAGTGAGCATATCGAGTTTTTTCATAGAGATAATAGATTAAAGGATATTTGTATTTTTGAGCTTTTCTTGCTCTGATTGTTTCTCTCTTAAAAGAGTATTGAGTGACAATTTTTTTTTGAATTGTTTTTCTCCTTGAATCTTGTTTTTCAGCATCTGTATCTCGTCCGAGAGTGTATTGATTTTCTTCTCTGTGGCAACTATCTCTTGAAAGTTTGATAGACTGGTATCGGTATATTTTATAAACTTTTTGATGATACCCTGGTAGATCTTTTCTAGATTGATATTATGGAAATTAAATTCTATGATTTCATCCCATTCAGAAAAGTAGTAGGACCTATTGGGATCATTCTTGAGAGAGATGCCATAAGTAACGTGTCCGTCATATATGAGGACATAGAGAATAGGGTATGGTATCAGCTTATCAATAACTCTGAGCACGTTCTGAGGAATCACTTTTTCTTTGAGCTCTATCTCAAATATTTGTATTTCCTCAGTATCTCCTCAAGCTGGTATTGAAAGTGTCTCTGGTGAGAGTTTATACTTCCACGTGATCTTTTGGATGTTACCCGTGAAATCATCCCTTATTTTTGTTGATACAGCCGTTTTACTAAAAAACTTACTCTTTGGAATAAACTTATTTACTAGGCAATTTCGAGGGAGATTCAGGTCCATTATTTTATAATAACAAAGGTGATGAGTTCAAAATCTTTTAGCCCTTTGATGGTATTCAGCAGTGCCGTTGTACCACCTGTACTGAAGAGACTATCTATATCGCTTTCATCTTTTACGTGGATGATGGATTGTATTGATTGGCTCAGTAATTCAGAGTATGCATCCATATTTTTCCCATCGTTTGTCTCATCGTTAAAACGTTCATACGCCTCCTTAATTGGCTCACTGTGTCATTTTGATACAGCTTTGAGTATATCGAGAGTGGACTTCACATTCAAGTGGTTAGAGAGCACTTCCCCGTCTCGATTGATATAGACAATATAAAAAGGGTGTAGTTGATTAGTATTTTCAATATTCACTTCTTTATTGATATTTTTGAGAATAAATATCACCCCCTCCTCAATTCCTTTTGAAGGGTCTTTCTGACATACCGTATGCATACCGTTTGGTATTCATTCAAATGTTCCTTTCTCATTAATGTAGTTAATAAGGTCCATCCTGAAATCATTGAGCCCGAGGTCCATAATGGATATGCCGCTATCCATATCTTCTATATCAACCACTTCCTCCTGGAGTCTTTCCAGTTGTTTCTTTCGGAAGAGGAGATCGCTTGATTCGTTGGTGAGGACATTATCTTCACCCGTTGCGGTCGCATCTACAATGTACATACGATTTTCTACTCTTCATTTGAGATTGATATAATCATCGAGTGAAATTTGTGGCCAGAAGTTTACCAGTTGTATATCAACATTCTTTGAACCAATACGGTCTATTCGCCCAAATCTCTGTATAATACGTACAGGGTTCCAGTGGATATCATAATTAATTAGTAAATCACAGTCCTGCAAATTTTGTCACTCTGATATACAGTCCGTGGCAATCAATATATCAATCTCTTTTTCGTGAGCTTTCGCCTGGCTCCTTCATTTTGATAGTGGCGAAAAGTGTACTAGGAGATTGTTAAACTGTTTTTCTATATTAAGAGTGCACTCATTTGCTCCGCTTCAAATAAGCTTGGCTGAAGAAAGTCCGAGACTACTTGCGTGCTCTGAAATATTTTTATAGAGATAGTTGGCAGTGTCTGCAAAGGCAGTGAATATAAGGAGTTTCTTATTCCCAGGATTCACAGGGTTTTCGAGCTTATCTGCAATCAAGTCCTTTAAGTCGTTCAGTTTACTATCGTGCTCTGGAGTAACTCGTTCCATTTCAACAAGTATTGCTTTTGCTATTGCAAGGTCCTTCTGGAGGTCTTGTTTCCAGCCGAGGGTATTCATGTCAGCAAGGTTAATTTTGACCTTGTCACCGATACTAAAATCTTCATTAAGCCAATCTTCATTTTCTTCATCAATATCCATATCATCAACCTGCATAAACTCGGTCTGCTGCTGAACTCCATCATTCTCAAAAGAATCGATACTCTTTATGATGCCATCCACATTACTAATAAATTTCTTGAGAGTAAGTCTAAAAGAATCAATAGAGCTTTCGAGCCGTTTGAGAAGCATTATCTTCATAAGATTCTGAAGGCTTTTCTCCCGGGTTGATTGTTTGAGCCTGCTATTCTCTGTAACGCTGGTATCGTATAGCTTGTCATAAAAGGATCTTTTCGATGGCAACAAATATTCAAATGGAGAATACACTGACATATTGAGTCTTGATAACTCAGAGTAAAGCTCTTTGATTTCCATAAATCACTCCATATCAGTAATGCCGGATCGTATCGTCTTGGGAGTA
This sequence comes from uncultured Candidatus Peribacteria bacterium, assembly GCA_964592185.1. Classification (GTDB taxonomy): domain Bacteria; phylum Patescibacteriota; class Gracilibacteria; order CAZQCN01; family CAZQCN01; genus CAZQCN01. The sequence continues at coordinate 11,164 of CAZQCN010000013.1, forward strand.
AGTCTGTTGGGGAATTTTCCAATCTTTCACATATTGTAATATTTCTCTATATGTTTTCTGCTTCGAGCGATAGTGATAGAGTCAAGAAGCTTAAAGAAATCAAAGTTCGTATTGAGTCTCTTTAGAAGTTCGCCAGGCGTTCTCTGGTCAATATCTAATTTGGACCACTCGTTGAAGATTCTTTGTGCATTTGAGAGTATTGTGTCTATTGATTTTTTCACGTCCATTTTTTCATCTACCAAATTAGTATGACCTTCATAGGCAAGTGCAATTTGATTTTTTAAATCCGTAAAACGATTATTCACAGGTGTTGCTGACAGCATCAGGACCTTTGTTTTCACTCAAGCCCTCATAACATCTTGCAGAAGCTTTTGATAACGAGTTACTTTATCTTTACGCGGGTCATTGTTCCTGAAATTATGGGACTCATCTATGACGACTAGATCATAATTTCCCCAGTTTACTCGTGAGAGATCTACTCCATTTGATTCTCAGCGTGTCCGTGAGAGATCAGTATGGTAGAGTACATCATAATTATAACGGTCCTTTACAAGAGGATTATCTTCATAGTTGTTGAGAAAAGTCAGCCAGTTGTCTCCAAGTTTTTTTGGACATAAAACAAGGACACTTTTATTTCTCTCCTGGTAGTATTTTATAACTCACAATGCCGAGAAGGTCTTACCAAGTCATACACTATCTGCGAGTATACACCCATTAAATCGTTCAAGCTTATTTATAATACCGAGTACTGCGTCCTTTTGGAAGTCGTACATTTTCTCCCAAATAGCTGACTCTTTAAAACCTGTCTTCTCATTCGCGAGTTCATCTTCAGTAATATCCTCTAAGAATTCGTCAAATATATTATAGAGTGTGAGGTAGTAAATAAACTCCGGGGAGTTCTCGCGATAAAGATTTGAGATATATTCTTCTACCTCTTTTGTTACATCCTGAAGAGATCCCTCGTCATTCCATACTTGCTCAAAAGTATCAAGAAAAGACTTGGTTGCCTCAATGTCGTCGAACTTAATAACGTTTCTAATGATGGCATTGTCATTCTCAAATCAGAATCAGGCACTGCTGAACTCATCAATTCCCTGATAGGTGTATTTTTCGTCTCAATTATCCAGTATAAACTGCGGTTGAATAAACCGATTAGAAATATTCGATTTAAACTCCACTTTTGATTCGATCCATTTCTTGCACTCTTTAGCAATCGCTCGTCACTTAAGCTCGTTCTTAAGGTTGATTTCAAATTCTGACCCACTTATAGCCTTTTTGATATTGTTTGTTTGAATCTCAAACATTTTCTGCTGTTTTTTGCTTGTCTCTTTTGCAATAAACGCTGAGTCAGTAAAAATAAATTTCAGTTTCTCGATATTTGCAAGCTCTGATTTGAGACTATCGAAACCATATATGGAAAATATGGCTGCAGCTATGTTAATCCTAGATCACTTTTTGATATTTTTCTTCAGATCATCTCAAACTTTTTTAGCCTTATTGTTAAAATATTGAATCATAGATGAAAATATTACTAATCATAACTCAATTCCAAAAACCTCTATTCTTAAATACTAGGCTAATATTTAATAAAATAACAAATCGAATGGAATATACGGTAATTATATTCGTTCCTCCACAATCTCAACAGGAAAAGCCCACACGGGACATTATCCCCCTGAGCGCGCATTTTATTCACGGAAGAAGGAAATACAGTCATGGGGAGGGACTAGGGGGTCAAAGAAGTAACAGAAGAAAAGAAACAAAAACAAAGAAAGTAGAACACAACAAACAAAAACAAAACAAAAAATTATTATTTCTTATTCATAAATACATAAGAGAAAGAACTAAGAAAAAAAATGAAAACAACAAAAACCATATAACCCACTTCCCCACTATTCTCTCTCTACATCGTCCTGGCTAGGACAAGATAATAACGCGTCACATTAGTACGCTGAATTTTTAGATTAAGGTCATACATATCTACAATCATTAATTAATATATCACACACAATGTCTCATACTAGCTGGACTAGGAGTAGACGGCGTAGCGAGTTAGAGGTCGCTCGGGGAATTGCGTTTCTGATCGTGTGAAAGTGTGAGCGTAAACCCAACAGACCAATCAAAGATACAAGGCACTCCAAGATAAGATGAACTGGAAAAAAGGAAGAAACATACCTCGTTTGTAGATATCCGTTAGAGTATCGCTTACTATTTTCTTTTATGACACCGTCATACAAAATAGCGTCAGAGCTTTCTGAACGCATCTATGAGTACATCGCTACTCAAAAAACTGTTCCGTGGAGACAGACTTGGGTTTCTCGGACCTTTAACCCTGTCACAGATACAAGGTACAAGGGCATTAACTACCTCCTAACGAGTATGCATCTTGAGCAACACAAGCTCCAAGTACCACAGTTCTTGACCTTTCGCCAAGTAAAGAACCTCGGCGGGATCGTAAAGAGAGGCGAGCAGAGCGTTCCTATCATTTTCTACAAGTCTTTCATCAGAACTGGAAAGGAAAAGGACATCGACCAAAGAAATGTGATTGTTTCTGACAATGCCCTTCAGGTAATGGGGCATAGGACAACAACTAAAGATCTTGTTCCCAGCTATTTTCTGCGAACATACAATGTCTACTGACTCGAACAAACAACTCTACCAGTCGAGAGCTACGCTCCTACGCTGGAAAGTTCAAAGCCATCGGTAGACCATGAGCATCTTCTGAAGATAATTCAGGATTACTGTGATAGAGAGAAAATTGAAGTAACCTATGCAGGAGTGCGGGCATATTACCAACCGAGCAAAGACTCGATTCAGATACCTCGAAGAGAGAACTTTGAGAGAGTGGAAGACTTCTACTTCACACTCTGCCATGAATTGGCACATTCCTCTTGACACAGAGACAGACTGGCTCGATTCAAAACATCAGAAGAGATGGAAACGAGCAGAAAAGAACAGTATGCTTTTGAGGAAATCGTAGCGGACATCACCGCTTGCCTCCTTATGCAACAGGCATGACTCACTCCGGACTTGCCGAACAGTGCCAGCTACATAGAGGGGTTCCTCAGGTACTGGTCCGACAAGAAGAGCCAGCTCTATATGGCGTGTCGGAAGGCACAGAAGGCGGCGGATTATATCTGTAATACAAATAAATGGGGAAATAATATTCCAGTAGAGAGTACATAGTAATGGTACTTTACTGGATATGGGGGCGACATGCCGAAAAAGGCCATTCGCCCTCAATTCTCTTTTGACTAGTTTTGTATATAAAATAGACTTAATCTAAAGAGAATAATACTTTACCAGCTATCTTCCCTATCTATGTATTCCTCACCTACCAAAAGTTATCTCATAAAGGGCTCACATATAAAGGATTTGAGACAAAAATTCAATATTGGATTTATGGAATTCTGCCGTAGGTCTGGACTCTCTACTCGGACCCTAGCAATCCTCGAGAGGTCTAATGCAAAAGTAGTTCAGGATCAAACCATGACGAAGATCATGAGATGATTCAATTTTACCAGACAGGGCATGAGAAAAAAACTCTTGCCAGCAGACATGGTGGCTGAGGGCTCGTATTCAATTAGAAACCCCATCATAACTAATCCTGACTCTACCCATGCCAAGATAACTATATACCTCAACAAGGGCACACATAGAGGCGTTGAGGCCTATGCTCACAAGTATGGGTGCAGTAGAAACCAAGCAGTAGTCCAAGTGCTCAAGAACCAATTCCATATTGTAGAAGATGGCAAGGTTTTTGAGAGATATAATTCTTCGTTTAATATTATCGGGAGAGGCGGTTTATAATTTATCTATATGTATACACCTACACTCCCAGAATTAAAGCCAAATCAATCACTGAAAATGTATTTAGATTTACTTGTTGGGAGAATAAAAACGAATCAATATTTTGACTATGATTTCGTTACACAATTTACTAAGCCAAATTGCCTTACTATACACACGACACCAATAACTGGCAGTGAATTACGATGGGCTGAGAAAATATTTAAACTCTACGATGGTGAAACTCGAAACTGTGATGACATCCTGGTCCTATTGCTTGATCATCTTAAAGAAAATTGATTCATAGGTAAATACAGATACATCTGAGCGAAGTATGAGCCAGCTGATGAAAAACTACTCTGCTGAGCATTTACATGAAAATCTTTTTTTAAAGTATTATTGGGTCATACTCATTTAAAAGACAAGGCAAAATCTGAATGGGACCCTGCTGTACTAAAGAGTGACATATTACTTCAGCAATTTATAGATCGTAACGGGTTTTTCCTAAGCGTATGAAACTGGGACATAGCCATCGCTAAAGATGCTTGCGATTTTAGTTTTGAAATCTTTGATAGATTTGTCATATTTCAAGACTACAAAACCAAAAAATTATACATGAAAGATAACACTACCGGGAATATAGAGTATATATGAGGCAGGAAAAAATGGTGACCACAAATGATTGGGCTACTAGAGTATTTCGTACAGAATGATAAATTGAGTATCAGCCTCAACGAGTTCGCTGAGCTATTCAGGACAACAAAATATGAAACTAAGAAAAATAAACCAGAAGCTTCTGCCCTATCGGTCCATACCCGAGCAATGAAAGATGTGCTCAAGAGAAATTTTGATATCGATGATTGGGAACAGTATTTTACGACAGAAAATAACATGCTAACACTGAAACAAACAGTCTCAAAGAGAGAGTACTGTTGAGTAAAAAGATAAAATCATCCCTTCTGTATAAGGAAAGGTAGGTGAAAAAAAATATTTATCCGTCAAACGCAAAGAAACAATTTTGCTAACGGATAGACTAATCGTGCTCTGTGACGACAGGCACCTTATTTCCCCGCTACCCACTCTGATCAAGTGGGTCAGCTTTTACCCACCCTCCATCCTATGAAGCTATCCGACGAACAGATCAACGAGTTCCAGACACTCTACAAATCAGAGCACTGAGTCGAACTCACCATAGAGCAAGCGACAGAGCGTGCCTACATGGTCATGAATCTCTACCTCTGTCTCCAACATAAACTGTCACAGTCATCTCCAGCTCCTAACCAAAATCACCATGGATAATATACCAGACGAGCTGCCAGAAGTCTTCTCGGAAGAAAGCTTCAATAACTTGAGCATGCTCGAAAAAGCTCTTTACTACTCCCGTGAACATAATCTCGGAGTAATACCTATTAATACTGATATGGTTGAAAAAGAAGGTAAGAGAAAGCCAAACAAAAGACCAGCAATCAGTTGGGAAAAATATCAGACTATAAAACCTACGGAGGCGGAACTCTTCGAATGGTTCAATAAAGCCAATGCCAACATAGCCCTCATTACTGGTAAGTGATACGGTGTTGTTTGTGTCGATATTGATAAGAGAGACGCTGACAGCAATGAGGAGCAATGAATATTTTTTCAAGAACATGAGCTTCCTGTTACATGGACCAGCCAAACTTGAGGCGGATGAAGACATTATTTCTACAAATATCCTCAGGATGTTGATCTGAGAAACAACCACGAGCTAACAAAAAATGTACAATTCATGGCACAGGAGAAGATATTAGTTCTTCCATGAAGCAAGTATATCGATTGAGATAACACATACGAATATCAATGGCTTCCTGGATGCTGACCGTGGGAAGAAGAATTAGCAGAAGCACCGCAGTGGCTTATCGATATGAATCGTGTAGGGCAACCACACACGATTACAACGAATGCTCCAGTAAAGAAAACCAACTGGGAAAAATTCTTATCCGAGACCCACACTGAATGAAGTCGAAACAATGCGTTGGCCTCTGTTTCTGGTCATATCTTCCGTGCCGCTAACGAGTGAGACTGGGAAGATGTGGCTATACCGAGACTCATGAAATTCAGTCAAGAAAAATTGATACCTCCTCTACCGAGTGATGAAGCAATGACTACCATACGAAGTATTATGAGTATAGAAAAAAGGAGAAGAGAGGACGAGGCGGTACTGAGAGACCTGAATCCATCAAGAACAAGTGATGATAAGAAAAATCTAATGGGCATACTGTACGAAGAGCTCCAAGATAAAATTGAGCTCGTAATAGATCAAAATAACGAGTGTTATGTTGTAGACCTGGAGAGCCCCCAGAGAAAACTCTACGAAGTATGATCAAGCGAGCTCATTGATTTCATACTCGTTGCCTATGAAAAGAAATTCAACAGGTTTACAAATCAGGAATTGGCAAAGAATCTATCCATGAACATGTGAGCACAGGCCTGAAAGCATGGGAAAAAAGTAATTACTCACGAGAGAATAGCGTATGTGGAGAGTGAAAACACTCTCTACTACGATCTGAATAACTCAGCGTGAGAAGTAGTGAAAATCACGGAAGACAATATCGAGGTAACCAATGTGCACAATATATATTTCAAGAGATCTCGCACCATGGGTGAGCAAATGAGACCAGTAGCTTGAGGTGGCGATTTCGATATATGGGATTTCTTTAACATCAGTCCTGAGAATAGGATATTATTTCTTTGCTACATCATATCACTCTTCATGCCAAACATAAATATGCCTATATTGGTTTTGAGAGGAGAAAAGGGCTCAGCGAAAACAACTTGTTTCAGGGTAATAAAAGCGCTAGTAGATCCCAGCACTAAGTTTCAATCAGCTACAATCAGCTCACCAAAAGATATAGATAATCTACAACTACAGCTCACTGAGTGATACTTCCATGCATATGACAATCTCTCTACAGTTAAGGGCGACATGTCAGATATACTCTGCGAAGCAGTCACTGGTGGAGACTTCAAAAAACGAAAGCACCACGAAAATAAGGAGATGATAACACTCACATACTCTACCAGAATTGGTATATGATCTATCGATAATGTGCTTTGGAAAGATGATATCATAGACCGTTCTCTTGTCATCGATGTTCCAAAAATTCTATGAGGAAGAGATTTCGACGAGGAAGAGTTCAGAAAAAAACTCTTCAGGTATAGACCGCAAATACTCTACTACATATTCTGCACTCTCTGAAAGTCGCTAGGCATAACAGAAGAGATTACTGGGCTACCGAGAATGTCATGATTTGCTCG
>CAZQCN010000014.1:0-18142 GCA_964592185.1 uncultured Candidatus Peribacteria bacterium
ATATTTGATGTCTCTTTTCGTGTTATTGCCTCAGCTCCGTCAATTCATCAAGCACATAATCTCCTCAACAATATTACATCCAGCTTCCGTCAGTACAATATGTACGATCTCAACGGACTCATTGCGGAACATCGACAAAAAAAGACTCTCGTAAATGAATATATTTCCCGATCTCCAGATGCTGGAAAGTTCAGCCTTGATCTCTCAACCTCAGAAATTGCAGGAATTTTTCATTTTCCAAGTTCATTTTACAATCCAAATCCTGTCATTAACTGGTTAAAATTCAAGGTAGCTCCTGCTCCTGCCGTACTTGCTACCGATGGAATTCTTTTAGGATACAATAACTATCGTGGTTCAGTTCGTGAAGTTCGACTCAGTCCAAAAGATCGATTTCGACATTTGTATATTATTGGACAAACAGGTATGGGAAAATCCGTATTACAAAAAAGTCTTATCAAGCAAGATTTGGCGCTCGGAAATGGCATCTGTGTAGTGGATCCTCATGGAGACTTGATTGACGAATGCTTGGAATGGGTGCCAAAAGAACGAGCACAGGATGTGATCCTCTTTGATCCAAATGATTCTCAACGACCTCTCGGACTCAATTTATTGGAAGCAAAAACCCCAGAAGAAATGGATTTCATCGCTTTGGATGCTATGAACATGATGATTTCGCTTTTTGGAAATGAAATTTTTGGACCGAGAATCCAGGATTATTTTCGAAATGGTTGTTTGACTCTCATGGCTGATATTGAAGAGGGAGGAGCCATTACTGATATTGTTCGTCTCTTTACCGATGATGCCTTTCAGAAATTCAAACTTACCAAGGTAACGAATCCCGTGGTTCGTTCATTCTGGGAAGATCAAATGGCAAAAACTGGTGAACGGGAAAAAGGAGAAATGATTCCATACTTCGCAGCAAAATTCGGACAATTTATTACGAACACCACTATGAGAAACATTGTGGGCCAAACAAAATCATCTTTCGATTTCACAGATGCCATGAATAGTAAAAAAATTATTTTTGTAAAACTCGCCAAAGGTCTCATCGGTCAAATCAACGCAAACCTCCTCGGTATGATTTTCGTAAACAAAATCCAAGTTGCTGCTATGAGACGAGCAAGTCAACCAGGAGACGACCGTGTTCCTTTCTTTCTCTACGTCGATGAGTTCCAAAATTTCGTAACTGATGCCTTTGAGAGTATCTTATCAGAAGCTCGAAAATATAAACTTGGTCTCATTATCGCTCATCAATATATCAATCAATTGATGAAAGAAAAAGGAGACGAAAAAGTCCGTCATGCTGTTTTCGGAAATGTAGGAAGTATGTTGAATTTCAAAATTGGTGCGACTGATGCAGAAGCTATGTCAAAAGAAATGGCTCCTACTTTCTCTGAATCAGACCTCATCGCACTCGAATCATTTCAAGCCTGTATAAAGGTCAGTGTCAACGGTATGAGCTCTGTTCCTTTTAGCTTGCAGACCATCAAAGATTTCGAACCAGGAAACAAAAAACTTGCTGAAACTATTGTTCAAATTTCTCGATTGAAGTGGGGAAGAGATGCTGAATTTGTCGGCAAAGAAATTTTGATGCGTATGGGAGTTTCTACTATATAAGAAAGGTTTAAATGGTCATCCTGAACTTGATTCAGGATCTCGTATTTCCTCTTCATGTTTTTCCTGATACAAAATTTTTACATGCACTCTATCGAAACCCTCTTTTCCAAAACATGCCAAGAAAACAACATCTCTTCCTCAACCAAAGTTGTGGTTGCGGTTTCTGGCGGAGTAGATTCTATGGTGCTTCTGGGACTCTGTCTTAATTATTTTCAAGATGGTGGAATTGCGGTTGCCCATGTGAACCACAATATTCGAGCAGGGAATAAAGAAGAAGAGATTTTTATTCGAGAGTACTGTGAGAAAAAAAATATTCAATATTACTCAACCGTTTTGGAATGGGGGGGGAATGAGAAGCAAAGCGAAGAACAATTTCGAAAGAAAAGATATGATTTTCTCGAATCGATCCGCGAAAAAACAAGCAGTAAATTTCTTTTGACCGCACACCATGCTAACGATCTCTTAGAAACCTTTCTTTTCCGCTTAAGTCGCGGAGCCGGGATTTATGGATTATTGAGTCCAAAAGTTTTGGAAGGGAACTTGTTTCGTCCCTTACTTTCTGTTTTCAAAAATGAAATCCAAGCCTACGCTGTCAAACATTCCATTCTTTGGAAAGAAGATCCCACCAACCAAGACGACATCTACGCCCGGAATAAAATCCGCAATCAGGTAATCCCTGTTTTGCAAAGCATTCATCCTACAGCAGAGACGAATATCCTTCAATATATTGAAGACTTGAGAGCCTATCAATTGTATATAGAAAGTGAAATTATAAAGTTTCTAGAAGTAACTCCTTTTCCTTTGGAAATTAAAGTATTCAAACAGATGGATAGTTTATTTCAAAAAGAACTTTTATTATTTCCCCTTCGTCGATACAACTTCATCCCATCAAGGGGACAACTAAACGAAGTATTGAAAATTATTGAAACAGAGGTAGGAGGGAAAGAAGTTAGTTTCGGGAAATGTAGGTATAGTATAAAAGACAAAAAAATCTATTTTTCCAACGCTGCTGATTTTTTGCCATCTAAATGGTCTGATTCTATTAACTTTCTTGATGAATAGATCTCCTTGTAGAGAAAGAGTTGAAAAAGTTATTTGTGTCTCTAAAAATCTGAGAAGAAATTTACATTTCATAATATTTGTGATATAATAAAGCATAGTATTTTTTGTAACTGGTAATGGTCTCAGTTTATAACTTTCTTGTATGCATAAACCTTCTCATAAAGATGCAGTCGGAAAAGTCATTCGTCGATCATTTCTCGTTTTGCAACTCGTAGGAGCTTCTTTTGCCTTGAAAGCACAATCGCAACCAGAAAGTAGTTTTGTAAAAGAGACTAAAAGTGAAATCCAGAAAATTCGAAATCAAGCACATTTATTGGAAACATCAGATGCAACTACTCAGACAGCATTAGACTGGCATGAAGTTATGAAATCTTCTGATCAAAGTAAAAATCTGGAAGGGGATGATAGTTTAGATAATCTTAAGTATATACCGATTGAGATACCTGCAATACCTGAATATGACTTTCAACACAAAGAAGTAAAAGATTTCACTATTCAAGATTTTAAAGATTATCATAAATTTTCTTATTTAACTGGATATAGAAATCCAGAGATTGATTCGCTTTTAGAAAAATTTCAATATATGCCTTGGTATATAGTAAAATTTGCGAATGAGGAAGAATATGTTCGGGATTTTAAAAATGACTCATACGATGAAAATGGCAAATTAGACTCTTATGCTCAAGTATTATTGAAACGCTATAATAAAAGTGAAGATAAATTTGAAGAAGCTATTCAAGAACATTATAAAGATGAAATTAAGAAATTAGGTGAATATAAAGATAAAATAGATCCTAATGATTATGAGTTTGATAGTTTTAACCCCGACTATCCATTGAGTAACTCTCATGAGAATAGATTGAAAGAACTTCAGACAGTGTTAGGTATTGATAATATAAATCAATTTCGTTTTGATCATTTTATTAACACCGTAAAACAAGAATATTTTGACTACCTCGACTCAGAAGGATATAGAAAAGTTGCCGATACTATGTGGGGAGCAAAAGCTCAGGAATATATAAACAAACAAAAAGAAGTCATACAAAATGTAAAAATTAAAGATTTTTACCATATGAGTTTTTTTGAAAAACAACAGTATTGGAAAAACTTAGAAAAAGGAACCATTGCTTATTATGATGTAAGTGAAAAAACAATCTACTTGGGCGAAGCGAGTCCCGATCCAAAAACACTCAGAGTATTATTTCATGAAGCATCTCATCGTACTGATGCCGGCGTAATTCCTGATGATTTAATAATTACAGAGACGTATCAACCGAATGACACCGTAATAGATGGGGAGTTTAAAACCTATTTCATGCAACAAAGAACGAGTCTCAATCCGAAATATACTCGTGAACAAATCTTAGAATTTTCAAATCTGGCCCCGGAATTTGCAAAATGGAACGAAGCATTTCCAAGAGATTCTTTAGGAAAGATAGAGTACGAAAGAGATCCGACAGAAATACGAGCCCGAATTAATACGGTACGACAACAAATGAATAAGGATCATTTTGATTTTATTCATGCCTCAGAGCAAGCGATCATGGAATATATTCAGAACCTTCCAAAAAAAGGAGAAGATTGGGAGGATCATTTACTTCCTTTGAAAAGCTTAGAAGCCAAAAAAATCGTGGAATTCATAAAAACGTATGCTGCTACTGATGGAGAAATATCTGGAAATATTGGTTAAGTCTATGAAAATCAAAATAACATTTTTAATGTCGTGGGAAATATTCAGATAACAATCTTCCCATCATTTTTATTGTATGCTAGAATCCTCAGGATTTTTTGGATTCTAACATCAAAAACGTGACTACTGCTCAACCCCCAAAGAATAAAATGTCCCAAAAACAAGGATTCGGAATATTTTTCGTCCTGATTATTTTGGCATCTGCATTTTTTCTCTATACCAATGCAACCCATGAAAACACTTCGAAGGTTTCTATTTCCGAGGCCCTTCTCCAGTATCAAAAAGGTGAAGTGACCAAAGTAAACGTCGATGGAAATATTCTTCAAATGACACTCAAAGAAGGGAAAATTTTGGAAGTAGTAAAAGAAGATCAAGCAACGCTTATGGATCTTGGCATTGATCCAACCAAAGTTCAGGTGGATGTAAAAGACGGAAGTAATGATGGATTCTGGGGAAACATGTTAATTTCATTCCTTCCTCTCGTATTCATCGTATTTCTTTTAGTTTTTATGTTCCGGCAGGCTCAAGGATCTGCAAATTCTGCTTTTTCTTTTGGGAAAAGTAAGGCCTCACTCTATGACCATGGAAACAAAAAGAAAATTACTTTCAAAGATGTTGCAGGAGTAGAAGAAGCAAAAGAAGATTTGTTTGAAGTCGTGGATTTCCTCAAGAATCCCAAAAAATATACTCAAATGGGGGCCAAAATCCCAAAGGGAGTAATATTATACGGCCCTCCAGGAACCGGTAAAACACTTCTCGCACGTGCGGTAGCAGGGGAGGCTGGTGTACCATTTTACTTTATCTCGGGAAGTGAATTCGTAGAGATGTTTGTTGGAGTTGGAGCAAGTCGAGTTCGTGATCTCTTTCAAAAGGCTCGAAAAACGGCTCCATGTATTATTTTCATGGATGAAATCGATGCCGTAGGTCGACAACGAGGGACAGGAGTCGGAGGAGGAAATGATGAAAGAGAACAAACACTGAATCAAATATTGGTAGAGATGGATGGCTTTGATAATGAAACCAATGTAATCGTTATGGCTTCAACGAATAGACCAGATGTCCTTGATCCAGCATTGCTTCGACCAGGGCGTTTTGATCGAAGAATCACTATTGATTTACCTGATATTAAAGCACGGCAAGAAATCCTAAAAGTCCATGCACAAGGAAAGCCAATCACTGATGAAATCAATTACCTCACAGTCGCTCAAAAAACAATCGGATTCTCTGGAGCTGATCTAGAAAGCGTCATGAATGAAGCTTCTATTTTAACCGTGAAAAAAAGAGAAAAAATTATTTCACAAAAAAATGTCGATGAGGCTATTGAAAGAGTTCTCATGGGACCAGAAAGAAAATCCAAAACACAAAATGAACTTGAAAGAAAGAACACTGCCTATCATGAAGCAGGACACGCGATTGTAGGGGCGAGTCTAAAATATTGTCATCCGGTACATAAAATTACTACAGTACCAAGAGGAATGAGCCTCGGGTCGACTTGGTTCTTACCACAGGAAGATATGCGATCAATGACAAAAATAAAGTTTGAACATGAACTCGCTTCGCTCCTGGGAGGAAGAGTGGCAGAAGAACTTACTTTTGGAAATGATATGATTACTACTGGAGCTCAAAACGACCTTGAGAGAGCAACAAAAATGGCTCGAAGTATGGTAACTCAATATGGTATGTCTGAAGTACTTGGAACTCGAGTCTATGGAGATCAACATGGATCACTTTTCCTCGGAAAAAATGTTATGGAATCAAGAGATTACTCAGAAGAGACAGCAAGTAAAATTGATAAGGAAGTTCTCAATATCATACAAAATGCCTATACTACTGCAACAAATATTCTCAAAAAACATTCTAAAGAACTTCAAAAAGTATCAGAAGCATTATTACAACAAGAAACACTTCTTCAGGAAGAATTCGAAGCACTTTTAGGAAGAAAACAAGCATGCGATCTTCCATAATATCTTTGCACTCTACACAACACAATGGATTACAAAAAAATCATTCATGATGCTTGGAAACTTGCTGAAGATCACCGATATCTTCAATGGTATGCTTTCGTTCCGATGATGGCTTCATTGCTTGTGGCAATGGTTTATGTCCCATTTCGATATGGCCCATATTTCGTTCATGATTTTATTAAAATTGCCAAAAGTGCTGTTCTCGATTTCTATGAACAATATACCTCAATCACCATTCTTGGAGTTATTATATTTCTCCTGGCACTGGTTATTTATATATTTTTCAAAGCATTTTTTGAAGGAGGCCTTATAGGAATGATTAATCATATTATCGATGGGGGAGGTCGACCCATACCCAAGAGTCTTGGTTTTGCATATGCAGTAAAAACATACTTCCGTCTACTCAAATTACACGCAATAACCAGCCTATTCAATCCTTTCTATATTATTATGATAATGTCACTCCTTCATGAAGGAGCTGAAGAGATATTTACTCTCCTTTTTTGGCCGGCTTTAATTATTTTTATTATCAATGTTTTTATTGAACTCTCTGTTTCATATTCAGATTATTCAATGGTAATGTACAATAAATCAGTAATGGCCAGCTTACGGAACAGTATCCATATCGTCATATTTAATCTTCGAGAAACCCTCTTCGTGTTCTTTATTATCGTACTTATTATTGCTCGAGCAGCGCTGAACTTATTGATACTTTTCTTAATTCCAACAGCACTTATCTGGATAGGCTTAAAACTTACGGTTATATTTCCAAAGTCGATTATTATTAGTTTTATAACTCTAATATGTTTAGTAGCATATTTTTATCTCGTAAAACTGGCGACATTCTTAACTATTTTCACACATTCAATTTGGGTGTATACACTCAAATTTCTTATGATAAAAACAAAAGTACAATTAAATGTCATAGAGGATGAACATGAACATGGAGCTGACCATCACGATTCACACGGACATGGAGGAGGGCACGATGCCCACAAACATGAAGCAAGTCATGCTCATGGACACGATTCACATGATCACGGACATAGCCATGCTCACTAGGTATAATTATTTGAAATCTGATATTTGAGTTTCTAATTTTTTTCTATGCTTCCTCAATTCAATATCCCTCGTTGGGAAGTAAGATTATATGAAATTATCCCAGGGTTTCTTGCTTGGATGACTTTTGTCATACCAATAATTCTCACTTTTTATACACCAAGAGTTCTTTCAATTTTCATAATATTGTTTGATTTGCTATGGCTTATAAAATCTTTTCATGTCAGCCGATACCTCTATATTTCATATCGAAGACTCATGTCTCATTTGAAAATCAATTGGTGGGACAAACTTCAAAACTCAAATCTTGCCTATGAGAATATACGGCACGTTGTAATTTTCCCAATATATAATGAAGGAGAAGAAATCGTTACTCCATCAATACAATCTCTTCAAAAATCACAATACAACCTCAAACGAATCTGGGGCGTCATAGCAATAGAAGAAAGAGGGGGACCCGAGGGAGTAGAAATGGCATACCGTCTAAAAGAGAAATTTGAATCACATTTTGAAAAACTCTTTGTTGTCGTACATCCAGATAATCTTCCTGACGAAGCAAAAGCAAAAGGAGCAAATATTACTTATGCAGCACAACAAATAGAAAAAGAGCTCGAAAAGGAAAATCTCACATTTGATCAAGTATTAGTCACCTCACTTGATGCCGACTCCTCTCTTCATCCGCAACTACTCGCTCACTTCACTTATACGTTCCTTACCACTGAAAATAGACAAAAAAGGCTCTTCCAATTTATTCCTATGTATCATAATAATTTTTGGGATGCCCCAGGATTTTCTCGAATCATTGCTATAAGTGCTGGATTTTGGACCATGATTGAGTCGACTCGAGAAGATCGATTCCGTGTTTTCGCTACATATGGAATGAGTTGGAGAAATTTGAAAGATGCAGAATACTGGGATAAAAAAAGTATTATTGAGGATGGAATTCAGTACTGGAGAAATATATTCGCCCAAAAAAATGAAGTCGGATATGTCGTCCCTGTATATGCTATCGTTTATATGGATGCAGTTTTTGGAGGATCTTTCTGGGCTACGCTTAAGGCTCAATACAAACAACTACGAAGATGGTCTTGGGGAGCGAGCGATCTTGCTTTTATTGCTCCAAGATTTTCTCGAATGAAAGATTTTTCTTTGAAAGACAAATACCTCTATATATCGAGACTGGTTGTGAACCATCTTACCTGGTCTACTGTACCACTTTTCCTTCTATTTGCAGGACAAATCCCACTCATCAATCATACATTTTCACAAACGATACTCGGAAGCAATCTTCCTTTGTACACCAGCGTAATCCTAACTATTTCTCTCCTTGGTCTTTCATTGGCTATTATTATCAGTGCTCTCCTTCTTCCAGACAATCCAAATAAAAGAAATGTATGGTGGCAAATAAAACATATCCTTCCTTGGATACTCGCCCCACTTGTTACCATCATATATGGGGCAATACCAGCCCTTCACTCTCAAACAGAGCTCATGCTTGGGAAAAAAATGGAAAAATTCACTGTAACGATAAAAATGAGAAATAAAACAAGCTCATAAACGTCAATTATAATTAACCAAAGAAAATATGTTCGATTTCCTCCTATCATACCAATTCATAATACTTCTTTTCCTCTTTTCATTAATCATACAATGGAGAGTAACCTCTGTGATTAAAACATTCCACAAAGAGGAAAATTCACTTCATAAAACTGGATTAGAAGTAGTAGAGATAATGATGAAACAATATAATATTCATGATGTCAGTAAAGCCGAGGGAAAAGGCCATTGGGTTTCAGATTTTTATGATCCAATAAAAAAACACATCAATCTCTCTCCAGAGGTAGCAAACAAAACAAGTATTTCCGCTTTGGCTATTGCTGCTCACGAAACTGGACATGCCCTTCAACATCATGCTCATTATTTCCCTATTAAAATTCGCAATCTTCTCTATCCCTTAGCAAGAATCGGTTCTTGGCTCGGACCTATCTTGTTAATAGCAGGAATTTATTTTCAATTTTCTCAATTATTACAACTTGGAATTTATTTTTATGCCGGAGCAGTTGTCTTTACAGTCATTAATCTCCCCGTTGAATTTGATGCAAGTAGACGAGCTATGTTGTGGGTTCAAACTCAAACTGCAGTTGGAACAGAAGAGTCAAAAAAAATTAAAAAACTTCTCAACGCTGCTGCTATGACCTATGTCATGGCGGCTATTATTTCTTGTTTAGAACTCTTACGTTTCATCGTATTAAGTCGAAGATAAGAAAAAGTTTTTTCTTCCTTTGAACCCCTTGACATAATTCAAAACCTAGATGTATTATGTTGGAAAGAAATTGAATTTATTTTATTAATATACTTTTTATGCCTGCTGTTGTAACTCATGATGATCCTCAAACAACAACCCTTCTTAACTTATCATCAATAATTGATGATATTTTTATGGTGCTTACAGATAAAGAAAAAGAGATTGTATCTCGCAGATTTAATCTCCATAACAAAGGACGGGAGACACTTGAAAGTATTGGAAAGGACTTCCGCGTAACTCGTGAAAGAGTAAGACAGATTGAAGAAAGTGCTCTAAAGAAACTTCGTAGAACCCTCGACAACACACAACTTCAAGCTATCGTCGATCTCGCCAAGCAAATCTTGGAAGAAAGTGGGGGACTCAAGAATGAAGAACATCTCGTGAATCATATATCAAAATTTACAACTGGTAGTGAAATTGATAGTTATATTATCAGATTAGCTCTTCATATTGATGAAGACATTCATCCTATAAAACTAAAAAAATCAAACGAACTTCATGATGCTTGGAGACTCGATCTCGTATCAGAAAAAAATATTCGTTACGCTCTCGACGCTCTCTACAACACCCTCAAAAAAGAAACAGATGTCCTCAATGAAAAAGAATTAATGCTCAAAGTAAAAAAACAACTTAATTTCGAATCAACCAGCGCCTTCTTGAAAAGTGTTCTCCACATATCAAGACTTTTCAAAGAAACTGAAAAAGGATTCGGGCTCCACGAATGGAGACATATTAATCCGAAAAGTATTCGAGATAAAGCTTTTATTATTCTCAAGAAAAACGGAAAGCCTATGCATTTTGTAGAAATTGCAAATAACATCATCAATCAAGGTTTCGATAAGAAATCTCTTACGACACAAGCCGTCCACAATGAACTCATCCGAAATCCAATTTTTGTACTCGTTGGAAGAGGGTTGTATGGTTTACGAGAATGGGGATTTGAAGATGGTACTGTAAACGACGTTATTGAAGACATTCTAAAAAACTCAAAAAAACCTATGCACAAAAAAGAAATTATAGAAGAAGTACTCAAAAGAAGAGATGTAAAACTTGGAACCATTTCCCTAAACATTCAAAAAAATCCAAAATTCGTTCGTGTAGGGCGTGCTGTGTATGAGTATCAGGATAAAACAAAAAAATAAAAGTGAACAGGAAATAGTTTACAACGTTGTAATTTGAAGGATGGAAGATGCAAAGGTATTTGGATTTTGTTCACTAGATTTCTTATGCAAAACCAAAACACAAAATCGTATTCTGTTCTCTCTATCAAGGTAAGTAGAACAAATGAAAAAGGTCCATTGGCATCAGAACAGATGTTTGCAAATTTGCATGGAATTTTAAAAAAAGTAACAGGAAAGCAAGAATCTACTTCTGATCAAGAAGGCTACAGTTTTGAAATTGCAAATATTCACAACAATATTTATTTTCTTGCTCATATCCCTTCATACTTACAAGATTTCTTTGAATCTCAGGTATATGCGCAGTATCCTGATGTGGAAATAAGTGAAATTCCAGATTATGTTGAATTTCGTCAGTATCCCTCTATTGCAGTCTGCGAACTCGATTTTCTCAAACACGATATTCTTCCAATCAATACATATACGCTTTTTGAAGACGCTCTTGCAAAACAACTCATAGATCCTCTCTCGAGCGTTGCCGAGGCACTTCGAAAAGGAGTAGCCTCTCTTGATGAACATATCGGAATACAAATTCTTTGTAAGCCCATCAATAGCAAAGCATTACAATCAAAAACCTTTAGTAGTTTGAAACGCCTCCAAGCAGGGAAAAAAATTTTCTTTTTTGGAGATGAAAAAAAACTCTATGATGAAGCTTCTCTTCCTATTAAATTACTTTTATCTCCATTCAGTTTTCTTTCAAAGAAAAAGTCAAACTCAACGGTAGACGCTTTCGCTGGACACGGGCACTCTGATATTCCAGAAGCAAATCAAAAAACAAATATGAATAGTGATGTAGGAAAAGTTTTTGTGAATGCTCTCTTGGGAAAATCTTCAAAACTAGGATTCAGAGTAGTTATTCGAGTAGCATATTGGAGTGACAAAACGCTTCCAAAAGAAATTCTTGATCAGAAAGTCCTCTCGGTTGCAAACTCATTCAAACAATTTAACAATCCATATTTAAACGGTTTTGACGTACATTTGAACAATTCTCTAGAATCTTTGGCTCTCTTCAAAACTCGTCAATTCGGGAAAAAAACAGGAATGTTTATGAATACAGAAGAGCTTGCATCTCTTTACCATTTGCCAAATTTAGAAATGAAAACCCCCAATATCGTTTGGGTAACAAGTCGAAAAAAAGAACCCCCCGTAAATCTTCCAACCTTCAGTAATACACCAGAAAGCGAACTCACCATTCTCGGAAAGGCAAATTTTCGTGGAAGCGATACTACTTTTGGGATTAAGCCGGATGATCGACGAAGACACGTCTATATTATAGGGAAAACTGGTATGGGAAAATCCGTTCTTATGGAAAATATGATTTTTTCTGATCTGGTCAATGGAAGGGGAGTGGGAGTTGTGGATCCCCACGGCGAACTGGCTGAAAACGTCATTGATTTCATTCCTGAATATAGAAAAGATGATGTCATCATTATCGATCCAAGTGATTCAGATTTCCCAGTAGCCATAAACATGCTTGAAAATGTTGGCACTGGAGAAGGGAGGTCTCTTATTGCTTCTGCTCTCGTAGGAATTTTCAAAAAACTCTTTGGAGAGAGCTGGGGGCCTCGTCTCGAATATGTCTTAAGAAATACCATTCTCGCTCTCGTAGAAGCTCCAGATACGAATATGATGGGAATTATGCGTATGCTCGTCGATGAGGAATATCGAACAAAAATTCTTTCGTATGTTACTGATCCTGTGGTTCTCGCTTACTGGAATACAGAATTTGCCAATTATCAACCGAAGAATATCGCTGAAATCATTAGTCCTATCCAAAATAAAGTAGGGCAGTTTCTTTCAAGTCCTATTATTCGGAACATTGTAGGGCAAAACATAAACACCATAAATATCAGAGAGGCTATGGATAGTAAAAAAATCGTCATTGTGAATCTTTCAAAAGGGAAAATAGGGGAAGATAATTCGGCCCTTCTTGGATCAATGCTTGTCACTCGATTCCAGTTAGATGCTATGAGTCGAGCCAATATAGACAAAGACGAACGAGTCGATTTTTATCTCTACGTCGATGAGTTTCAAAATTTTGCCACCGATTCTTTTGCTACTATTATCTCTTAAGCTCGAAAATATAAACTCAATCTAACAATGGCAAATCAGTACAATTAACAGATGTCTGAAATAGTCGAAGGAGCAGTTTTTGGAAACGTAGGAACGATGGTCTGCTTCCAGGTAGGAAATGATGATGCAGAAGTATTCGAAAAACAATTCGGAGAACTTGTCCTGTGTAGCGATATCATTTCTATGGAAAAATATACAGCTTACATGCGGCTTCTCGTCGATGGGATGCCATCACCAGTATTTTCTGTAGCGACACTTCCTCCGCCAGATATTCAAGTAAACCCCAATCACAAAGAAGTTCTCATGAACCTTTCTCGTCAAAAATACAGTCAAGATCGAAAAAAAGTAGAAGAAAAAATTAATGAGTGGACCACTGCACAGAAAAAAATCGAAGCTGAAAAGAAACCAAAAGGAGAATCAGGGGGGCTCAGCATCCAAGAACTTCAGATTGGACAAACAGTAAAAACAAATGTTATCGGAATTACGGATTATGGATTATTCCTTTCATACCAAGGTATTGAAGGACTTCTTCATGTAAATAAAATCCCAGATAATCAGAAAAAACTTCTCAAGGAAGCGAAAAAGGGAGACATTTTGGAGGTGAGTATTTTAGAAAAAAAAGTAGATCAAAACAAACTCGCTTTTACTCTGCTATCAGTAGAACAAGCCCAGAAGCTGGAAGCAGTGATTGCTGGACAACAGAGAGAGAAAGTAGGGGATTAAACCTTTCTAGTCACTTCGACCATCGTGGAGAAGTCTTTTATAGAATAAGACTTTAGGGAAGGGGATTATTCAGAATACTTCGTATACTGTTCTTTCAATCTCTCATTGGTCACATGAGTATATATTTGCGTACTTGTAATACTCGAATGTCCAAGTAATTCTTGTACGGTACGAAGATCCGCTCCTTGAATGAGAAAGTGAGTGGCAAAACTGTGTCGCAGAGTATGAGGAACAACACGCTTCAAAATACCCGCCAAATGGGCATACTTATGAACCATTTCGGCAATACTTTTCCGAGTAAGCCTTCGAGTTTTCATAATATCATTGTTTCCAGGAGCATAATTGATAAAAAGGGCAGGGAAGTTGTCTCCTCTCGTCTGAGTATATGCTTCCAATGCCGTTGCGGCTACTTCGTTAAAGTAGCAAATTCGAAGCTTCTTCCCTTTCCCCATCACAGAAAACTGTCTTTCTTTCATATTCAACTGATCTCGATTCAGTGAACACAGTTCAGTCACCCGAAGTCCGGAAGCAAATATTAAGGCAATTATAGCTCTATCACGTTTTCCCATATCATTCCGAGTATCGATTTGTTCAAGGATTTTTATAATTTCCTCCTTATTCAAGAAATCCACCTCTTTTTTGATAATTTTCTGAAGTTCAATGGTATCTCGAGACATATTCGTCCACTGGTGTTTGTTTGCATAGCGAAAAAACGCTCGTACCGCCTTGATATAGTTCCTCTGAGTATTTGGAGTCAGGGGAGGATCCAAACGCACCACAAAGAGCCGAAAAGCATCAATGTCTTCTAAATCAATTAAAGAAACATCAGAATCCGGCTTTCGATCTTCCATAAACTCATGAAAGCGTTCAGAAATAATTCTGTAGTTCGTTATGGTCCCAAGACCATAATTCATACTTTCAAGATGTTCCAACCAACGCTGTATAGCTTCGAGAAGTTTCATATATATAAGTAATAAGAGTTGATCATCCTAAATGTAATTCAGGATCTCGTATTTTTTCATTCTAAAAATTACGATAGGTGATTCTTTGATCAACATCATTCTATCACTCAAAGGTTACAATCCGCAAGGATTGTACTTTTACATATCAATATTCAAAGGACTTTCTGTATTACAAACTTATAAAAACTTCTAGGTTTCTAAAACAAAATTATAAAAGTAATAAGTTCTTCTTTAACTTTTTGGTATGGATTGGAAAATAGCTTTCATATTTAAATCATCAGTATTTCCAAAAATTCTCTGAAACATCGTTCTATTTCCTTTCGCAATATTATTATATTCAGCTTGAAACTTAGTAAGCATCTCAGGATCTCTTTGCTCTGGATTATCTCTTACAGTATCAATAAATTGATTTTGAAGAACTGCCATAGGACGAAGATTGCCAAACAAAACATCAATTTTAAACTCAATCCATCTAGAATTAGATTTAGGTATTGGAGAATGTACCTCAAGAGAAAGTAAATCTTCCCATGTTTTTAGGCTTTTTCTTGAAAACTTGAAAGAAGAATCTTTTTTACTTAATTCCAATTGGATAATCTCATCGAGAAGATCTCTACGAGTCTTTACCTTTTCTGCTCTAGCTTTTAGCTTTTCTTCTTCAGATTGAACCTTAGCTCCATCCCCAATGCTTGTTGGTTGATTGGGATCAAAACAAAGATAATCAAAGATTCGTTTTAATAAATCCCCTTTTTGAGTTGCTAAAATTTTTGAAAATAAAACTTCATCATACGCTTTTCCCCTCCGAACATTCAAAATCATAGTCTTAAGTTTTTCAAAACTTAAAAACTGAACATCAGAAGCATTCAAAACCGGCAATAGAGGCTCTTGTTTAAGGGCAGGAACTTTAATTTCATGCACTGCATATTCAAACATAAAATATAAGTTTTATAAACGAATAGATAATTTTAACACACTATGTTTAAAATGTCTAGCTCAAGCTTCTTGACGGTGAAACTTTGTTCACCTATTATAGGGGTGAAAATATTTTCACTCACAGAAAACAAATAATAAACTCTTATGATAACAAATATTCTCTATATCAATTCTGGCGTAATATTTCTAATGTTTTATATTTTTTGATTGCTCCGTTGTAATCGAAACAGCATTCCTCGTTTTCATATTCACTATTTTTTTAGTTTTTAGCTTTTCACCTTTCTCCTATGTTACCAGAAAAACAATCTCAAATTCTCGAATACATAAAAGACTATCAACTTGAAAATGGTTCCTCCCCTACTTTTGGAGAGATACGAGAGTACTTTAATTTCTCTTCATTAAATTCTGTTTTCAAGCACCTAAAAGCACTCGAAGTAAAAGGATTTATAAGAAAATCCAATCAAGCTCGAGGCATTGAACTTCTCGACGAAGTTCGAGAAAACTTATTTGAGAAAAAGGATGATAAAGTTCCTCTCTTTGGAAGTGTCCCAGCTGGAGATCCTACAACTATGGAGGGAAACATAATCGATGAGATCAACGTTTCAGAACAACTTCTCCCGAAAAAAGATGGAATATTTCTTCTCAAAGTTACGGGAGATAGTATGGATCAAACTGGCATCATTGAAGGTGATATTGTAATTGTTGACTCAACAAAGAAACCAAAAAACTTTGATATCGTCGTAGCACTCGTAGACAATGCCAATACTTTGAAACGTTATATGTTGAAAGACGGACTCCCCCACCTCATGCCAGAAAGTTCAAATCCAAGACATTCGGAAATTATTCCAGTAAATGAAGCATATATACAAGGAGTAGTAACCGCTTCATTTCGAAATTATTAAAAAACTCAATCGATCAAAGAAGCGATAAGATGTTTTACCGGGTTCATACTCATAAGCTGTGAAACAAGTTTTTCTTTGGATACAAAGAGAAGATTTGCTATATCTGGATCTGTAACATTTTCTCGAAATAATCTATCTACTTCTTCAGAAGTAAGATGTAATTTCGATTGAAAATAAAAGCCAATATTCGTATTCTCATCTAAAAGAATTGCCTTCAAAACTGTCTGCTTAATATCAGCGTTATACAAACCGGCTTCTTCAAGCATTTCTTTATAAAGACATTGAAAGATATCAATACTTTTTGTATCAGAAAAATCTTCAGTTTCTAAAATTCCTCCGAGCATCTCATATCTATCTGGATTGAGAGACTTGCCCGCAAGTTGAACGAATACATATTTCCCATCGCTAGTTTCTACATTTGCTGAACAAAATATTCCTTTTCGGAAAAAGCTTTCTGGAAGAGAAAAATATCCAGGAATACGGATAAGACTTTCACGTATTTTGAATTCTATCGGTGCAAGTTCCAAAAATAACTTACCGTCAACACAATGAAAATTATTTAAACGGCAATTTCTTCCATTATAAATATGGAAACCTTTTTCTTGAGCATTGGCGAGTATTTTACCCCATTCAGTTTCAATTTGATCTTCTATCGGAAGATGAATTTCACGATTGGATTCCTCATTCCAGTCTGTAACAATGTCCTCTGGCAGAAAATTTCCTTTGAGAAGTATCTTAGGTTCAATCATATAAAAATATATTAAAAATTGTTTTATCTAACAAGAGGTTGTAACCTCTTGGCTTCATCATGGCAAATAATTCAAAGGATTCACTGGATTTCCATCAACACGTACTTCGAAATGAAGATGTGGTCCAGTAGAAAGTCCTACCCCTGTCCCAAATGCTCCAGGCACTCCACCGGTTTCTGCAATTACATCTCCCTGTTTCACTTCTTGATCCACTTCAACATACACCTTACTTGTGTGAAGATACACGGTTTGAATCCCTCCGTGTTCTACAATTAAATAAGAAAGTTTTGGGGATGACGGATAGACGACTTTTGTTACAATCCCATCTTTAGGAGCTCGTATTTCTGTACCAGCAGCAGCACGAACGTCTATACCATTATGAGTTCTTCCAAAACGTTTCGTGTAAGAGGGTTCTCGAAAACCAGCAGTCACAGTATCTACAGGAATAGGCCATTTCATACCCTGAGAAGAAGTAACTGCCTGAAGAGCAGCCAACCTTCCTTTTTCAATAGTAATTTCATGAACAATCCGATCGATCTCTGCATCAATGGCTCGACGTTCTGCCTCCGCTTTTTGACGAAGTTCATTATATAATTCTTCTTTCCCCTGAGTTTCTGAGATTAAAAATTTTTTACCAATTTCTTGATTTTCCAAAGTTATCTGCTTATTTTCCAACCCCTTCAGTAAATCTTTTTTTTCTTTTTTTTGATTTTCAAGAGCTTTTTTTTGTTCCAATAATTTATTTTGATTAATTTGCAAAGAGTCAAAAACATTTTGAGCTTCTTTCTCGAAAATATTTAAATAATCAACACGTTGAAAGAAATCATTAATATTCTCACTTGATAA
The DNA here is from genome assembly GCA_964592185.1 of uncultured Candidatus Peribacteria bacterium. Lineage (GTDB taxonomy): Bacteria > Patescibacteriota > Gracilibacteria > CAZQCN01 > CAZQCN01 > CAZQCN01. The sequence continues at coordinate 18,061 of CAZQCN010000014.1, forward strand.
AAATACTTCCACCAAATTAATTTGATCATAAGATTTCGATTCGGAATAGAGCAAACGGATCATTTCAACAAGAAATTTCTTT
>CAZQCN010000015.1:0-1897 GCA_964592185.1 uncultured Candidatus Peribacteria bacterium
ACCTCCAGTCCCGTCCCGATATCAATCAAACTACTATTCTGCTCAGCGCGAACCACATCCAAATATTCCACGAGAGAAGGTCTATGCGAAATGACATTGTCAGCAACAATAACACCACCACTCTTCATCCTTCCCTTCAATGCTTCATAAAAAAGAATATACTCCTCTTTTGTAGCGTCGAGAAAAGCAAAATCAATAATTCCAGGAACTTGATCAAACACTTCAGGAGCATGCCCCCGAATCATATGAATATTTTCAAGACCTGAGTTTTTGAAGTTTTCTTGTGCAAGCGGAATCCTTTTCGGTGAAGACTCAATCGTCCAAAGTTCCCCCCCATATGTCGCGGCAGCAGAAGCAAGCCAAATACCAGAAAAACCATTCGAAGTACCAACTTCCAAAATCACTTTCGGTTTATTCTCGAGAATCATCTTATGGAGATACTCAGCGGTTTCCCAAGAAATATTCCACAATTGTCGGTGAATCAGTTTCTCTGATTCAAGAGATTCGAGAAGTGCTAAAACTTTAGGGTTCATATCTATCTCGTTTTTTCAACAATCTTAAGCTCTCTCACTCCATGCACCATCACTTTCCCTGGATACCCACCTTCTTGTTCAATATTCATTGCTAATTCTTTTATTGCTTCGGTCATATGAGCGTCATCAATTTTTTCTGGATCAAAAATTGTGCGAAGCTCTCTTCCGGCAGAAAGCGCATAGGCTTTCATAACTCCTTTCACCGCATACGCTTTTGTTTCCAACATAGAGATTCGTTCTGCCACCTGTTGTCCGCTTTCAGCACGAGCACCGGGACGAGTAGCGGAAAGCGCATCGGCAGCTTGAACAACCCGCGCTTCGAGTGTTTCCATAGGGATAGCATCGTGATGAGTCCATGCTGCATGTGTCACTTCCCATGTAGCTCCATATTCTTCGAGAATCTGTTTCGAAAGCAAGTCGTGAGACCCTTCTGTTTCCTGATCGATAGCCTTCCCAATATCATGGAACAACCCTCCTTCTTTGGCTGTCTGAATATCAAGACCCAATCGAGCCGCAAACATACCAGCGAAAAAGGCTACTTCAATCGAATGCTCGAGAACATTCTGACCATAACTCGTTCGAAAATACATACGCCCCGTCAACTTCACTAATTCGTCAGGATATTTCCCTTCAGGAATTCCTACAACTTTGAACGCATCACGTCCACGTTGCATCATCTCCGCATGAATCTTGTCAGAAGCTTTTTTAAGCTCAAATTTTATGTTTTTTTCATCAAATAATTTCTTTTTTAAGATAAAAAACAAAGCTTCGTGAGCGATCGCACGTCGGACGAGATTGAAATGAGAAACAAAAATTCCTTGATCTTCTTCATGGTATTCAAATTCAACCTCCGAAATCTTTTCAATCAACGCGAGATTTTCTCGCTGCTTCTCCCACATATCTTTTTTACACGGAATCAGATCAAAATGCATTTTCTGAGCATTTCGTTGTGTATATTGCTGTAAGATTCCTGTTGTCATCTCCTTGGCGACTTCATCCACCGTGTCTGATATATAATCAATATAGTAGGTAATTCTTTTTTCCCGATCCAAATTCATAATTCTTTCATATTCTTTTTCCAATTCTTCTTTTGCCTTTTCATGAGAGAAACCAACTTTCTTCAGAAGAGCTTCCAAAGCTTGATTCTTTGAAGCCTGAAAATCAGTAAGGTTCTTTTGGTATGCATCAAATTCTTTTTGAGATTCTTCTCTTTTTTTCTGAGCAGATTCTTCACGTTGTTCAATAAATTTCTCTCTCTTCTCAATAGCGGCAATTCTTTCTTCACTGCGCTTTCGCTCATCTTTCAAGGCTTGCTCAAAACTCTCCTTTTTTTCTTGAATCTTTTTTTGAAATTCATTTTTTTC
>CAZQCN010000015.1:1907-3000 GCA_964592185.1 uncultured Candidatus Peribacteria bacterium
AGAAATTCCATACAGCAGGCGGATGTCCTTGATATTTTTATTTTGAAATTCATTTTTTTCTTTGGTAATAGAAGTCTTTGCATCAGAAATAATCTTGTCTCCGAGATCATCAGCATTTTTCATCTGATTCTTCGCCTGACTTAGGTGCCAAAAAATTCCAACACCAAGACCGATAATAATACTGAAAAAATAAATCATTGTTTTTATTTAGCAGACTCAATAGTTTTCTGAGCAATATACTCTTGAAGTACTTTGACAAAAGCTTCTACTGAAAGGGTCTCTTGTGCTTTTGTAAAGTAATTCCTCACTGCCACGGTATTATCGTTTACTTCTTGTTCTCCGACAACTACAATTCTCGGAATCTTGAAAAGTTCCGCATTTCGAATACGTTTGCCGAGGGATTCATTGGAATCATCCAGACTCACACGAATATGTTCTTTGAGTAAAGTTTTCTCAAGATTTTGTGCATATTCATTAAATTTTTCAGAGACTGGGATGATACGAACCTGCTCAGGAGCAAGCCAGAGAGGGAAAGCTCCAGCGAAATGTTCGATCATCACTCCCATAAATCGCTCCAGTGAACCAGAAATAGCACGGTGAATAACCACAGGAGCTTCTCTTTCACCTTTTTCATTTATGAAAGCCAGATCAAATCGTACGGGTAAATTAAAATCACATTGAATGGTAGAAAGTTGCCATTCCCTTCCAATAGCATCTTTAAACATGAAGTCTAATTTCGGCCCATAAAATGCCGCTTCATCTTTTGCTTCTCTGTAAGGAAGGTTTTCGCTCTCGCATACTTCTTTGAGAGCTCCTTCTGCAGCATGCCACACTTCATCTGAACCTAAATATTTACTCTTATCATCACCTCGTAAAGAAAGTCGCACCCAATATCCATCAATCATACCCATAGTACTGAAAAACTTTTTAATAACACTAACAATAACTTTTGCTTCATCAAGAATCTGAGAAGAACGACAGAAAAGATGTCCATCGTCTTGCGTAATAGCACGTACACGAGTAAGTCCCCCAAGTTGCCCAGACTTCTCATCCCTATAAACAGTGGCCGGTTCAAAATATCGTACCGGCATAT
>CAZQCN010000015.1:3010-16202 GCA_964592185.1 uncultured Candidatus Peribacteria bacterium
AAAACTGATTATCAGCAAAAATCTGCATATGATGCGGGCAGTTCATTGGTTTCATAATAAACTTATCCTCTTTTCCTTGGACACGAAACAACTCATCCCCAAATTTTGCAGCATGACCAGAAGTTTCATACAAAGCTTCTTTGGCAATATGAGGAGTCCAAACACGTTGATATCCATAGCCTTGATGAAGTTCCCACAAGTAATCTTCAATAGCTCTTCGAATGATCATTCCCCGAGGTTGCATAAGAGGAAGTCCAGCCCCAATGAGATCTGATGTAGTAAATAGTTTTAATTCCTTTCCAAGTTTCCTATGATCACGTTTTTCCGCTTCTATCATCATGTTTTTGTAAGCCTCTAGCTCTTCTTCGGTTTCAAAACAATATCCATACACACGTTGAAGCATTTTGTTCTTCTCATCACCACGCCAATACGCACCAGCGAGTTTCACCAACTCAAAGGCAGCAATCTCATTCATATTATTCAAATGTGGTCCTTCGCACATGTCTTCAAATTTCACATCCCCTTCTTTATTGAGATTCTGATAAAAAGAAATCGTAGTCGTACCAGTTTTTTTCAAATCTTCAGCCATTTCGACTTTATAGGTCCACCCTTGTTTTCTCATATGAGCAATAGCCTCATCTATTGGTAAATCATAATACTTAAACTCCAAATGTTGCTTCTTCAAATCCTTCATCTTTTTCTGAATCTTCTGAAGGTCTAGAGGAGTGAGTGGTTTGACAATATCAATATCGTAATAAAAACCATTATCAATAGCAGGGCCGATAGTGAGCTGGACATCCGGATACAACTCTCGTACCGCATAGGCAAAGAGGTGAGCACAGGAATGACGCATTTTCTGAAGTGGATCGTGTGAATTTTCTTTCATAGGAATCGTGAAAATAACGCCCATATTTATATCACAATGAAAAAGGTTTGTCGAAGGTAAAAAACAGTAGAAATAAAATACATAGCGAAATAGAACAAAAAATATTACAATGAATAAGAATTTAATAATCTTGCGTGAATCTTCTAAAGAGAGGAATTAAAATATCATTTGGTGTTATAGCAGTTTTGCTATTACTTACTTCATGCAAGTCGCCTACCAATGCAAGTTTATTGCAAGGAAAATTGGATTTGAAACAAATTTTTAATAAACACTCCTCTACCGTAGTTGAAAAAAGTATCGAAGAACAAATTCTCACTCTCAATCAATCGTATACGTCAAAACGAAGCTCAAAGGAAACATTAGATAAACAAATAACAGATTTATTAGACAAAAGAAATTCAGAACTTTCTGAACTCGTTGTTATGAATAGTCCGGAAATTTCAAAAAGACTTTTTACCGAAGAGCAAAGAAACAAGCTTCCAACATCAATGTACAACTTGATAGAAAAACCCGTCGAAGTCAGTGGAGTACTCGATGTCATGCACGCAGATGACTTTCAAAATAATAAAGCATATTACCAATACACTTTGACCACTGAGAAGGGCGAAGTATTTCAAGTTGGCTTCCTCGATGGGACCTCAGAAGAATTGCCGAAACAAAAAGTAACCATCAAAGGATTACAACTCGACAAGTTCATTTTCGCTCCAAGCAGCTCTCCAGACGCCATGAAATCTACACCTATTATAGACAAAGATCCTCTCCCAGTAAGCAATTTGATCAAAGTAGGTATTATATACTTAAATTTTCAAGATCAACCAAATAATTTCCCCTATCATACTTCAGAAATGTCAGACCAAATTTTTCATAACCCAAATAACGTCAAACAGTATTTCGATGAAGTGAGTTACGGCAAATATATTCTCACAAGTCATAATAGCAATGATGCCAGCCTTGACACGTATGGTATCTATACCCTCAATATTAATAGTCCAGTCTCTTGTATAGATTTTCAAATCAATTTGGCATCCTTGAAACAGCTTGCCTTAAATGAAGCAACACAAGATGGATTTAATTCACTAAATTACGATCGGATTGTATTCGGGATGCCACAGATCCAGAATTGTACTTGGTCCGGAATGGGTCTAGGACATGAAGCTTGGATTTTTGGAGTAGCCTATTTAAGGGTCTTGGCTCATGAACTTGGACATACTTTTGGAGCAGCTCATTCAGGCTCCTACAGTTGTAATAATAATGGAACTCCAGTAAGTGTGGGGACACAGTGCATAGGAAGCGAATACGGAAACATTTTCGATGTCATGGGAAGTGCACAACACTATCATTTCAGCTCACCACAAAAATTAACATCAGAAATGATTCCATCTCAAAATACCAGAGTCATTCAATCAAGTGGAACCTATACTCTAGCACCAATTGAAACCAACTCTTCACAGATTCAAGTATTGAAAATCCCTATTGAAACTTATACTCGAAATACTCAAACGAGTATGACAGGATATTATTATGTCGAATATAGAAAACCAATTGGATTCGATACCCCCACATGGAACACCGATCCGAATCCTAACGGTGTTTTTATTTATGCAGGAGGCGATCTTACTATTCTCCCAACTTTCTATCCGAACATGTATCCCAGCAATTTACTTGACATGAATCCTGTTACTTCCAGCTTATTTGATGCTCCTCTCTCTCCTTCTCAAACATTCCAAGATAGTGGCATAAGTATAACAAATATAAGTACAAACAATAATCAAGCTATCATCCAAGTAAATATGCCAACAGGTATCTGCCAAAGAATCAACCCTACCATGCTTATCTCTCCGAATTCACAAGATGGAAATCCTGGGTCTACCAAAACCTATTTTATCCACATTCACAACCGTGACAGTGCAACCTGCCGACCTGCAAAATATCATATGTCAGGAGACCCGATTTTTAATTCCACAAATCCAAACTGGACATTTAATTTTCCTGGAGACGTAGTACTGAATCCTGGAGACTCTGTTACAAACACGCTTACAGTCACAACACCAGCAAACGCTAACCTTGGGAGTTATACATTTAATCTAGTTTATAAAGCTGTAAGTACGATCTTTACTAGCGAAGGAGTTGTGAGTCAAAGCACAACTCAATCTGCAATATTTAATGTAATTCCTTAAATTTATGTCCTTCCACGAACTCGTTGTAGGCGAAAAAGTTCTTCACAACATTAAGCGACACAACATCATCGTTGTAGTGAAATCTTTAAGACTTTTCTTAAAATACCTCCCTGCACTTCTCATCTCTGGAGCACTTTTCTTTTTTCATCAAAAGATTCTCCTGCAAGTAAATCGAATCCCCTTTCCCCCACAAAACGGAATGTCATGGGAGCAGGTACTGAACATAGTAGAACTCGGAATCCTTGGTATTATCATTTTCCTTTTCCTTACAAAGCTTTATAAGTTAATATTCAATTGGAATCATGATGTGTTAATTATTACCAACCATCGAGTTATTCAGATAGATCAACACTTTTGGTGGGGAAAAGACATGAATTTTGTCCACCTCAAAGATATTGTAAACATTACAGAACATCATCTTGGTTTTTGGCAGGTTATGTTCAAATATGGAGACATAATGATTGATACAAGCTCAGCCATAGAACAAGACTTCAAAATGAAGTACATTCCTCATCCAGAAGAAGTGATACAAATGATCGAAAATGCCAAGAATCAAAGTCTCGTAGAAGCACAAGCACAACAATTCCAACATTACTTCCAGAATCTCCCTCCACAATCCAATATTCCCCCAACAACTTCACCCCCTAACCATCCATAATGGCGTTTCTATCAATTTCTAAATTCGATGAATTTATCCCTGGAGAAAAAGAACTCTATCTTGTAAGAAAACATCGCGTCGTTTATCTCATTCGAATCATGGCAAAAATGATGAAGTATATTTTTGCAGGGCTCATTCTTTGGGCATATTACTATTTCGCAAACTCTCTTACCGATCTTTTGGGTGAAAAAACTTATGGAATTATAAAACTTATCTTTGTCATACTCTTCATTGCTTCTCTTTCACTCATGCTTATCAAAGAATATATTGATTGGTATTATGACAATCTCGTTATAACAAATCGAAGAGTCATTAATGCAAATCAGCACTTCATATGGGGGAAAGATATTGCTGGAATATATCTATCAGATATTCTAGATATCGCAGCAACTCACAAAGGAATTTTTTCGACTATTTTCAGCTATGGAACTCTCAGAATAGAAACAAGCTCTCCTGTTATGAATGATATGATCCTAAACTACATCCCTCATCATCACCACGTTCTCCAAATTATTCAAAGTATTCAAAGCGAATATAAGAATCAAAAGTTTGATGTAGAAGAAATTGTGCAACACGAAAAACAATTCCAAAAAGATCATCCAGAAGCAAAACACTAAAAAAGTCTGAGATCTGGAGTCTGAGGTCTGAGAGTGATAAGAGAGTAATTGAAAGGTTGAAGTGATTTCTAACTTTTCAAAGATTCTATAGCTTTCTGACGATTCTTTACTTGGAAAATATAACTTCCGGAGACAAGAATATTCGCTCCGGCTTCGATAGCTTTTGAAGCGGTCTTTTCATTTATTCCACCATCAACCTCAATATCCAGATCAGGTTTCAAATCTCGAAGCTCTCGAATCTTTGGAAGGGTTTCTTCGAGGAATGTTTGACCACCAAATCCAGGCTCAACCGTCATAATTAGAACCAAATCAATTTCATCAAGTGATGTTCCAAGAGCTGCCAAAGGAGTCCTCGGTTTCAAGGCAACCCCCACTCGACAACCCAAAGCTTTGATTTTTTCAATCATCACTGGAATATCTTCACAAACTTCGGCGTGAACGATGATCGTATCGACACCTGTTTTGGCAAATATTTCTAAATATTTTTCAGGATGCTCAATCATGAGATGAAGATGCTTCGGACGAGAAGTTTGTATACTCTTTACAACATCAGCTCCTATGGAAATATTGGGAACAAAGTGTCCGTCCATTACGTCTATATGAAAGATATCAACGTATGGTTCCACTGAAGCAACTTCTTCATTGAGCCGACCGAAGTCGGCAGAAAGAATTGAGGCGGCGATTTGTACTCGTTTCTGAGACATAATTATTTATTGAAACAAATGTTTGAAATATTAGGCATCCATTTTCGCAATTCTCCTGACATGTCGCTCATCCGACGAAAATTCTGTTTCAAGCCACAACTTCAAAGCTTCTTTCGCTTCTTCTTCGGATACAAAACGTGCACCAAAAGAAAGTATATTCGCATCGTTATGTTCTCGAGAAAGCTTGATAATATCCAAAGCACCACCGTAATACACCGTTGCGCGAATACCCTTCACTCTATTTGCATCCATCGCTTCACCTTGACCAGAACCTCCGAGAATAATTCCTTTTGAACCAATGTGCGTAGCAACTCTCAGAGCCACGGGCCGAATAAAGTCAGGAAAATCATCCTCCACATCATACTCATCTGCCCCGAGATCAACGACATCGTAACCAAGCTCAACTAAATACGTTTTTAGTTTTTCTTTGAGTTCGAAACCAGCGTGGTCAGTACCGAGGTAAATCATATAAATCTAATTAACTCAAGTTAAATACAAATCTAAACCAAATACATTATACTCGACTATAAAAAACTTACGAATTTTTAATCTAATACTTGCTCATAACACTTGTCACACAAAACCTTCTCCGTACGCTCCGGAGCATAGCTCGTCTTCAAAGCCACTGCACACTGGGCACACTGCCGATCCCACAACTTTCGAGGATTCCTCTTTGCCAGCCTCTTCTGATGCCGACATTGAAAACAAGTCTGTGGTAAAGGCAACCCAATCATCCGATTAATTTTCAATTCTCCCAGAATAATTTTATACGCCTTCTGACACTCCTTACAGTTAAAAATCTTCGAACAAATATCATCTCCCACCTCTGAAATCTTATCTGGGATTTCCGGTACAGACGCGATTAATCGCGTCTCTGCGGATGGGGCATCCACCCATTTCCATCCTCTCGCCACAACCTCTTCCCGACTCATCGGAAAGTAATCAAATGCATGCGTTTCATTATACGGAAAAGGTGAAATCGTCGTCGGGAAAAATTCTCCCCATTCGCCAGTGGATTTCATATGTTCGATGATTCGTGTTTTCGTAGTTTCAAAATCTTCGGGCGAATATTTCTTGTTCAAAATACAGTACTGAGACTTCCGAAGCCCAACACAACCAAACATGTACGAACTATTCGGACAATGCATGCAGTAATCCAAGTAGGACATTTGGCCTAAACCATGAGTAGAGAATCGAATATTTTGAGCCGTATAGCCGATGTAACAGGTGTCATACATCAACTCAACTCCATCGCCAACTTCGGTACAATCCATACAATCTTTTGCATTATCAAAGGTTTGCTGCACATATTTGCAATCCCAAAGATTCACTGAATCCCAACATTCTTTGGCATTTTTACATTCCGTCAGATAGTTCCCGAGAACATTTTCATTCTGCACTCCTTCTATAGAGCGATAACTTCCTTGAGCCGCAATCTGTGAAAATTGACGGACCAGTTCTTGAACAGAAGCATACGACCCAAGGTTTATAGATTGAATTTTTGCTTCATACTCTTCTTTTGAAAAAGGTTGATTGTTGAAATAGTATTTTTTATTTCGCAAATTGATCGAACCAAAACAGTTCGCACAACCGATACAATTTTTGAGAAAATATGAATCACTGCAGTTTTTACAATTTTGAAGGTAAGCCGAGTGGTAGCAATTGTAAGAATCAATACATTCGTAAGCCAACTCAGAATTTCTTACACGGAAACAATCGAGGGTACTTTCGCAAGCATTCGTGGAATAGGAATAGTAACAATCACGACAATTATCAGCGTCGAAAATGAGATAGCAATTTTTATTCTTGCCAGCATAGTTCGTATAATCGGCATTTTCATCGAAGGCGTATCCGCGGTGAAGATTGGGACGAGGGGCGACTCGATTCAACTCTTCAAATTGCTGAAAAAATGGCTTTGAAAAATCAAAATCACGACCCGTCGCATATGGATCCCAACCGTCACCATACCACAACGCCGCATCCATGACCGGGTAACCGCAATCGGGAGCATAGTTTGAGATGACAGTTTTTCCACTTAAAACGCAGGTATTTTTGTGCAGGTGAGTTTGATTCGACCAGGACATTCGACGCTGAGCACGGCAGTCAGGACAGAGAGTCGGAGCAGGAACGCCCATCTTTTCGAAGAAAAGGAAGTCGGAATCTTCGATGGTGAAAGAGAGAGAACAGATAAGGCAGGGTTTGGTCATAAACAGAAGTTAAATAATTCAATAATCTATTATATGACTCAAGAAAAAATACGTCTATTTTGTCGACTTACTACAATAGAATTATTTATTTTCTATATAAAATAGTTTATTATTCTGTTGTCGAATAATCCGACATTATGAAAAATCAATCCAAGCTCTCACAATCTCTCATCGAAATCGGCCTCAACGAAAACGAAGCAAAAATCTACCTCGCTAGTCTTTCGCTTGGCACCGCCACCGTACTTCAACTGGCTCAAGTTTCCGAAGTAAAACGAACTACCGTATATGAAGTCGTAGAAGCTCTTCTTCAGAAAGGCCTCATGAAAAAGGAGATCCAAGGGTTCAAGACCCTCTATGCCCCAGAACATCCCGAAAGACTCGAAAACGCTCTCGATTCCAGAAGAATGATTCTGCATAAGATCTACCCAGAACTTGAAGGTTTATATAATCTCAAGGGGGGAGAAAGCACAATCAAATATTATGAAGGGCTCCGTTCTATCAAAAACCTCTATGACGCTCTGTTGGATGATTTGAAGCCACAAGATTTTTACTATGCCATTTCAAATATTGCTGAATGGCAAGGGCTTGATGAAGACTTTTTCCTACAAAGACATGTAGAAATTCGTTCCCGTATGCACGTACAGACGAAACTCTTATTTTTGGATTCCGAAACTGCTCGCGCTCGAAAAAATCTCGCACCGAAATACAATGAAGAAATTCAGTTATTACCAGCTGACAGCAATGTCCACGTTGATCTCGTTATCACTCCCTACAAGCTCGTTATGTTCCAACTCCACAACCCACTAGAAGCTATTCTTATTGAAAATCAGGCGATGATTCAGATGCAGAAAAGCATGTTTGAGATGATATGGGGAGGGAAGACAACACTATAAAAACTCATTCATCATTTAGATTCGATCGAATACTTTTTCATAAACTCCTCCATCCTCACAAAAGTATGATCACTCGTAGTAAAATATTTACCTGTCTTGAAAATCTCCAAAAACTCTCTCAAGGCCCAAAACTGAACCCGCCCTTTTTTCTTATTTTCTAGCTTCACGCATGGTAACCATGATTCTCGTGCAGCTCCTTCAAGCAATTTCTTCAGACCATACGTTCTTTTAACTACGTATTCTATATTATCCACCATTACTTTCAGAGCATGATCCTTGGACAATACGTCAAAGATATCCATATCCAAAGAATCAGGCACTGATATCCCTGGAAAAACGTCTTGAAAAGTCTCCTCTACCCTATTTGAGGCAGGTACTTTTTGCTTCATCCAATACTTCGATACTCTTCCATTCACATCAGTTTTGACCTTAGTTTTTACATTCTTAGTAGGGAAATCATTTAGTTCTCTCACAACCAATCCTTGCTCTCTATGCCGAATGAGAGACAAGTTCTGGTAAATAGTACGAAGGGGGATATCTTTGAATCTCCCCCGAGAATCCACACAAGTATATCCAAGCTGATAGGGAGTTTGTCCTTTGATAATAATGAGCTTCTTATAATCCCTCCGATACGTTTCTCCATCCAAATTAAATACTAACGAATCAATACCATCCAAAACTTCAAAAATAGTTTCATCGTATAATGTAAATTCCACATAACCAAGATTAGTTCTTTTCAAAGCCGTTTTATTATAAAAGTTTTCTACTATAAGATCAGGCATCCCCGACGCCTTCTGAGTCACTTGATTTGGTTTCTTCCCTTCTCCAAGTTTCTCCAAAAACACAACATATTCAAAACGAAGTTGCTTAAGCCAATTTTCATCAATGTGCTTCACATTTTCAATCATCGAAAACATTTTCTCAACTTTTGAATATATATCATTCAGATCCTCAAAAAGCTTGAAAGACTGAGAGTCAGACTTACATACTCTACCATTTTGGCCTAACAAAGATTCGAGAGCCTCTAATTTTTCAAGAAATTTAATATCTCCTTTCGAATACTCAAGATCAATTTGATGGATCAACTCCATTTTTCCCAACTCTTTATCTACCAAGATACTAGACACATCTTTTCTTACAAGAGCTGTCTCAAAAAGACTCTTGCTCATTCGCCTTAAAACTATATCAAAAGACTTCGCTTGCCTTTCCAATTGTTCTGACAAGTAATCTCTCATTTTTTTCGCTTCCTGTTCAATATACATCCTATAATATTACGATCCTACATCTTACTACATTTTTCATTTCAAATCAAACTCCGCCACCAACTCTATGTGCGCCGTCTGAGGAAACATATCGACTGGTTGAATTTTCTTCACTTTATATTTCGAATGCTCATGAATGAATAACATATCTCGAGCAAACGTTGCCGGATTACAAGAAACGTAAACAACTTTCGAAGCACCGATTTCAATAACGCTCATGAGAGCCTGATTCGTCAATCCTGCACGAGGCGGATCCACCAAAACACCATCAACATTCTGCAACTTATCCGCTTGTACCTGCAACACAATCTCAGCATTTCCACAAAAGTATTCGGCAGACACTCCATTCTGTTCTGCATTTTCTTTCGCATCTTCAATAGCATCAGGAACAATATCTATACCAATGAGTTCAACCTTCTTTCCGACCGCAACATACTGACCAATCGTTCCAGTTCCACAGTAGAGATCTAATATTTTCATACCTTTTTTCACATCAAGGAATTCAGTAACTGCATCATACAAAACTTCTGCGCCTTTGGTATTCGTTTGAAAAAATGAAAACGGAGAAAGACTAAAATGCAATCCCCCAAGTTTTTCCGTCAAAGCACCTTTACCGCACAAACATTTTGTCTTCTGAGCCACACGATCCGAACAGCTCGACCCACCCATGTTTTGCGTGTGAAAAATAGAGTAAGGAGTCCCGCCCATCGCCTCATCCAGCAAGACTGTCAAACGAGCCAAAAAAGGAAAGGGTCCTTTACGAGTAATGAAATGAAACATCCAACTTCCTTCAGCCTCCGAACGACGCATAATACAATATTGAAAGAAACCTACTGGAGACTTCTTTAGATCGAAATAATCCATTCGAGTTTCACGAGTCCAAGTCCTGACTGCGGCAATAATTTCTGGAAATTTCTCAGAGAAAATGTGGCACTGATCGACTGGTAAAACACCCGTAAAACTTCCCTTTCTCCGAAAACCCAGGTCAGTTTCTCCCGCATCGTTCAAACCGAAAGAAAGATCTACTCTATTACGATAGTACCAAGGAGATTGAGAGGGTTTTATAGGAAGAACTATTTTTTTTACATCTAATTTTCCAATACGCTCCAAAGCATCACAAACAATTTTTTGCTTATATTCCAACTGCTTTTCATATGCAAGATTCTGCCACACACAGCCACCGCAACTGCCGAACCAAGCACAAGGAGCCTCCACCGCATCAGGACTTTCCTCAATCACTTGTAATGATTTTACCTCCATATATGTTTTCTTCTTTTTTATAATTTCCCCTTCAATTTTTTGTCCAGGAATACCTTTATCTACAAACACAACCATTCCATCACTATGAGCAATGGCTTTCCCTGTGGAATCAACAGAATCAATATCAAAAGTAGGCATGGAAAAATAGTTAAAAATGAACAGTGAACAGTTTACAACGTTAAAAATGAAAAGTAAGAAGTGAAAAGTTCATCGGGAATAGAAACAAAAAAACGACCTATTATCTTTTAATTTACAACTTACAACGTTGTCATTTGTTAATTGACTAACTGTTACTTAATAAGTCTTCTGAGTTGTGCTTTGGTTGCTTTTGGAATAAGGGAGAGCATAATCTCTGCTGTTGCAGAAACATCTGCCAATGCTCGATGATCATTTTTTGCTTTGGTTCCAAAATGTTCTACAAGATATTGTAACTTATATGTCGGCAAACCAGGAACCAAAGTTTTAGTGAGTTCAATCGTACACATTTTTTGATTCGAAAGCTTCGCTACTCCATTTCTTTGCAATTCCGCATTCATAAAATTCCAATCAAACATAACATTATGAGCAACAAATATTCCATCTCCCAAAAATTTCATAAAATCCTCCATAACATCAGAGAATAGAGGACTGCCCGCAACCATTTCATCCGTAATTCCATTCACAGCTGAAGCATCGGCGGGGATACTTTTCCCTGGGTTGATGAGGGTATGAAATTGATCCACTATTCTCGAATCTTGAATTTTCATAGCCGCAATTTCAATAACGTTATTGTCATAATAACTAAAACCAGTCGTTTCCGTATCCAGAACCACAAAAGCAAAATCAAATGATGATGCTTCTGCTTCTTTCGTGAGACGGATTCTTCCTTCTTTTACTTGAAAACGAGGATCCATAGAAAAAGTAGAAATGATCATCGGTTCGATCGTTGGCAAATATTTCACCCCAAGATAATTACGAGCAAATTCCGAAAGAGTAATAGATTTCCTCTGGAGAAGGTCTTGAAAAAGTTTATCACGCATAAAATCTGAGATCGAATAAGACGATGTGCATAGTATCAGAAGAAAGACAAACTCCCAAATACAGAAAAATATGAAAAAACTTACTTCCATCTTTTTCAAAAATTCTCTAGTCTATGGAGCATAATATGTTATATGAAGTTTATAGTATTCGTCCTAATAGCATTTATTGTCGCATCCTTTTTCCCTCTTCCAGCGAAAGCTTTTTTTGACTATGGGATACAGCAACAAAAACTTGAAGAAAAAAGAAAACAACTCGAAACCGAATTTTATGAGAGCCTTCATACATCCCAAATAATTAATAAAAATTTCTATCAGTATCCAAAAAGTGAAAAACTCATTGAACTAAAATCAAACTTCGTTTTGGAAGAAAAAAAACGTGGAACTATCCAATCAAATATCTCAAACATATATGATCATCTTCAATCTATCCAACACAATGAACAAAATTTCAAAAAAATAAACCTTAATGTCCCTTTTTTCAAACAACAAAAAAACTCTCTTGTGAAATTTCAACACTCCGAATGTCTTTGGCATTGTTCGGGATACAAGTAACAGAGTTAGATCTCGAAAAAGATCTTCTATTCTCAACAAAAGAAAGACCAAAAAATGGGGTATGGGGAGATCCAAATCTTGGTTTCGTCGGTGACATAAACGGATACCAATCTGCAAAAAACCTTAGTGGTTATGGAGTTTACTGGAACCCACTCACGAAATTAGCTCAGAAATACCGTCCCAACTCATATGCATTTGAAAACGGAAGTATCGATATGATTGTACGAGAGCTCTTTCTTGGTAACCCCATCATCGCCTGGGGAATAAACGATATATCCCAACCCATAAAAGAATTAAAGTGGAAGACCCCAGAAGGAAAAGATATTCTGGCATACGAACGACAACATACTTGGGTCATCAAGGGTTTCACAGGAACATTGAAACATCCTGAAAGCTTCATTGTATTAAATCCACTCTCTGGAGAACACACCGTCCCCGTCAAAGATTTTGCAAGCCATTGGAAATACTTTGAATATAGTGGAGTAGTAGTGAAGTGAAACTCCTTCAGTCATTTCGACCGGAGCGGATCACCGATAACGACTTCGGATCGGGATCCCGATTGAGACGACTGTCGATATGGGTCGGGAGAAATCTCAGCAACATGAAGAAAGACCTCTTCGCGTGAGTCGAAGCAACATGGGTAAGGCTTATTTTTCATCTATCAACTTCAAACTTACAACGTTATTCACTGTTCCCTGTTCACTACTCACTATTCCTCCATTCACCTCCAAGACATACTTCGCCGGCTCCTTCGAAATATACGACACGCAAGGGTCAGAAACACATGGTATCGCTCTCTGAATATCTACAATCCTCAAGTCTTCATCAATAAAAACCATATCCAAAGGGATGAGTGTATTTTTCATCCAAAACCTCCGAATATCTTCATCTTCAAAAACGAAAATCATTCCATGGTCCATGGGTACCGAAGGGCGATTCATGAATCCAAGGGCATGT
>CAZQCN010000015.1:16212-18000 GCA_964592185.1 uncultured Candidatus Peribacteria bacterium
TAATCGTGACAAGATATTTTTTCATTGCTACTGTTGAATTAATAAAAAATAAAAAATATTTTCCTGCATACTATCATAATTCACCATGAAACCAATCCGACATATCGTCCTCGGGCGCTTCGCACCAATTCACAATGGACATCAGCTCCTCATCACTGCCATGCTAGAAAAATATGGCTCAGAAAATTGCGGAATCATAATTGGATCGAGCAATCTCTCCATCAATCCACGAACACCCTTTTCATTTGATGCACGGAAAAAGTTCGTTACCACATTATTCCCAAAAGTGCGACTCTTCGATATAGAGGATATTGAAGAAGATCTCCAAGTACAGAGAATTGAAACACTCGAAATATGGCAAGCAAATCTCAAATACATGGAAGAATCTTGTGGAGAAACATGGATCTTCTGTGGAGGAAGTGATGATGACCTTCGTGATATGAAAAAAGATTTCTCAACAGAAATTATTATTAATCGGAGCATAGAAGGAAACCAAGTCTCAGGAACTTTTGTTCGAAAAATACTCGCAGAAAAGAACTATAGAGAAATTGAAAATCTGGTTCCCCCAATGGTCTACGATGATATTGTGAAAGAATATAAAAAAAATTCAGAACTTTTTTAACTTCGTATTGTAGGATAGAAACAAATCACCAACCTACGTCATGCAACCCATTTCACTCTACATCCATATTCCATTCTGCAAATCAAAGTGCACATACTGTGCATTCTCTTCTTTTTCCATGAGTGAAGAAATTTACCCCATCTACATCGAAGCATTGTTGAAAGAAATCCGCACCGTAAGTCCACAACACAACCACAAAAGAAAACTAGAAAGCATTTTTTTTGGAGGGGGGACCCCTTCACTCCTCGATCCAGAACATATCGCCATCATACTCAAAGAAATTCAAAACTTTTTTGTAATTTCAAATGATGTAGAAATCACTATCGAATGCAATCCTGACACAGTGAACGAAGCGAAAATAGACGCCTACCAAGCACTGGGCATCAATCGTCTCAGCTTCGGGGTACAAAGTTTTCATAAAAAGGACATGAATGGAGTGAATAGAAACTATGACCCCAAAATTATTCCAAAAGTTATTGAAATGGCTTCAAAAAAAATAAAAAATATTTCACTGGATCTCATTTTCGGACTTCCAGGACAAAGCGTCACTCTTTGGAGAGAAAATTTGGAAAAAGCTATAGCACTTCCTATTACCCATCTTTCAACTTATGAACTCATGTACGAAGAAGGAACATTGATGACACAGCAACAAAACACACTCAAAACACCAACCGAAAAAACAATCTTAAAGATGTATGATCTAAACAGCATCTTTCTTACAAAAAATAATTTTAAACACTATGAAATATCAAATTGGTACCGAGAAAAACCTTGCAAACACAATCTGCTCTTTTGGAGAGGTGAAGATTATCTTGGATTTGGTTTATCGGCAGAAAGTTTAATAGGGGAAACAACTATTTTTCAAACAAAAAATCTCAAAGCATACATTGAAAGCCCAGTTACGAATAGAAAAATTACCAGCCTTGAAAATAAAGAAAGAATGATTCTGTACATTCAAAATCGTCTCAGACTCCTCGAAGAAGGAATCGATATTGAAATATTTGAGAAACGATTCGGTCAAAATGAAAAAGAAAAACTAGAAATCGTACTAAAAAAATTCCCAGATTTTATTGAAAAACGTGGGTATCGGTATATTTTGAAAAGGGAAAAGTGTATGTTGTTGGATCAGGTGTTGTGGGAGATAGGTAGAAGCTAAGATATAAGAA
>CAZQCN010000016.1:0-17619 GCA_964592185.1 uncultured Candidatus Peribacteria bacterium
ATTTATCAGCAATATGGGCGAGAAATTAGGATATCGCGTGAATACGTTTCCTCAATTACAAAAGATACGTATCCATGGAGACCTCCTTCCAAAACCAAAAAAATCAGAGAAAGTATGGATATTCAATCAAGATGACGAAGGAGTTATAGAACAGCTCCCTTATACAGACTTTCTCAAAATACCACTTTCTTCCAAATCAAGCTCTTTGGTAGCAGAAGCTCATGGGGATAAAGTACATGCTGAAGGGAAATTTATTTTTCTCATACAAGAACACGAACCAAATATCGATTTCATATTCCAACAATTCCAAACATTTTCGCCTCTCGATCTCGCCAGCTGTAGTGAGTAAAAAATGAGAGCTTGCTATATCAAAAACTCCATGCTACAATCTCGCCACTTTGGAGGTTTCAGATCCTCATTTCCTATTTTTAGTTCTTAGTTCTTTCTTATGCCAAGCAAAAAAGGTCCTCGAGTCTGGGTCCCACTCAAGTGCACAAACAAGCGCGCTCGATGGGTAAAAACAAAGTCTGTTACTGGTGAAAAGGTAAAAGTATCAGAAGAAAAAGAATGTAATACTCAAAATTACGTTACTGAAAAAAATAAGAGAAATACTGAAGACAAAATCGAAATGCAGAAATTTTGCTCTACATGCAAAAAACATACTCTTCACCGAGAAACGAAGTTATCATAAGAAATTTGCGAACAAGCGAGAGCTTTGATAAGATTCGGGAGCAATCCTCGAATATTAAGTGTATATAAAATGAAAAAAATCCTCCTTGGTCTCACTATTTTTTCACTCCTTCCCTTCGTTGCTTGCACTTCCATAGCGCAAAAGACTGAAGATGCAAAAGCAAAACTCACCAACACCTTGGAATCAACAAAAGAAAAAATGATTCAAGATGCAAAAGATGCTGTAAACAACAAGGTAGAAAACACTATTGATGATATGCAAAATAAGACAGAAGAAAAAATCGACAACAAATTCAAATCCATAAAACAAGATCTTACCTTTTAGATCAATTTTACAAACCTTAATACACCTCTATGAAATATTTTTCACTCCTTCTCTCACTGGCTATCGTCCTCTCTCTCAGTGCTTGTAACCAGGAAAAGACCAATACCCCTCCTCAAGCAAGCGTTTCTGAAACAGAAAAAGAAATACTCAGTAAAGGAATTCACTTCGGCGATAAAAAAGATCCTTTCGCAGAAGTCACAGACTCACTCAAACCCGCTATCGATAGATGGCTTGAAGAAGGAATGAAAAATGAAACACTCAACGAATGGGGAGATCCATTCGGATCACTTCCCCCTACCAAGGAACAACTTACCGATCCATACACAAAAAAGCTAAACACAAAATATGAGTGGATTATGCGAAGACATGGAGACTTAATTGTGCAATGGGCAAAAGAAGCGAAAGCAATAGAAGAAAAGAATAAAAATTAGTTCGACTCTTCTGATAGTGCATTTTTGAATATGCCTTTTATATCGAGCTCCATAGCCTTCTTCAGGTCTACTTCGGCGTTCTTTGTCTTCCCTATTTTTTCATAATACAGCCCTCGATAATAATACAATGCTGCAGATTCTTGCATCAAAGAAAATCCTGAATCAATATATTTCTTGGCCAAGGTTGGATCATCTTTTTCCAATGCTACCCAAGCTACATAAGCATGGGCTTCTGGAGAACGCAGATTTTTATCCAACATCTGCTGAGCGAGACCAAGGGCTGTATCTAAATTTTTGAAAATCTGAATATGCATCCACAAGGCCTTCCGATAATATTCCAAATCTTGTGGTGACTTCTGAATAGCGTCTAAATAATAAGTAAGTGCCGTCTCTGTTTTCCCCAATGCCAAATAAGTATCTCCCAACTGGAGATATACTTCATCGATAGGTTTGAATCCACGCTCCAAAGCCTTTTGGAAGGTAATAATCGATTCCTCGTACTTTCCCTGTTCTTTTTTGGCAAGGGCGAGATAATAGGCAATTTCTGGACGATCACTTGGTACTTGAGTCAGAGCTTTTTCCGCCTCATCATAATTCCCTGTCAAAATAAAAGAGGAAGCGAGCAGAATCCAAGCATCAGCGTATTCATTATTGAGAGCAAGAGCTTGTTTGAGCTTCACAATCGCCAAAGTGACTTGCCCCGTATTAATATATGCCTTCCCGAGAAGCACATAGAGAAAATCAGTACTCGAGTCACGATACAAAAGAAACGTGTTATACGCAGTTAAAACCTCTTTCGCCATCAAAACCAGTTCCGGTGACGTATTTTCATTAATAATATCCTTGAGAACGCTTTTCGCTTCTTCATGTTTGTCTTCGTACGAATCAATCAAAGCCAAATAAAAACGAGACACAGGATCAGAATTTCTGGATGCATCAAAACTCTCGCGAGCTTTCTGAAAATTCAAACGATAAAACCACTCCATCCCTTGTTTGGTACTATCAACATTTGATTCCACAATTCTATTAATCGGCTTGTCATCTCTGTTTTCACTCACAGTCACCTGCTGCAACCCCTCCTTCACAATAGCCTCACTATCAATCTTTTCTATCACAACACTATCCACCATAATTTCTGGCTCCACCAACAAAGCCCTCACCCCCAATATGGCAAAAAAAAGTAAGACGAGTGCTATAAGATAAATAGACCAAGAGGGAAAAGATTTCATAGGGAAGAATTCCCCGTCATACTACCCTCAAGCAAAGGGAAACTCAAATTTCAAGTTTACGATCAGGCTACCAAACGAGAAGAAGCTCCAGGCTGGAAGGTATGAGCAACTTCTACGATTTGAATCCCAAAATTTTCTCTCACAAAAGAAATTAATTCTTCATAACTTGAAAACTCATTTCCTCTATAATCATCCAAATCGATCCAAGAATCCTGAGAAGCAAAAGATCGAATAGCCTCTCTAATATTCACACTCGCTACTATACCTTTTTGTTGAGTGACTTCTTCTAAAGTAGATTGTACGAGCTCAAGCTGCTGTGAAGCATGCATAGAAAGACTATCCAGGTAATCTACATATTGATGGTCATCCATGAGATACGCGAGATCACTCCGAGCGTCTTTTACAAACATGTGAGGCTCAGTCTGAGCGCCTCCGAACATTTCTCTGCAAAAAATTACTGTACCTTGAGTACTTATTGCTTCTATCTTATAGGAAGATAATCCAGCTGATGACATATCATGAATTAACGAATTCAATACTGTAACATGTTAAGTGCTTTTTGTCAAAAAAAGTATTTTCAAAAAATAAAGTGCAATATAGCAAATTCACCCCAGCCTTCAATTTCCAAACATCTTCATCCTCTCTTCCAACACCTCAAGACGATTTTTGAAATTTCTTTCTTTTTCTCTCTCAACGGCAACCACTTCTGGATCCGCATTTTCTACGAATTTAGCGTTGGAAAGTTTTCCACTGATACTCTTCAATTGACCTTGGGTATGTTCTAGCTCTTTTTGAAGTCGGACTTTTTCCTTCTCGACATCAATCAAGTTTTTAACTTGCAACCATACTTTCATACCACGAACTGAAACAGCAATCATATTTTCATTTTTTTCTTGAACACATTGAATCTTCGCAAAAGTTTGAATCAAAACCAAACTCTCTAAGACAAAAGAACTATCATTCGTAGTTTCCAAATAAATAGATATTTCTTCTTTATCATTCAACCCCAATTCAGCTCTTTCCTGTCGAATCTTGGTAATAATATTCTTTATCAAATCGAATTGATTCGAATCTTCGAACTCATACTCCTTGAGAACTTTTGGCCAATCTTCAGACACGAGCATATTTTCAGAAAATTCTCCTGACTTCCAAAGTGTTTCAGTAACATAAGGAATGTAAGGATGAAGCAATTTCAAAATCGTCCCAAAGACATATCGCAAAATTCCATCCTTCTCTTTTTCTATTTTCGCCACTTCCAAATACCATGAAGCAAATTCTTCTTTCAGAAATTCATATATCATTTCTCCTCCTTCAGAGAAACGATATCCTTCAATGCATTCTGTAACGTTTGCAATCAATTTCTGTGTTTCAGCAAGAATCCATTTGTCAGCAATGGAATGTAGGGGATTCAGATCTGACTCCCCTACATTCTCTGATGATTTCATATTCATCAAAATATATCTCCCCACATTCCACACTTTGTTTACAAAGTTCCGATACCCAGCAATTTTCTCTTCATACAACCGAATATTATTCCCTGGCGTCCCGCCGATCACCAGCGAAAGTCGCAAAGCATCCGCCCCATATTTGGGAATCATATCCAGAGGATCAATGCAGGTTTCAGGACGAGACTTCGACATTTTCTTTCCATCTTTATCCAACACCATTCCATGCAGATACACATCTCTGAAAGGAATGCTCTGATCCTCTGAAAGACCCTCCTTTCGCATCGTATACGTCGTCATCAGAACCATCCGAGCCACCCAGAAGAACAGAATATCATACCCAGTTTCCAAAACATCCGTCGGATGAAATTTCTCGAGCAAATCTCTTCGATGTGGCCAACCCAGAGAAGTAAATGTCCACGCTCCCGAACTAAACCAGGTGTCCAAAGTATCGGGATCACGAATCCAAAATCCTGCATCAGGCTTTTCGTCACTACATCTCAATTCTTCAATCTGAACATTTAAAATTTGTAAATCGTAACTCGATGCAATCTTTCCAGAAACCCTCTCAAACTCTACTTCGGAAACTCGATACCACACGGGTATCTGATGTCCCCACCAAATCTGTCTGGAGATACACCAATCCCGAAGATTGTTAATCCAATGAAAATACGTTTTTTCAAATCGTTCAGGGCAAATCGTAATAATATTCGAAGTCACAACATCCTGCATTACCTCTTTCACAGAAGCTTTCTTCCCTTTCCAATCCATGACTTGTTTCTCCACATCAATAAACCATTGCTTCATAATCTGCGGTTCGATCTGACCACCTCCACGAGAGTTCAAAGCTACCGCATGCACATAATTTTCTTCAATTTTTTCAACGAGCCCTTTTGATTGGAGTTTTTCAATGACTTTTTTCCGCGCTTCTTTCACTTCAAGCCCTGCTAAATCTCCGGCAATCGGCAGCATCTTCCCATCCAGATCAATTACTTGTTCATACGAAAGCTTATGTCTCTGGGCAATTTCAAAATCCGTCATATCATGCCATGGAGTAATCGTCATCACCCCTGTACCAAAGGCCATATCAATACTTTCATCTTTGATGACTGTTGCCGTCACTTTCCCATTAATCCATTCTAACTCAAAAGTATCTCCGTGTTTAAATTCTACATATCGTTCATCTTCCGGATGCATCACCACATACTTATCACCAAACTTCGTCTCAGGACGAGCAGTTCCGATTACAAATGGCCCGTATTTCAAATAAAAAAATCGAGAATTTTCTTCCTTCCGGTCCACTTCATCATCAGAAACCGTCGTGTGTAACTTCGGATCCCAGTTCACAATTCGATTCCCCTGATAAATCAAACCATCTTCGTACATCATTTCAAAAATTTTGAAGACTGCCTGGTTCACTTCCGGATCAAAGGTATACGATTCTTTACTCCAATCACAGGAAGCTCCCATCGCTTGAATCTGAGAGCGAATAGTATTCTTTGATTTTTCGACAAAGTCTCGAATTTCCTCGAGAAGCTTTTCTCGCCCAAGTTCTTTACGAGGATTTTCCATTCCTTTTTCTCGGAGATTTTGTTCCACACGATTTTGGGTAGCGATAGCTGCATGATCTGTCCCAGGAACCCACAATGCTTCAAATCCTTGCATCCTTTTGAATCGAATCAAAATATCCTGAATGGCAATCATCATAGAATGACCGAGATGAAGGTGTCCCGTGGCGTTTGGTGGCGGAAGGGTGATGGTAAAGGGCTCTTTTTCTGATTTCGGATCGGCGGTAAATACACCCGAATCCAGCCAAGATTGAGAGATTTCAGGTTCATGTTGAGTAGGATCGTAGGAGGAAGAAATTTCTTTCATGATGAAACATTACAAATGGAAAAAACAGGAGCAGTATAGAGAAAAAAGAGAGAAGAGAAAAGTTCAAATACAATTCCTCTTCAAGCACTTTAATGCTAGAGTATACTCATCTTCAAATCCTTATGTTTTCCCCGACCCGACACTGGAACATCAAACCCGAAACTGTTTTAAAAGCAATTGTTATTGGTTGGGGAGTTTTTTGGTTGGCAGGGCAAATAGCGACACTCAAAAATCTGATAGTTATTCTCATCGGAGGATTTATGCTCGCACTCCTTACCGAACCTATTGTAGGCTTCCTAGAAAAAAAGAAAATTCACAGAATCATTGGATCCATACTAGTAATTACCATTTTCTTGGCATTTTTTGGATTTATCCTGTCACAACTGCTCCCTCTTATTCTCCAACAAACAAGCCAAGTTATTCAGAAAATCATTACCTTCATATCTCAATTCCAAACCGATGGGCTTCCTGCAAGTTTGAGTTTTTTGAAAAACTACGAGCTCCAAATTCAGTCCATCATAACAAACAAAATAACCAGCACCACAGTCCAAGCTACTCAATATATCGGGACAGCAACATCATTTGTATACTCCACGATACTTACCTTCTTTGGAGGTCTTTTTAGCTTAATATCGTTTATTATTGTAACGCTATTTTTTCTTCAGAAACCAAAAACTCTCGAAAACATTCTCCAACCATTTATAAAAAAAGAAAACATTACCGAGACACTGAGAGTACTTGAAATCATAAGAATAAAAATGGGAAAGTGGCTTCTCGGACAAACCTTCCTCGCAGGCCTCATGGCCATCGCCGTTTTTATTATATTAACAGCACTCAAAGTACCATTTGCACTTACGATAGCCATTGCTGGTTTCCTAGCGGAGTACACTCCTTACATAGGAATATTTGTTATCGGATCCGTAGCACTTCCGGTTTTACTAGAAAAAGGTCCAACCACCCTCCTCATTTTTTACCTCACCTATGTAGCCTGTAACTGGACCAAAGAAAACATTCTCGTTCCAATAGTTATGAAAAAAATTGTTGGAGTACATGCGTTAGCCATTTTCATATCGATGTTAATTTGTGCCCAACTCATCGGAGTAGTAGGAATATTACTCGCTGTCCCAATCGCAACTATCATAAAAATACTTCTCGATGAATATTCAGATGTCACCAAAACAACCCCAGCAAAACTTCCAGAAAAATAAAGAATCTGATAAACTAAGTATCAGAGACTCATTGAAAATTTTATAAAACACATTATGCAAAACCTCATATCTCACTTCCACAAAAAAGCAAAAGAGTATTTAAAAAAAGCTCAGCAGATCCGAGAAACACTAAAAAACGAAAAAGTCGAAAAAAAAACTACTCCTTCAAAAATCACTCCTCCCGAAGAACCTTCTGTATTTTTTGATATCCGGTCCACGACTATCATCAAAGTCACTATACTTATTTTACTTATTCTCTGGGCTGCCCAACGAATCGAGGAACTTTCAAGTATTCTCATTATTCTTTTTGTTTCCATCGTCTTCGCTGCGGCTATAACCCCGATGGTAGATTGGTGTGAAAAACACAAAATTCCAAGAGCCCTCAGTATCATCGCAATTTACATTGTAATATTTGCTTTTATCGGAGCAGTCGCCAGCTCAATGATTCCTCTGATTATCGACCAAAGCACTGAACTCGTGAGTTATTTACAAAGTGTCCTCTCAAAAATCCAAACATTTGGCATCGTAGAAGGAGTCCCTTTTGGTGAAAAAATGAAACCATTTTTACAAAAACTTGCTGAAAACATTGACCAAGCAAAGCTCCTTGATGAACTCCGTTCGAGTGTACAACAACTCACTTCCAACCTCACCTCATTTGCTGGAAATATACTCGGAACCGTCCTTTCATTTTTTGGAGGCGTAGTACAGGCATTTGCTGTTCTTTTCATTACATTTTTCCTCGTGTTGGATAACGGAAGTATTGAAGAGTTCACACTCAAACTCATCCCTGAAAAATATCGAGAAACCATCGCTGAAAAAGGAAAAAAAGTTCAACAAAAACTGGGAATATGGCTCAGAGGCCAAGTTATTCTCTCTCTCTCAGTAGGAGTTCTTTTGTATATTGGTCTCAGTATCTTGGGAGTAAAATACGCATTCACTTTCGCACTCATTGGAGCCATATTTGAACTCATTCCTATCGTCGGACCATTAGTTACTGGACTCATTTGCCTTCCTATCGTCCTCACTCAAGGACTCGCTATTACTGGGAAATATCTTATTTTCATCCTCATCCTCAACTGGATCGAAAGTAACCTCCTCAATCCTCTCATCATGAGCAGAGCTATGGCACTCAACCCAGCAATAATAGTCGTCGCCATGCTTATCGGGAATCAATTTCTGGGAGTTATCGGAATTGTTTTGGCCGTACCCCTCACAGCATCTATAAAAGTATTACTCGAAGACTATCAATTTAATCAATCTCAAAAAAATAATCTTCCCTCATGAAAAAGTTTATTCTTTCCCTCTGTGCTATTCTTCTCTGTATTCCAGGGATTGCTTCCGCAAAAGCCCCATTCCCTGACGTAAATGAAGATTACCAATATCTCACAGCTATTCAGTATCTATTCGAAAAAGGAGTGATCACTGGATACGAAGATAATACTTTCAAACCCAGTAAAGAAATTAGTCGAGCAGAATTTTTGAAAATGGCCGTAGGTGCACTGGAAGCAGTCGCCCCCTTCAGTACGGTATATAATAATTGTTTCAACGATGTGAAGACAGAATGGTTTGCTCCCTATGTCTGTTATGCTCTCAAAAAAGGTTGGATCCAAGGATATGACAATGGAACATTCCTGCCGAATAACACTATCAGCCGAAAGGAAGCCGTGAAAATGTTAGCCTCTATCGCAGGATATTATGTATATCCAGTTGTTGATGTTGCTCCATACACTGATGTGGAAGCGGGAACATGGATCGCTCGCTACGCCCGAGTTGCAAAAGAAAAAGGGCTCATCCCTGTAGGAGATGGAAAGTTTTATCCTGATGAACTCATGACGAGAGGAACCATCACCGAAAGCTTGTATCGAGCCATGGTCATTGCCAAGACAGGGCATACCAGCTTCACTGAATACCTTAAATCATTGGAATGATAGCAGCAGATGATCGTTTCTGGCTGTATGAAAAACTCCTACAGTATTCTGCTTGGAATGAAAAAGAGAAAGAATTTCGATCTGAAACAATGAAATTTATCGAAGAAAACAAAAACTGTTTTGAAAGAAGTAACCTCAAGGGGCATGTCACCGGAGAAGCATGGGTTCTCAATAAAGAAAAAACGAAAATTCTTCTGACTCATCACAAAACACTCGACCGATGGTTTCAACTCGGAGGACATTCTGATGGAGATCCTATCACTCTCAATGTTGCATTACGGGAAGCCAAAGAAGAATCTGGACTTGAAAATATTGTCATTCTTTCTGAAGACATCCTCGACATCGATGTTCATCCCATTCCAGAGAAGAAGGAAATACCTGAGCATACTCATTATGGAATTGCATTTCTCTTCGAAGCAGATGAAAATGATGCTCTTATCCTTGCAGAACATGAATCCAAAGAACTTCGATGGGTCCCTTTTGAAGAAATATTACCATTGAATCCTGGAAGGCAGAGGATGATTGAAAAATTACAATTACTCAGTACAAGAAAAATATGAAAGATATTAAACAAAACATCACAAGAGATCTCATCAAAGCAGTACTATCTGACAGTATTGATTTCATTGGTAGTTATATCCCCATGCCAAAAGCTACAGCTACAGTCTTATTTCAAAAATTCACAAAAAATCCTCTAGAGAAATTTGTTGATTGGAAACTAAAAAACTGGAAAGAATTCTATCACCAAGAAAAAGATTTTGTATTTTTGCAAACACATGAAGATATATCTGTTCTTCCTCAAATATTGCTTATAGATAACACCGATAAAAAAATAAAAGAAGAAGATATTCTATTCCAAATCGAAGAAAAAGAATTCAAAATTCCTCCTCACATTCAAGACCTCACTGAAAAAGCATTTTACGAAATCAAAAAAGAGTTAAATTATTTCAATGAAGAAAATGTAAAGCTCAAGCAGATTACAAAGAAAGGAAATAAAATTGTTTTACAGGTCCAACCAGTAATATATGAAGAGTTTGTCAAAACAAACCTCTTAATGGATGCTGAATTAGATCATAAAAACACGCTCAGAAAACAACTTCATTCAGATGGAAAGTTAGAATCACTTGAAGACTCTCCACTCGCCAATCATCTCGGAATCAATGTTCTCGTTTTCACAGCCAATGGCAGTTTGGTTATGACAAAAAGATCTGAGTTAGTAGCTTTTCGAAGAGGAGAACTCGCTCCTACTATTTCTGGAACTATAGCGATAGAAGATATAACCGATGGAGGTTCCCTCCAAGATATGAATAAATTACGAGAAGGATTTGAAGAATTAGGAATTCCAAAAAAAATATTGGATCAAAGTAAACTCCATTTCTTGGGCATCACCCGTGAACTCATTCGAGGAGGAAATCCTGAAATATTCTTTTATGTAAAAACAGAACTCACCGAGATGGATTTCAAAACAGGTTGGGAAACGGCAAAAGATAAGTGGGAAAATCGAGATCTTATATTCTTTCCATTTGGAAGTTTTGGAAGAAATGCTCAGAAAAATGAGAAGAAAAATAAAGAAGAATTACACGAAAGAATAAGTGCATTTATGAAACTCCATGAAAACAATGCATCCCTCCCATTACTAACAAATATCGCTCTGTGGGGAAAATCAGAATAGAAAGCTGACGAAAAATTTTCTCAAAATTTCAAACCCTTTGAGTACAAGAACTGTTGAAGTTTCAATGGATCCGTATACTTCTTCGAGTATCGTTTTTTTGCTGACTCTACGAGTTCTCCTTCATCAATCTCCAAACCTTTCCATACCCTCCAAAACACTTCATCTGAAATTCCCTGAGCATGGAGATATTGCAAAAGATAGAGAGGCCCAACTGGTTTTGCTCGAAGCTTCGTCCGAATATAGGCAGCAGTAAAACGTTCATCATCCACATATTTTTTCTCAACACAGACTTGAACAGCACTTTCAATCTCTTCTTCAGAAAATTTTTTTTCAATAAGCTTTCTTCTCAAAGCAAGACAGGAATATTCCCGTCTTGCCAAGAGTTTGATAGCTGCAAATAAACAAGCATTGGTCATGTAAATATATTTTTACCTCTTATTTTCTATCTTTCTCAATCCATCATTCCCTCCAAATCATCTGGAGCAATTTTCGTCTCCACCTTTGCAAGCTTCATTTTCTTCAAATCCGCTTTAATAGATTCAACAATTTTCGGATTGTCTTTCAAGAAAGTTTTTGCATTTTCACGACCCTGTCCAAGTTTCGTATCATTAAAGGTATAGAAAGCTCCAGACTTCTTCACCACTTCAAACTTGGAAGCAATATCCAGCAAGTCTCCTTCGTACGAAATCCCTGAACCATACATGATATCAAATTCTGCCACTCGGAATGGAGGAGCTGTTTTATTCTTCACTACTTTCACCCGCACCCGAGAGCCAATTACTTCTTTGTCATCTCCCGTACCAATTTCAATATTGGCAATTTTTCGAATGTCCATACGAATAGAAGCATAAAATTTGAGAGCGTTCCCACCAGTTGTCGTTTCTGGATTCCCAAACATCACTCCGATTTTCATACGAAGCTGATTCAAGAAAATAACCGTAACATTCGATTTACTAATAATTCCTGCGAGCTTTCGAAGAGCTTGTGACATCAATCTTGCCTGAAGTCCCATTTGGGCATCTCCCATCTCTCCATCTATTTCTGCACTCGGAACCAACGCTGCTACCGAATCGATAACGATGATATCCACCGCATTGGAGCGAACGAGAGTTTCAACAATTTCCAAAGCTTGTTCTCCAGTATCAGGTTGAGAGATCAAAAGATTCTCTACATCTACTCCAATCGATCTTGCATATTCAGGATCCAAAGCATGCTCTGCATCGATAAATGCTGCCTGCCCTTTCAACTTCTGAACCTGACTAATCATATGAAGAGTAAGAGTAGTCTTTCCTGAAGACTCTGGTCCATAAATTTCAATAATTCGACCTTTTGGGATACCTCCACCAAGCGCCATATCGAGAGAGAGTGCTCCACTCGGAGTTCTTTCCATTTCTATTCGGGTGGCATCTCCCATTTTCATAATTGCCCCCTGACCATATTTTTTTTCAATCTGGGCGAGAGCAGCTTTCACCGCATCTTGTTTTACATTTTTATTAAGATTTGTATCTTTGTTGTCTTTTGCCATAAAAAAAAGTTATATATTGAATGCCATGATTTTCCACTGAAGAGAATATTCTTTGATGAAAGAACCATCAGAATGGAGTATAGGTGAAAACATTTTCACCGTCAAGAAATTTTCTCAGAATATTCAAAAATCATTGAAATACCATGACAATCAGACACTACCAATCAAAGTTAAAAAAGTCCTGAAGCGTTTGACAGGGAGAACGGCAAACTCAATATTCACAGTAGTTTTAAGAAAAAGATTTTTTCTCTACCCTTCCTCTCCTCCCTCTACAGTAATGAATCCCTCACCCTCCTGTTCACCCACGGCTCCTTTATCAACACCATCCAACTTCCAAAAAGTATTTTTTGCATTATCGGTTTGTATCACCATTCCTTTTCCCCCATTAATTTTTTTCAGTTCCCCGGGTAAAATTACTCCAGAAAATAAAACATTCCCCTTCCATTCTACATCAACTTCTATGGAAATATCCTTCGCTTCAATTTCCAAACTCAACTCAGTTGCTTGTAATGGAGTATACATAATGTTTCTTTTTACACTTGTTTGTTTTTCATTTTTTAACGACTGAACACGGAATTCAATAGAATTCTCTCCAGACTGTAACTGAAAAGGAATCTTAAAGCTTCCATCTCCAGAGATAGAAACTTCCTGATCATTCAAAAACAGTTTTGCACTCAACTCGGTGCGCCCAGAAAGAACAATATCTGGATTGGATACAAGCAATGTTTCTTCTACAGGATTTTCAAGTAACAGTATAGGCGCAGCATTCAGTACTCGATACTGAGAAAACAAATACCATCCGATAACGGCACAAGCAAAAAACGTTAATGCTCCGATACTGAGCTTCCCCAAGAACACTACTTTAGATTTTCGTTCATACGGAGGAGTCTGCCTCATATCTTCTTGAGAAACTCCAGAAATCACTCCATCTTTCCGATATAAACGGACTACTTCATCAAAATCCAAATTTAAAAAAGCCGCATAATTTTTCAATATTCCTCGAACATACACATCCGCAGGCAAATCTTGATACCGAGAATTTTCCAGTGCATCAATATATTCAGCTCGAATTCGTGTTTCTTTTTCTACCTCAGAAAGAGAAAGCCCCTTCTCATTTCTCGCATCGATAAGAAGTTCAGATAGTGTATAGTACATAATTTTTATTCATAGACTTCTCTCGGTTTGCTTCCCTGAGCCGGTCCAATATACCCCCGCTCCTCCAGAAGATCAATCATACGGGCCGCTCGAGAATATCCGAGCTTCAATCGACGTTGCAGGAAAGAAGCAGAGGCTTTTTTACTTTCTTGAACGAGAGCCAAGGCCAATTTGAATGTCGACTCATCATCCAGTGCATCAAAAGAATCTACTCCAGGAATTTTATAATCAGAATCCAAAACAAGATCTTCAACCACTTCCAGTTTATCTTCCCGAGCAAATGTTTCTGGAGAAGGCATGGTATAACTTTGAGGAGGAGGAGTCTGTTCTAAGTTTTTATCATAGTCAGGCTCCTTGGTAAGCTTGATATGATGTAGTACTTTTTCAATTTCATGCTTTTCCACATAGACTCCTTGAATACGATAGAGTCGAGATTCATTCCCTGGGAGATACAACATATCTCCACGTCCGAGGAGATTTTCTGCTCCAACTGAATCCAAAATAGTACGAGAATCAACTCCCGAAGAAACCGTGAAAGCAATACGTCCCGGAATATTCGCTTTGATCAAACCAGTTACTACATCAACACTTGGTCTTTGCGTAGCCACGATCAAATGGATACCAATCGCCCGAGCCATCTGTGCTAATCGGCAAATCAATCCTTCAACTTCCTTGGAAGCCACCATCATAAGATCAGCCAACTCATCAATCACAATAACAATATACGAAAGCCTCTCTTCTTTTGGTTCAGCGGTGTTAAATTCTTTAATATTTTTATGACCTTTTTCAGCAAGCAATTGATAACGGCGATCCATCTCAGCCACCGCCCATCGCAAAGCTGAAACCGTCTTCTGAGGGCTCGTAATAACTGGTGTAAGTAAGTGAGGAATTCCATTGAAAGCTGCCATCTCTACTCGCTTCGGATCAACAAGAATCAAACGGAGATCCAATGGAGAATTTTGAAACAACAAAGACATCAAGAATACATTGATCGCCACTGATTTCCCTGATCCCGTGGCACCAGCGACAAGCAAGTGAGGCATAGAAGCGAGATCTGCGACTACCGGATTTCCATTAATATCACGACCAAGAACAAGTCGAAGGTTGGATTTCAAATCATTAAACCCATCAGATTCCAAAATATCTCGAAGCTTTACTGGCATACGCTCCGTATTTGGGATCTCAATTCCTACAAGAGATTTTCCAGGAATCGGTGCTTCGATTCGAATTGAATCAGCCGCCAAAGCCAACGCTAAATCATTCTTCAAGGCTACAATCTTGGAAAGCTTCATGCCCGCCTCTGGC
Organism: uncultured Candidatus Peribacteria bacterium; assembly: GCA_964592185.1. Taxonomy (GTDB): domain Bacteria; phylum Patescibacteriota; class Gracilibacteria; order CAZQCN01; family CAZQCN01; genus CAZQCN01. The sequence goes on from CAZQCN010000016.1 coordinate 14,789, forward strand.
TTGAACGTATACTGAGTAACAGTCGGACCGACGTATACTTCATCCATTTCTACGTTTATATTGAAATCCCTCAATGTCTTTCGAATAATATCTTGATAGTATTTGATTTCATCCTCGTTCTTCTCCATATGAAATGGTTCAAAATCGAGCAAATTCAAATTTGGATACTCCCATTCCACTCCCTTGTGAGGAGTAAATTGACGTATCGTAAATTCTCCTGGCTTTTCATCAGGCTTGTTCACTTTCTTTTTTTCATCCGTACGAAGACCCACAGGCTTCACCTGCATAATTTTTTCTCGGATCACTCCAGCTGGACCTTTTACTACCGTCGGATGGAAAAAAGATTTTAAAAACACATACACTTTCTTCAAAGGAATCTCAAATGCAAAAAGAAATGAAGCGACAATTGAGAAGAAACAGACTACAAAGGTTCCAAAATCACTGAAAATAGGACGCATGAAAAAACTCATCGTAAAACCAAAATATCCTCCTCCGCGACCAGCCTCGGCTACAGCTTGTATCTCATCATAGGGAATCCCGAGATGAAAAATAGACATCAAAAAAGCAATTAAAATGAAACATCCAATATATAATCGCAGAAGGTGATTCATATTATCCTGTTTCGCTCTCGATGAATGAGAATCAGAGTCAGCTTTGTCATGATACGTCAGAAGACGGACTCCCATCGCAATCAAAATAAGAGGGATAACGAAACTTGCAGATCCAAACATCGTCCGCAACCAATATCCAATCGTTTCACCAAATGGCCCAAATTTATGAATTAATCCAAGAAATGAAAAAACAGCAAAAAAGAAAAAAATAATTCCAGAAATTTCACGAGTCGTACGAGGTTTCAATGACACTTTCGGGAATACAGAAAAAATAAGACGAATCCAACGAAACAAAAAGAAATTGGAGATCTTGAAAGAACGGCTTCTCTTGTGAGAAGACATCTTGGAGTACAACTCCTTTCGGAGACGATTCTGCACCGCAGAACCTCCACTATTTCTTTTGTGTTTTCGGGACATTTTTGTTTTGATTGAGAATAATTATATTATACGGGATAGAAGAAGAAACGAGCAAATCAAATACTTATACTTCCTCCGGAACGTCAATCCCCAGCAATTCCAATCCCTCCTTCAACACCTTCGCAAAAAGAACCGTAATATTTACCCGCAAAATCTTCTTCTCCTCCGTCTCTGCTTGCAAAACAGAATGCTTCGCATAAAAAGAATTATACGTCTGTGTCAGTTCATAAAGGTAATTCGCTAAAACATTTGGTTTATAGGTTTCGAAAACTTTCTGCACCACGACAGGGAATAAAAGTATTTGATGAATAACTCTTTTTTCCAAATTCTCCAAAATTCCTGTATAACATTCTTCATTTTCCATTTGCAACCCGCCATTTTTTCGAAGCACACTTCTGGCACGAGCATGAGCATATTGAAGGTACGGAGCAGAGTTTCCTTCGAGAGACAACATATCGTCCCAATCAAACTTGAAATTTGTATGAATATTTTGTGAAAGAATGTTGTACTTCAGAGCTCCTATACCAAACATACTCGATAATTCTTTGAGTTTCTCTTCCGGCATATCAGGATTGTGTGCGGTAATAACCTCACCCGCTCTCTCAACCGCTTCATCGATCACATCACGAAGCCTCACCAAAGATCCCGCACGCGTCGCCATCTTCCGTCCATCTTTGAAAGCCATACGGCCAAAGCCAACATGATGAAAACCTTGCAAATCCATACCCAACATTCGAGCCACTTCGAATACTTGTTCGAAATGAAGCTTCTGAGCAATATCAACGACATAAATTGTTTTATACGGATGCCATCGTTCTATACGATATTTCACCGTCGCCACATCACGAGTCAAATAAAGCGTAGCTCCATCTGTCTTCTTCACCAACGCTGGAGGTAACTTGTCCTCAGGAAATTTACAAATCAAAGCGCCTGTATCCTCTACAAAAATTCCCTTCTCAATTCCTTCTTGCGTAACGGCTTCCATCTTGTCAGAGTAAAAACTCTCTCCAATTGTTTCATCGATATGAATCCCTCCCAACTTTTCTAATACTTCATGAATATCTTTTATACTAATATCCAGACACTTCTGAAAAACCTTCATATTCTCCGGATCCTTCTGTTCCAGCTTGAGAAATTCCGCTCGACCTCCTTCTTCAATTTCAGGATTTTCTTTCGCTCGATTTCCAAATTCCACATAAATATCCAAGAGATCTTCCATCGTCGCATGATCCAAGTCAACATGATTCATGAAGTGCCGATAGGAATAAATGATCTTCCCAAAGTGCGTCCCCCAGTCACCGAGATGATTGATGCTCGTCGCTTGATAGCCAAGTTTTTTTGCAACATTGTAAAGCGTCTGTCCGATAATAGCGGAAAGGAGATGATGCACTGCCATGGGCTTCGCAACATTCGTTGACGGATACTCAATCAGCACTCGCATATTCTCCTCTTGTCCGGGCTCAATACATGTTCCTTTTTTCAAAAGATCAGAAAAACTTTTCAAGAATATATCATCTTTCAGAATGAGATTAATAAATCCCGGTCCGGCTACCCCAGCCGATTGTATTTCCGAAATACCTTCAATCGCTTTCAAAATTTCAGAAGCAACTTCCTGTGGATTCCGCTGCATCTCTTTTGCCAACTTCAGTGCAATCGTCAAAGCATAGTCTCCATGAGAAATGTCTCGAGGAGATTCCAGTTCCACTTCGCCCTGAAAATCAGGATAAATCTCTTGAATTTTTTTTGTAATAGATTTTTGAAGAGCGAGAAGAGATTGAGTAAACATAAAGAAAACTAAGATCT
>CAZQCN010000017.1:0-6036 GCA_964592185.1 uncultured Candidatus Peribacteria bacterium
TTTTATTTATTAGCTATTAGAGTGATTATATCACTCTTAGATTGTCTTGACCCAAAAATTATTTAAGGTCTCTCTACCCACCTAAATCAAGACATGATAAAATCCTCTTGGCAAAATTATCTATTTTACATTACATCTTCTCATGAAAACCAACAAAATCATCTTCTGGATCACCACGAGTATCATCTTCCTCGGGGAAGGACTCCTGCCAGCACTTACTTCTCAGAGCGAAATGGCCAAAGAAGGCATCCGACATCTCGGCTACCCTGACTACTTCGGAATCATGCTCACCGTATTCAAAGTTCTCGGCGCTTTGGCTCTAATCATTCCTCAAATCCCAAATCGAATCAAAGAATGGGCGTATGCGGGTTTTGCTATTGATTTCATAGCGGCCTTCGTCAGTATTTGGGTAGTAGATGGATTCGGAGTTGGTCTTGTTTTGCCTCTCGTAGCGATGGTTATTTTAGTGCTTTCTTATGTATCTCATTGGAAAATAATGACTCAAAAGAAAAAATAAGTTACAAGCAAGTGACATCAAATATATTGCCTCAATCATTAATCTTCCTTATATGGAAAGAACGACATCACATCCAGGACACCATGTAAAAGCTCTAGAATACATCGAAGCTCATCACAATGGAGGTAAAATGAGTGACACAATGCACGAAAATCTGAAAGACCACGTCGCAGGGACTACCGAACAGATGAAAACTCTTTTCAAGAGTTTTGAGAACGAAGCTGCCATAAATCAAATCATGAATGAGTTTATTGCTCATTTGAAGGATGGATTAAGGAGCATCTCACCAGTGAATGCAAAAAGTCTGGAAATGGGACTGAATCAATCAATTCAATCTTTTATGGAAACCAAAAGTATCACAGGACATTCAAAAGAAGCCTTAAATAAAATTGCCCAGGATATCCAGAATTTGATTCATACTATTCAAGAACAAAATAATAAGGAAAAAGGAGAACCAAAAGGAAAAGTTATTGCAATGCTGACAGGAGCTGGTCATAAAGTCACACTCGTAGCTAGTCTCTTTGTAGCCACTTTTGTCGGGAAGTTGGAAGCCAAAAATGCACCAATGAGTATGTCTGGTGAGAAAAATATTGAAGCAAGTGTCGAACATGATTTAAAGATAAAAGGAGTAACAACATCTTTTGAATCAGAAGGAGAAACAACTCCTGATTCTCTAAAAATTAAAAAAATACAAGAAATTAATAAATCAATTTATGAGCTTAAAAGAACCAGTCCTGATCAAAACATCATAAATATTATCCACTTAATGTCTAATGCAGGAATCTCAATAAGCGAAGTTTCATTCCCCGATCAAAAAATTGAAGAGAATTTCAAGAAACTATATGTTTCAGAAGTGAATAGAATCAAAGCACAGGAAAGAAGTGATGCAGCGGTAGAAGCAAGAAAAAAAGAAAGAGAATTGCAAAGCAATTTAGATAGAGTTTCTAGTACATATACAAGTTTAATGCCAGTAGCTCGTTACAAGTTAGATTCTTTAGGCAAAAGCTTCCATATATCTGAATCACCAGACACTCTGATGAAAAAAGGTATTGAAAAATTAAATATAATTGATTTAGAACTAATCAAAAATAACACTAAAATAGATAGTCTCATATCAACAACATATCAGAAATACCGACAAATAGTAGCGGAAGATTTAATACAAAAAGACATTTTCTCTCCAACAATGATGAACGCATATGAATTCGGGATTGCAAAAATTATTAGTATTGGAAGTAATGGTAAAATCCAAGATCCAGAACGATATAACTCACTCAAACTAGAAATAATACACTTTTCAAATCTTTTTATAAAGAATCCAAGTATAAATTTTTCAAAGACATATACTCCTGAAATTATCAAACAATAAACATTTCCCATGTCTTTCTCACAAAACCTCATTGGCAACAAAACTCTCACGCCACTAGAACAGACTCAGCTCGAAGAGCGAGTAAATAAAGAAATTGTTGAAATGTGTGTAAACACATTTTTCGAACACATCAGCTTGGAAGAAGCAAAAGAATTTGAATCTTTCGTAGAAGCACATCAAAACGATCTCGAAGCTATTATTGCAGAGATGAGAAGTATGAAGCCGGATATTGATAAGTATATTCAGGAGGCGTTTGAGGAATATCAGGAGAAGTTCAAGAAATAGTAATCTTGACTACAAAAAAAGATCTTTCCTAGGGAAAGATCTTTTTTATTGAAAAAATATTTATGACATCTCTGCAATAACTTTCTTAACAATATCTTCAAAATGAGGCGAAAGGGATTTCATTTTTTTAAATATAGTTTCAGGATCATGAGATTCAGAAAGAAACGATTCAAAATGCTTCAGCCCCTCCAAATTCAAGGAGAGACAAAATTGTCGGATAAGTTTATCTAAAAATTCTTCGGATTTTTCTTCAGTTATAGTCTCCTGCTCACTCCGAGAAAGTTCAGAAAAGTTAGGAACAAGAAATTGAAGAGTAGAAATAGATTGATCTTGTGTTGTATACATAACAAATAAATTAACTATTTAAAAATGAATTAACCAGGCCCACCACAGCCCCTATATGTTTTAGCCTGTCCAGAAGTAACAGGAATCGGTTTATGAGCAGCATCAGTCAATTCAACAGTAACTACAGAAACATGAAATTTCGTTTCTGTTTCAGGTTGAAAATTTTCAGGAAGATCTGTTGGGACAGAATTTGATGGGACTTCTTTTTGGATAACCACCTCACCTGACATAGTCGCTTTCCGAGCTGCTTTGTAATCAGGATTGTGATCTACCCCATTGTCTCCACCTGGGCCAGTAAATTCGACATCGATATTCTTCGAAGTCAATCCTTGTTTTTCCATTTCTTTCAAAACATAACCCTTCAAAAAAATTGCCCTTGCTCTACCAAGTTGCTCCCAATTACGCATTTCTCCGTCAGGACCAGGCGAATTAGTGATTTCACTACAAGTTCCTTCAAATCTAAGTTTTATCTTGAAATCATGCACACCTTCCTTTTCTGTCAAACCCTTTATATTTTGAATAATTCCATCCAAATCCTTCTGAACTTTTTGCTTTCCCTCCTCTGTAATTTCATAAAAATTATCTGCGAAATGAGTGGTAGAGAAAGTTGGCACCTTTAACTCAACAGTTTCAAAATGGGGAGTTACAGATTTTTTATCTAAATCTCTTATAGATGGTAGTGTATCTGTCGACTCACTTAAATGAGCTCCGACTCGTATTCTACTATTTGTTTTAAAATTAAGACTATCGTTCTCAAACGATTTTGCTCGTTCATAATCATCGAAAACAGAAGTGGTAGTCTGTATATGAAGGACCGCTTTGGGATGATCCTTCTTCATAAGATTCAAAGCTTCTAAAGTCGCTTGTAAATTCTCTACAGGAATTTCCAAAATCTGAAGACGAAGAGATAACTCATTCGTTTGCTCATCTACTATGTCATATATAGCAGAACGCACGGGATCATTTTCTACATACTTTTTAAATTCTGATTGAGACATTTTCTTGATCTGGGCTGGTGTCGGTCCATCATCATCTAAAACAGGTTTCCATTGAGCAATTTTTGAATCATCCCCGTCACCTCCATCAAGGGTTGGAGAAACATCAAAAGAAGCATGATGAGAGCTCGGAATATTTTCATGGGAAGTATGAGGTGTAGGGGCAGCAAAAGCTGTTGTTCCCTTAACCATAAGGACAACTATAGAAGCCACCTTCCAAAATTTGCCAAGCACACCATCCCGAATACTTGCCCGGAACTTACTTAAAATACTTTCACTGACTTCTTTCATATTGCCCTCAATTTCTCTCTTCAGAATATGCAAACGAGAAAGTAAAGATTTAGCTAGATTTTCGACAGATCTCATTTGTTCTTGACTTAACTGCCCTTTCAAAAATGCTTCTGTCTCTTGAGAAAGCTTTTCAGTTATAAACTTCAAATACGGATTTGAATTTATATTCTCATCCAAAACATCCCCATCATTTAAATGATAGTCGTGTCGATCCTCAAAACCATCAGGAATCTGACCTCCTTCAGAGATATTATGATGAACGACATGGGTAGACTTCATAAGTTGCTCTGCAAGACCAACTCGTCCCTGGCTAATGATACCAATATGCTTATCCAAATCTGGATGCCCTTCAATCAACTGAGCAAGATGAATACTGCCTGACTTGATCTGCGAATCTGAATTATGGATCGTCATAAAATAATGTTTAAATTTATAAGAATTATAACACAAAAGATATTTATTGTAAATAAATCCATAAAAACGCGAAAGTCCAATAAACAAAAAAATACAAAATTTAAATTTTTTACAAAATACAGAATTAATGTGCCTCTGTACTAAGATAAAAAAAATAGCTATTAGGTTCGGAAGATTTTAATACTCCAAAACAAGAAGATACAATTGTGCTTGATTCAAAAATGTCAGAACAATTATTGCAAGTTATTAATCCATCATCATTTTTTACTATAGATGAACTTTTTAATACGAGATTTCCATTTTGCATATCATAAACAGTTTTACGGTTTGGCTCTATATCAAAAGAATAAGTTTTCTTTCCTTTTATTACAAACAAATTGCAAACATCCCTAACTCCCACAAGATCAATCTCTACGTCAGAAAATTTTACTACATTTTGACCGTATAAATGCCCCATAGCCAGAAGACTAGCCCCAAAGGCAAAACTCTTCCATTTCTCTTTAATATCAAGAGCCATAATCCAATGTTATAATAATGAAAAATTATAGATAATTTTGATTTTAAATTATGCTTTCAGTATCATCAAAAATATCAGAGGGGACAAGAATATATTCTACATACTTTCTATAAAAAAACAAGGCACATCATGATCAGTTCCAAATAAATTCATTTCCATTGGATAATGAATTTATACAACTTATCCGATATTTTTTCAATCCGTTTCATCATGCACAACACTGCCCTCATCACCGGCGCCTCCAGTGGCATAGGCCGAGAACTCTCTCATATCCACGCAAAACAAGGTGGCGATCTGGTAATCATTGCCCGTCATGAAAACTCACTTCAAGAATTAGCAAAAGAGCTGACAACAAAATATGAAGTCGAAGTAAAAATCATCATCAAAGACCTGTCAGATCCGAAAGCTCCGAAGGAAATATATGACGAAGTCAAACAAAGCAAAATCGAAATAGATTATCTCATAAACAATGCTGGATTCGGCGGAATAGGAGCATTCTATGAAGGAAGCTTAAAAACCTATACAGACATGATCCAAGTAAACATCACTTCACTCACCGAACTCACTCATTTGTTTCTAACGGATTTTTTGAAACGAGATACCGGAAAAATTCTCAACGTCGCTTCAGTCGCTGGACTCGTGCCTGGTCCGTTTCATGCGGTATATTTCGCCACGAAAGCTTATGTCATTTCATTCACAGAAGCAATTGCGAGCGAAGTCTATGGAAAAAACATTACCGTCACCACCCTCCTCCCTGGTGCCACCGACACCAACTTCGCCAAAGTTGCAAACATGGAAAACACACTCACCTTCCGGAATGCTGCCAGTGCTCGGAAAGTAGCACAACAAGGGTACGAAGCGATGATACAAGGAAAAATTCAAGTTATTGCTGGAGTCCAATGGCTTGATAGACTCCAATTTTTCCTTTCTCCATTTGTGCCAAAAAAATGGCTCTTGAACATGGTAGGAAAAACACAAAAGAGTAAATAAATCAGTTGCCAAACCCGAAAATGATAACTACAATGGCTCGGAATTTGACCAATATACCTATGGAAATCCGAAATATCGCCATCATCGCACACGTTGATCATGGAAAAACCACGCTCGTTGACGCCCTTTTGAAGGCAGGAGGAGCTTTTGCGGCACATGAAATGGTAGAAGAACGAGTCATGGACTCGAACTTTTGTTAAAAATCGCTAAAATCAGAATATCCTTATTTGAAGCCATATTATTGGTTCGAGTCCTTGTTGGGTCAATAAGAAAAAAAATACTAAGATAAAAAAATGAATAAAAATGAAGAAAC
>CAZQCN010000017.1:6046-12173 GCA_964592185.1 uncultured Candidatus Peribacteria bacterium
TCATGGACTCGAATGATCAGGAAAAGGAACGAGGAATTACTATTTATGCAAAAAATGCTTCGATCGAATACAAAGGAACTAAAATTAATATCGTCGACACTCCCGGTCACGCCGACTTCGGTTCTGAAGTAGAGCGTGTTCTTCGGACGGTTGATGCAACTTTGCTTCTTGTTGATGCCTATGAAGGTCCAATGCCACAGACCAAATTTGTACTCGGAAAATCATTGGAACTTGGACTCCCAGTACTCGTAGTAATAAACAAGATCGATAAACCAACCGCTCGACCCGATACTGTACTCAATCTCACTTTTGATCTTTTCGCTCAACTCAATGCCACAGAAAAACAACTCGACTTCCCTTATATTTATACAGTCGCTCGAGATGGTGTTGCTGTAAAAAACCTGAATGACGAAAGAAAAGATATTGTCCCACTCCTTGATTTCATCATTGAGCATGTGCCAATAGCAAAAGCAAATGTCGATACAGATTTCCGAATGCAACCAGCGACTCTCACCTATGATAATTACCTTGGTCGTATTGCTATTGGTCGTGTTTACGAAGGAAAAGTCAAAACAGGTCAGAACGTTTCTATTATCGATTCTGAAGGAAAGAAACGAACTGGAAAACTTACAAAAATTTTCACTTTCCAAGGATTAGCAAAAAAAGAAGTTGAAGAGGTATATGCTGGAGACATTGTAGCCCTTGCAGGTATCCCTGATGTCTATGTAGGAGAAACTATTACCAACAACCCAGATGCGGAACCACTTCCAGCTATTCGTGTCGATCCGCCAGCACTGGCTATGGAATTCATGGTAAACACTTCTCCATTTGCAGGTCGTGAAGGAACCTTCGTGACCAGTAGACATCTTCGAGAAAGACTCATGCGAGAATTGGAAACCAATGTAGGACTCCGTGTAGAAATGACCAACTCAAGCGAAATTTTCAAAGTCTACGGACGTGGAGAAATGCATCTCGCTGTACTCATTGAAAATATGCGCCGTGAAGGATTTGAACTGCAAGTCTCACAACCCGTTGTCGTTATGAAAGAAGAAGACGGACGTATGTGTGAACCTTTGGAATCCGTCATTATTACAGTGCCTGAAGACTGTACTGGGAAAATCATTGAAGTACTCGCAACACGAAAAGGAGAGCTTCGAAATATCAAGACAGAAGGTGGTTTTTCATTCCTCGAATTTGAAATCCCTACCCGTGGACTCCTTGGATTCCGATCTCAATTTATTCTTCTCACTAAAGGTGAAGGAACTCTGTATCACTCATTCGAACGTTTCGTTCCTGACATGGGAAGAATTGAAAAAAGAAATGCCGGCTCTATGATTTCTGGAAATACTGGAAAATCTGTAGCATTTGCGCTCTGGAATCTCCAAGAACGTGGTCCAATCTTTATCCAACCAGGCACAGAAGTATACGAAGGAATGATCATCGGGGAATATAATCAAGGACAAGATCTCGTCGTCAACCCGCTCAAAGAAAAGAAATTAACCAATGTCCGTGCCTCAGGAACCGATGAAGCCATCAAACTCACTCCTCCAGTAGAAGTAAGTCTAGAAAAAGCTCTTGAGTATATTCAAGATGATGAGTACGTTGAAGTCACTCCAAAGAGCGTCAGACTTCGAAAAAAGTATCTCAACGAAACTGATCGAAAGAGAAACAAATAGTAATTTCCAGTTTTTATTTTTTATTTCCATTCTTATGGCAACACAACTTTTCGTAGGAGGCATCTCTTACAATACAACAGAGCAATCTCTCAGAGAAGCTTTTGAACAGGCAGGAACTGTCGTCTCAGCAACAATCGTAATGGATAAAATGACAGGTCAATCTCGTGGTTTTGGTTTCGTAGAAATGGGTTCTGAAGAAGAGGCCAAAAAAGCAATAGAAATGCTGAATGGATTCAGTCTCGACGGGAGAAAAATTGCCGTCAATGAAGCACAGCCAAGAGAAGCACGACCAAAAAGATTTTAATCAAAAAAAATATCGAAGGGAAGGCAGAGAATCTCTGCCTCCCCTTTTTTTAACGCTTTCTTTTTTCTAAAAAAATAATTGGAAATATAATGTTTTTTTAATATTCAATATATATACTCTGGATATTGTAAAAATTCATGGCTCCTTCTCAAATTATCTACATCAACGAAAAGTCTATTCTTCAAATCCATCTCCTCGACGGTTCGGTGTTTGAATATTACCAAGTCCCTCAAAATGTCTATGAAAACACGATCAAGACACACGATGGAGGAAAGGAAATAATCAAAAAACTTAGCAAGAAATACCGATATGATTCGGTATAAACTCAAGTCTGAAGTCAGAGGGAGAGCAAAGAGAGCAGAACACCTCTTATTCTTCACCTATTATCTACCTCAGACTACAGACTTCAGATCTCAGATTTTTAAACGTATTCCCACCGGACAATGGTCCGAACCTGTTATTTCCGGTTCTATCCATGCATCTTCAACCAAAGAAATTCCATCTTGAGAAATAAAATGATAATCGATTCTCCAGCCGACATTCCTCCCACGCGCTCCACTCCGTTGCGACCACCAGGTATATTGGTCTGGTTCAGAGTGAAATTGACGAAATGTATCTACAAATCCTTGTTGAATAAATTGATCCATCCATTCACGTTCTATAGGAAGAAACCCTGATACCTCAATATTTTCAGCAGGTCGTGCCAAATCAATAGCCTTATGGGCAGTATTATAATCACCTGAAACAACAATCGGCTTATTATACTGTTTTAAATGTTCACAAAACTCACTCGTTGCCGCATAAAAATCCATTTTAAATCGGAGTCTCTCTTCATCTCTTTTCCCATTTGGAAAATAGACATTCACGAAGATACATGATTCGTATTCTACTACTTGGACCCTCCCTTCTCGATCGAATTCAGGAATACCAAACCCATACCGAACATCGAGAGGAGGAATCTTCGTAAGCAAACCCACCCCACTATATCCTGGGATTTCTGAGTTCGAAAAATAGGAAGAATACCCAGGCATGAAACGTATTTCTGGGGGAATTTGAGATAAAGAAGCTCGAACCTCCTGCAACAAGATTACATCGGGGCTTTTTTTCTGCACATAATCCAAAAAGCCTTTTCCAAACACCGAACGTACACCGTTTACATTCCAAGAAATAATATTCATAAGAAGGAGACTAATACGAGAAAAATAAAATAGTAATGACAAAAACTCATCGTATCTTCAAAAACTAGAAAAAACCATTTTGAGTTTCTTTCTTTTAGTCTACACTATACACATGCAGATTGTAACCTCTCTTCGTTACAGAAGATAAAGAACTATGGAAAATCACGAAATTGAACTTCTGGTTCAAAAAGCACAAAACGGCGATAGCAAAAGCTTTGAGCTCCTCTACGATTCCTTCGTAAAACGAATATTTTCTTTCATCTTGCAAAGAGTAGGAAACAAAGCAATTGCAGAAGACATCACCAGTGAAGTATTTATAAAAATCTATCACAATCTCAACTCATATCGACCAAACGCAAGTTTTAATGCTTGGATATTTACTATAGCCCGACACGCACTCTGTGACCACTGGAGAAAAAACGTAAGCGAAGCAAACATGAGTTTTGATGACAATATATATGTAGAACATCATCAAAAAACAATCGAAGAATTTTTTCTCAATATTGATCCAGCCTTATACCCAATAGAAAATCAGATTGATAAAAATCTCGACATATATCTCACAAAACTCAAAGGACAGGAACAAGAAGTGATACGAGAACGATATTTTTATAACCAATCAGTAAAAGATACAGCAAATACACTCAAAATCACTGAATCTAACGTAAAAGTGCTTACGCATCGAGCTCTCAAAAAACTTTCATCTCTCATTCCGAACACCTATTCATGAACATTCGACTCACCCCTGAAGACATCCTGACTTTCTACAAACGATATGGGAAACTCCCTGATGCGCATCTTTTCGCACCAGAAGATTTGAAAGAGTTTTTTACACTCCTTCATCTTGAAAATCGGGAACCAAGTTTTAGTATGAAAAGTAAAAAAGCAATTTGGGAAAAAACTCAAACGAAACTAAATATCAAACAAGAACGCCTTTTAAACTTCTGGAATATTTTCAAAGTCGGTATCACTGCTCTCGTAGCAGGAACTGGAGTATTCTTCGTTGCAAATTACATACAAAACCAACAAACACAAAACATTGAAATCGCTCTCAATGATACAAACACGGCTATTGATTCACTGTTATCTGAGCTCGACACAAGCTATTTCGATGAAAACATAGCTACTACAATCGATGAAGATAAAAGTATATCCGAAACTGAAAATTCAAAAATGCCATCTTTTTTTGAAAAACTCATACAACAACAAAAAAATAATCTATCAAAAAACAATGAGATCGCTCTCAATCTCTCTCCTATCAATCTCTCTCCTATCAATCTATCTTCTCCAACCTCACAAAATGAGAATCAAACTTCAAAAAGTAGTAATTCAACCACGCTGAATACGAACAAACCATCAGAAACTGAAAATAATCCATCTCAAGAAAACATCCCCAACTTATCAAAAGACAACAATACATCCATAGCTGGTACAGAAAATTTAGAATCTCAGACACAAAAAGCTCAAAACAACGATCTCTTTTCTCCGACATTCGATCAAAGCTCCGGAAATGATGCTATAAAAGAAAATGCATTTGAGGGCTTACAAAATGATTCCATTCCAAATCCAACCGATTCAACCACACTCTCTCGCAACAATAACTCTCAAGAAAACAAACAAAACTCTGTAACAACGGAAACAATCGATTTGGAAACCCCTCTTCTTCAAATTTCTCAACTCAAGGCAGCAATAAAAGAAGACTCAATACTCGAAGAAATCCAAAACAATCTATCCTACTTAAACAGCCTCACGTTTTAATCACACAATATGAAAAAATATAGTCTCATATTCACATTCGTATGTATTGTTTCGACTATTCCGCTCTATCCAGCTCATGCACAATATAGTCAAACGATTGCTTCTTGTACTGCTTTAGATCAAAAGAAAAGTAGCTATGAAACTCTTAAACAGCAATACATCCCTGAAGCAATCGAACAACAAACTCTCTTTGCACAATTTCAAAGACTGAGAACCGAATTAGAATCTTTCCGGAATCAAAAAATAGCCGCTGAAACTCTCAGTAGCAAAAGTATTGAAATCGAGGCTCTCAAGCAATCCATACAATTGAATGAAAAAGTGCTCGAATCGAAAATACAAAGTCTCGACGCTTCCATTAGTGCCCAGTTTTTCCAAGAAGCGAAATCAATAATCACACTCACTCTCCAATGTACGCAATCAAAAGTGAGTATATTCCATGAAAAATTTTCATCTCTCTATCAAAACACACAAGATGAATCAAAAAAAATCCTCATTCAAGAAGAAATATCAAAACTCAATTCACTGCGAACAAACTTACAAGCAAGCATTGACTATATAGAACAAATTATCGATCGGAAGGAATTAAAATCTGAGCAAAAAGAAATTTATATATTTTTAAATACAGTAAAATCAAGTATGGAATATACCCGCAAAGTTTATAACTTCGTGACTTTCGAGACACACCTCAAACAACTTCAAAACATAGTACATCAAGTACAAAAATCTTCCATTATAACAGATTCAAATATTCAAGAAAATATAATAAATCAAATACAAAATCTAGAAACAAGTACCAGAGATCTTTCATCCATAGAAAACACAAATCAAAAAATTGAATTTCTCAGTGATAAGAAATCAGAACTCAGGGAAATATTAGAACAACTAAAAATCGAGATCCAAAATACTTCGATGAAAAACTGATCATTTTTGTTGCAAACTGAAGGTTTTTAAGAAAATGTAAAAAAACGAAAGTTAAAATTTTGATAAAACGTTAGACATTTTAATACCACTTTTGAGAAACAGAGTATAATACTACAAGTGAATATTCTAACATTCACTTATGACCACAAACCAATTCGAAACCATAATACAAAGTCTTGATATTATAAAAGATGACGTCTCTACTTTGAAATCAGACGTTTCCACTCTAAGGTCTGATGTATTTGAGATTAAATTTGATGTCAGTGTTTTGAAGTCTGATGTCTCTGAAC
>CAZQCN010000017.1:12185-17544 GCA_964592185.1 uncultured Candidatus Peribacteria bacterium
AGTCTGACGTCAACGCTCTGAAGTCTGACGTCATAGAGCTGAAATCAGATATAATAGTTATTAAATCTGATGTAGCTGAGCTCAAAGATGATATGAGTGTTATCAAGTTAGATGTAACTGAGCTGAAATTAGATATGACAGTTATTAAGTCAGATGTAACTGAACTCAAATCAGATATGACAGTTATCAAGTCAGATGTAACTGAGCTGAAATCAGATATGACGGTTATTAAATCAGACGTAACTGAACTCAAATCAGATATGACCGTTATCAAGTCAGACGTAACTGAACTCAAAGATGATATGAAAACAGTAAAAAGAGATATACAACATCTCAATATTAAAACCGATGATATTTTGGAGTTAGTGCAACATGACAATCTCTATATCAAGCAAGCGTTCAAAAAACTGGTTGACCATGATATTCAAATTGCCCAACTTAGAACTGCATAAAAAACTCCATGACGAAAAAAGACGCAGAAGAAAAATTGAAATGTCCTTGTTGCCTTCAAATGAGAGGTCCTTCTCAGATGCAAAGAATGTTTCATATAAAACTCCACGAAGGAGGTACTATCCGTAGTATCGATTTGGAAAAATTAAAAAATTATAATTATACCTGGGCCTGCGATATCTGTATTCAGGAACACAAAGTAATACTGGGCAAACCAAACTTGCAGACGTATTGTGATTATGAACCTTACTTAGCATATTTCGATAAAACACCTCGTTGTGAAACCTGTGGAATATCTTTTATATTCTCAAAAAAGGAACAGCAATATTTTTACGAAACGAAAAAATATTGGGTACAAAGGATTCCGCAGCATTGCCTCGCCTGTCGCAAAGTGGCTCGACAAGAGAAAAGAACCAACACAGAACTTTCTATCTTGTTATCACAAAAAGAAAGCCTATCTTTGCCTCAATGGGAACGGATAGCCGAAATATATTCTGAGATGGGAAATGAAAGCAAATTGAAGTTTGCATATAGCCAAATCAAGAAACTTCGCAATCTCAAAGGGAAAATAACGATAAATTACTAATACACCTCTGCGAGGTAACATTCCTCGCAATATATCTTCTCTTTTCTCTCTGGCCCACCTGTCCTGAGGAGGAAATCCGAAGTAGGAAATGTCGATTGAACATTCTTCCCACACTTCATACACGGACGCTCATAGAGCTTACGAGGGTTTCGAAGCATCATACGCTCTTTATGCCGCTGATCCGGACACTTTCGAGGAATAGGCAAATTTATCATACGGTAAAACTTCAACTCTTGCGGAAGAATCTTATAAAGTTTCTTTGTAATTTCACATTCCAAAACCGCCTGAGTAATATCATCAGTTGTATGTTGAATCTGATCTGGCACTTCATAGTGAGGACCCTGATAGGCTGAATTTGCATCATCCTCTCGCCACTTCCATCCTTTCGCAAGAACCCCTTCTTTGCCCATTGGGAAATAATCACTTGCAAGCGTTTCGTTATAGGCAAAGGGAGACAATGAGGAAGGGAAAAACTGCCCCCACTCCCCTGTTCTTTTCATATGTTCTATAATTCGTGTCATCATTTTTTCGTACTCTTCTTTCGAGTATTGCTTATTCAAGATACAATAACTATTTTTCTTCAAACCCGCACATCCGAACAGATTATTTGAATGATAGCAAAGCTCAGAATACCAAACGTCTTGAGAATGAAATACATACACACAGAAATTCACGTTATACGTTTCAATGACTCCCAAAACTTGATAACTCAGTTGAGGCTTAATATACATATTGGAACAATCTAGGATGTCCTTACATTGGACTCCTACCTGCACATATCGACAATCCTGACTATCGCTCACATCATAACAATCGAGACAGTTCTGGCTATTATAAATGAAATCGCCAGTACAATTTTCAGAATTAAAAATATCACTGTACTTGTAGATTCTTTTAGCACGAATATCCGAGAGAATTGCTTTCGCTTTTTCAACCCCCGCATAGGAACCAAAAAATTCTTTTATTTTTTCTGAATATTCTTCCTTACTCAACTTCTGATTCATGAAACAATACTGCTGTTTCGAAAGATTCGTACACAGAAAACAGTTCTTGCATCCATGCAAATCATCTGAGAAAAAACAATCCGTACACCCATCGCTATTTGCCAAGAAACAACAATTGTAGCACTTCTTCACATTAAATCCTTCGTACACCAATTCAGAATCATATACATAGGAAGAATCCACAATATTCTTTGATCGCTGAAGCAGTTTGCCATAATAACAATCTTCACAGTTTTCAGATGAATTAATCAGATGACAGTTTTTACAATACCCCGTTCCAGTAGTATAGGGAGAATTTTCATTATCCACCGTCACAAGATTAAAACGTGGAACATCGAGTCGAAGTTCTTGAAACTGTTCAAAAAATGGACGAGAAAAATCAAAATCACGACCATACGAAAGAGGATCATAGTCATCACTCCACCATTCTTCCTGGGTGACAATCTTCCAGGGACCGCCGGCCGCATACACCGAAATAATAGGTTTTTGCGAAAATACTGAAACATTATGATGAAGATGCGATTCATTTCGGTGCATCACACGAAACTGACAGCGGCAGTCTGGACACATACTCGGTTCAGGAACTTCAAAAATTTTCTCGGAAACTTTCAAAGAAATCTTCGCAAGAAATTGCTTTTCGTATTCGGAAACTGAAAAAGATGTTTGGCATTGAGAACAGATTTTTTGAGACATAAGAATGATTATAAAGAAATAGTATCACAAAGAAAGTAGAGGAATATAAGCAATGAAAACAAATGGAAAAAAGTGTTTTGCTGGCAATAACAACACAATAAATTTCCTGTAGAATCTTTTTTACAACAAAGGTCTCAGCAAATCATCTCCATATCCTTCAATCCCTTCACACCTCAATACTTCTTCCCATCGTTTTCGAGAATGAGGAAGATGATCATTTACATACACTCGCATACAGTCTAGTTCATGAAGGGGTGGTGGAGTGAGACTCACTCCACTTATTGGATAATCCGGAGGGTTTGGTTGGGGCGTTAGAGACACTTGAATTCTCTGAAAAGAAGCTAAAGCCTCTCCCTGAGGAGAGTTAAACTCCGAAGATAAAAGATGACGGATATATGCATGTTCATACATGTGTGCAGAAAACGGATAACGATCAACATTGAAATTCGGTTCTCCTACCACAAGATCCTCTTCTTCATCATTCCTACTTCTAAAAACTTTAATAGCCATACGGGGCAGAAAAACCAAAGGAAATTGATGATAATTTCTTATACAATCATCAATCTTTACATTCTCTAGTAAAAATCGTGCCTCGCTGACCGTCGGAATCATCACCCATTCCCGGAGTGAACTTCGAATTCCTCTCGACATAGCCATCCATCCACAGTGTAAAGTTCGATAATTTATTTGCTCGGACGGACGCTCAAAAACTACATTCGTAGGGACACCTTTTTGCAAGCTAGAAAAAATAAGTTGTAATACTTCTATTCCCATATCGGAAATAGGTGGATTAATAAAATTGTTTTCCATAAAATTTATTAGGGGGATACAGCATAGCAAATACTGAAAATAGATTCATACACTCATAAATACAAAATCATTTTCACATTGTATTTACAATACTTATATGATTATATATAATGTAGAAAAATAATTACAACAAAGAGATATGCTCCTCTCCGACCTCCTCGATCTCGGCTTCAAAGAAGAAGAAGCAAAGGTCTACCTCGCCCTTCTTGAACTTGGAAGTTCCTACGTCAGCCTCATTGCCAAAAAAGCAGGAGTCCAAAGAGTCGCCTGCTATCACACGCTTGAAAAACTCATCCACAGAGGACTTATTACTTCTTATACTCATAACAAAATAAAATACTTCACCGTCGAACACCCGCAAATTCTCGTCAACCAACTCGAAAATAAATTCAAACACGCCAAAAAACTCCTTCCGGAGCTTCTTTCCATTACCAACGCACTTGCTTATAAACCGAAGATCCACTATTTCGAAGGCCTAGAGGGGATTAAGAACATTTTTGAAGACACGCTCACCTCTCACGAAGAACTCCTCGGTTACACTAACCTGGAAGCTATTCCAAAGGTCATTCCCGAAACCTTCATCAAAGAATATGTGAAAAGAAAAATAGAGAAAAACATTCGATCTAGAATGCTCTCTCCAACATCCGATAAAAGCTTAACCTACACTAAAGACTTTTACCCAAAAAATTTCAATCCAAAACTTATCGAAATCCTTTTCATTAATCCAGAACAATTTCAATTTGAATATGAAATTAATATTTATGACGACAAAGTGAGTCTTGTATCTCTCAATGCAAATGAACTTATTGGGCTTATCATTGAAAGCCCAGTGTATGCAAAAACACAAAAAGCTATATTTAATCTCGCATGGTTGGGAGCAACCAGTTTTATCGCAAAATAATAGCTTACTTCCATCTTACCATCGGGCCCTCTACCTGATCCTCAGTCCGAACCTTATCTGGATTAGAATTCAAATAATACACATTCATTTTATCTCCGACATAGAACATTTCATACTCTTCATCACTAACCGTAATTTCAACGTTATGATAGCTTGAAACAGCTTCTCCAGAAGGAATAGTCATAAAACTTACAGTAATTTTTTTCCGGATAAATGTAGTATGAATCCAAGGCCGAGAAACATTCGTATGCTGAACTTCTTCAATACGCTTTGAAAGAACTGAAGCAGAAACTTTTTGTCCACGAGTTTTATATATATCATTTGGTCCACAAGCTACAGTTGCAGATACAAACAACAAAAGAAACAGGAGAAATATCTTTTTCATAAACAGTCAGAAAGAATATAAAAACAAGATACTCCTCAATCAACAAAAAATCATCCCAAACACTCACTCAAAAAACAATAAAACCACAAAAAACACCTAACGGTGTTTCAAAGTGTGTAGTGTACAAAATCCTAGTCTTGGCGACGTCCTACTCTCCCAGGACCTTGCGGTCCAAGTACCATCGGCGCTGAAAGGCTTAACTTCTGTGTTCGGAATGGGAACAGGTGTACCCCTTTCGCAATAATCACCAAGACAAGAGCTTTGTAAATTCTGAAATCTGACAGCTGAAGTCAGAGGTAGATGTAAAGTTAGAAATAAAGATGCGAGATTTATTCTCTTTCATTTTTAGTTTCTGCTTTACCTCAGACTACAGACTTCAGAATTCAGACTTTTTCACGATTATCTTTTCAATTCTAGGCATATCTTACAAACAAGGTATATCCGTATAAAAATACAATAAGTCAATGGACCATTAGTACCTCTCAGCTCAACCTATTACTAAGCTTACACTTGAGGCCTATCAACCTCCT
>CAZQCN010000018.1:0-17461 GCA_964592185.1 uncultured Candidatus Peribacteria bacterium
CTCTACAATGCACCATTCCCATCATTGGAAACCCGGAAATTTGGGTGTCATTATAAACCAATACAAACGTGCATGTACGATTCAATGTCGGAAATTAGGTTCCGATTTTGCATGGCAACCCCGATTTCACGACCGGGTCATCCGCGATGAATCTGAATTAAACCGTATTCGCGAATACATTCAAAACAACCCCATGAAATGGTGGCGGGATCGGAATAACCCGAACGGATTGTGGATGTGATTTACAATTCCACTATTTCTTCCGTTCTCAACATATCCTCCATCGTTTCCCTCCTGCGTATCAAATGGTTTTTTCCTTTCCAGATCAAAACCTCTGGTGGTCGGAATCGTGCGTTGTAATTGTTGCTCATGGTGAAACCATAGGCTCCAGCATTGTAGATTGCCAGAATATCTCCTTCTCGGACTTCATTCATTTTTCGATCCCAGCCAAAGGTATCTGTTTCGCAGATATACCCGACGATGGTGTAAATTCTTTGCGTGCCGTTTGGATTTGAAATGTTTTCAATGCGATGGTAGGCATCGTAAAACATAGGTCGAATGAGATGATTTTGTCCGGAATTGACTCCGACGAATACTGTCGCCGTGGTTTGTTTGATAACGTTGGCTTTTACGAGGAGGTATCCAGCTTCGCTGACCAAAAATTTTCCAGGCTCAAAATACAGATCGATCGATCTTCCATATTTTGTACAGAATTCTTGGAATTGTTTACTCATTTCTTCACCGAGTTCTTCGATATCGGTAGTAATATCTCCTTCTTTGTACGCTACTTTGAATCCGCTTCCGAAATCGATATATTTGAGATCTGGAAATCCGTATGCTATTTCAAACAAAATATTCGCCGCCTCCAGAAATACCCGTGCATCCAAGATATCCGATCCGGTATGCATATGAACTCCTTCCACTTGAATATTTTCGCTTTCGACGATTCGTTGGACGTGTCGCAACTGATGAATAGAAATTCCAAATTTTGAATCGATATGTCCGGTTTGAATGTGAGAATTTCCTCCAGCCACAATGTGCGGGTTGAAACGGATGCAGCAAGGAATTGTATTTCCATAAGTATGTCCGAATTGTTCGAGGATGGGAATATTATCGATAGTGACGTGAACTCCGAGCTCTACTGCTTCCTGATATTCTGCGAAATCGACGCAGTTGGGAGTGAACATAATACTTTCTGGTTTGAATCCGACTTTGAGTCCCATGTGCACTTCCTGAATCGAAACGGTATCTAGTCCCGCTCCTTCGTTGAGAAGAAGTTTGAGAATATTACTATTGTTGAGTGCTTTGCAAGCATATTTGATGTGGAGATCTACGCCAGAAAAAGCTTTTTTGAGCCGATGATATTGGGAAATTATTTTTTCACCGTCGTAGACATAGACGGGAGTACCGAATTCTTTGGCAATAGCAAGAAAGGGAGGAGTTTGATTTGTCCCTTGAGAATTTTGAGTATTCATAAATAATAATTTTTTGAATGTAGTATCAATAGCGAAATAGAAATGCTGGCTGAGGGCAGTAGTCTTGAATTTCTGGAAGCATATCATGGCTGCAATATCCTTTCGAAACAAATCCTTCTTGATACCCTTTTTCAGTAAGAACTTGTAAATGAATATGATGGAACCAAAATCCATTATCCTCAAAGTCTCCTATCTGAGCAAACGATTCTCCGCTCTTAATAAAATCCCCAACTTTTGGGAGGGTTTTATGACTCAAATGGCCACACAGTGAATAGAAAGAGTTATCGAGAATTTTGTGCTTCAATACCACATAATGTCCATATGATCCTTTTTCTTTTTCGTAATTGACACTAACGACTTCTCCATCAAGCGGTGCATACACTCTATAGCCAACGGGGGTCACAATATCGATTCCCAGATGGTAAAACCGGTTTTCATCTACCATTTGAGGGTAATTCTTCAAAAGAGATTTTCGATATTCTAAATATCCTGATATTCCCCATTCAGCATTATTTTTAGTTAGTAAATTTGAAATTATTTCTTGAAAAAGTTTCTGGTCTGAGACATCGATAGTGTTGAGAATGGGGTTTGATGAACTCATATCTATGATGAGAGGGTAGCCTTTCAGTTGATCTCCAAAGAGGGGAAAAACTTTCGTATGTTCAGAGAGGAGATTGTATGGATATTTCACTTTTAATAGTTATTGAGTATAAGCATTTATGAGGGCAGGAGAATACAGAGAATTATTGACTTGCCCCATTACGAAGCTACGAAGCTGAGTGGGGAGGAATGTATTGTCATTTTGAAAATTTCTATCCGTGTTCCAAGAATCGACTTGTTTATCAAATATGGCAACATGGTTTGTGAGGAATGGTGTCTTCAGCTCCGAGTTATAATTGATCTGAAAACCGCTTTGAATTGCTGCAGAAACTGAGTGACTAAAACGGAGTTCAGAATAAATTCTTGTATCAGGTTCTTGGGAAAGTATAGCAGCGTTAGAATAAATAAGAAGTGGGTGAATGAGTCCCTGCCCTCTATAATCTTGGTGAATAGCCCATTCAGTACTTTCATTATCAGAGAAGAGGACCGCTCCTATTAATTTTCTTTGATTGTTCAGGAGCCCGAAGATCTGCTCGTTACTTTGAGCTACTGCTCGACTGGCGTCAATATCCCAACCAAATTGCTCCCACAATCCATGAAGATGTCCTGGATTTTCTATTACCCGTGTAAATGTGAATCCTTGAGATTGAATATCTTGTCTTCTTGTTAATGCATAATTTTCAAAATCAAAATTATTTTGGAAACGATGTAATGTCTTCTCAACGGTAGCCCTTACTTTTTGTATTGCTTCTTCTCCTAGGGCACGATGTGTTTTATTTAGGCACATAGTGAGATACCATATTCCTTTTTTATCTCTATTATATACAAGTTCATACTCTGGGAGTTGTGAGTTGATCTGAAATATATCTTCCATATTTCCATCCATCATAAACTTCATTCCTAGTCGACTTCTTTGAGATGAATCAAAATTACTTCGGATCTCTAAAATTTTACCAAGAATGTCGGGATAAGATAGGATAGAATCTGATACATAAATCATTCTATCAAACGATCCTTCGGGATTTATTCCAGGGAAATTCTTTCCAGAATATATGTCTTGGTTTTTTACTTGCTGACTCATGGAGAATTATTATTTTTTAAATCAACGAGAGTCTAGACATAAATCTAATTGGAGTATATTATATATAAAAAAATGTTATAAAAATATATATTTTGTTACAAATACAACAAAATGAATAAAATATCCGATGCCGTTTCCGAAGTAGTGGAAGGAAATCCCTTTCTGCTTTTTGGTTTTTCTCGAGGGTTAATGAATCTGACACAGTTGGCTCATTTCATTCAACCCATGATTCAGCTTCGAACGAAGAAAGAGATTCAGATTTCAGCTTTGGTCATGAATCTCTCGCGAATGCAACGAACGTTTAAAAAAATTGTCCCAAAGACGGAGGAATTTTATGTCGATACGCTGACGGTTCATTCTCATTTATCACTGTATACCTTTCAAAACACCTTTGAAACGAATAAGGAAATAAATAATCTCTACAACAAAGTGCATGAAAAAAATGCCTATGTTGGAATTACGAGAGGGACCCATGAAATCATGCTCATCATTGAGTCATCTTTTGATGAACTGGTAGAAAAAACGGTCGCCAAAGGTTTTAAAAACAAGCGGAGTCCTTTGTCAGCTATTGGGATGACCTTTGATGAGAAATATGAAGAGGTTCCTGGATTTCTTTATATAGTTTTTCAACAAATGATTTTGCAAAATATTACCGTTATCGAGACGGCTTCAACGTATACCGAAATTATTTTGTATGTCGATGAAAAAGACACAAAGCTCGCCTTTGAGACTTTGTATACGGCATTTCACAAAAGTTAATTTCTAGTATTACTTGTTTATTCCTTGAAACTTGTAACTTACTTGTATCTTGTAAGCTTGTACCTCGTTACTTTCTTTACAAATCCTCTCGAATTTTTTCTCTCTCTTCTCTCATAGTACTATCAATTTTCTGATACAGTTTATCGATCATTTGGCTTTGAGTCCTCAAAAAAACGTCATATTTCTTGAAGAGATTAGGACGAGGAAAATCATGCTGTGAATCCAATTCTTCTTCCAGAGATTCTAAGATTTTGTTGTCTTCTTCGTCGAGGCTGGCATGTTCATGGAGTGTTTTAAATATTTCTAATTGTTCTGCATGAATTTGTTTATAGAGATCGAGTTTTTTCCACCATTGAAATACATTCCAATCATGGATGGTGTCTATTTCTGTCATGACTTCTTCACAATGTTTCATGTGAGATTTGATGTCAGTGAGGGGGAGCATCAGAGAGTATTTAATTTGCACTATCCATTATAATTCTATTTGCTTCTTTCTATAATGCAAAGCCCTAGACAAGCAGTATTTTTTATATTATATTGATCTATTATTTAATTTTTTTCTATGGGACCTGGAGTCATTCAAGAAAAATATTTTCGGGGAGGGATGAGTCTGAAGGACTCTCTAGAAGCCGCATGTGATCCAAAAACAAAATTGGATGCTCCGTTTTGGATCGATTTTGTTGGGAAGTATTTTCATTGCTACTTTAGAGAAAGTGATTCTTCACAGAGAGTGGGTTTGGATGATGTGAATCGGAGTTTTCGTAATTTTAAAGGTATTTATTTTGAAGACGAAGATCGTCGTCCAGATAATCATGACTTATATCTTCCCCTGAAGTGTCTCGGAGATATCCCTGCAAATATTCCTATTGCTCGTTCTTTGGACCTGCAAATTTCTCGTTTTGTTCGTAAAAATAAACCCGCTGAATTTAATTCATTAGATATAGGTATGGGGAGTGGAATTCTGAGTATTATTTCACTTATTGTAGCTAAAAGGCGTGGTGTAAAGAATGTTTTTTGCTGTGGAATAGAAAACAACCCTCATGTATGTAAGCGTACTCAATGGTTGGTAGATGAATTAGATCTTTCTCAGAATTTTGATGTTCGTTTCGGAGATGCTTATGATCTTGATAGTTATCCGGATATTTCTCCCGATATTATACTCAATGAAACTATCCCCAACCCTAATTCGGATATGACAAAGGAAGCTTTTGTTCCTATATGTGCTGTGTTTACAAAGAAATTTGGATCTCTAGACAATACAATGATGTTTCCATCTGCACTTCGATTGGTAAGGAGTAATGTGCAAGGCATCTGTACATTATCTTCTGAAAATAGTTTTACAATCGAAGACAACATTCCATTAGAGTCTCTATTTCCTGAATCTATTGCCCTTTTTGCTTCTAACTCTCAAGCTCCTCGTTTTGTAAAGCTTGCTTGTTTGCGTATCGCAAGTTTACTAAAATACTTTCACCCTGATTCGCATCACATTATTAGTGAACGTTGGAGATCTTTATAAAATTGGATTGAGGAGTTTCCAAAATATTCCAAGTACATGATGGTACCAAGGAAGTGATACATCTTCTGGTGTTAGGAGCTGAGATTCATCTTTCCATTCCTGAATGACTTTTTGGAGTCCATCAACGAAATTTTGTTCTATAGAAAATATACCGATTTCGTTATTTCGCTCAAACGCCCACGCATCAAGATTCCCTGATCCGATCATAGCTTCTCGGTCATCAATGAGGAGGGCTTTAGCATGATTCATAGTAGGGATTTGATAAATAATTACTCCAGGTTCTATAACGAGGTTGAGATAATACATATTGAGCATATCAAAAAACTTCATATCAGTTGTTTTTGGAACAAAAAGAGTTACTGATACCCCTCGTTTAAGAGCGTCTTTTATGGCCTCCCGAAACCAACGACTGGGGACAAAATATGGAGTTACAAAACAGAGAGATTTTTTCGCGGATTGGATTTTTTTGAGATAGTATTTTTTTAGTTTTTTCCGGCTAGCGATTGGGGTGTGTTCCATCACCCAGCTTCGCAGAGTACGGCTTAATTTCTTCTTTTTTTGTGACGGTAGAGTGAGTTGTTTTTTCCCTTTGACGATTGTATAGGTTCGTATAAAAGTTCGTGCTAATTTGAGTACAAGATTTCCATCTATCTCGATAAGGAGATCTTTCCAGCGGAGTGCATGACGTACAATATTTACTCCTCCGAGGAGAGCGAGAGAGTGATCGATGATGATGAGCTTGCGATGGGTGTGGTAGAGCCAATGTCGGAAAAATATAATTTCTACTCCAGTCTTTCTGAGTCGATCAATACTCGCATGAGAGAGATTCATACTCCCAAAGGCATCGAGGATTAAAATAACTTCAAGTCCTTTTCGAGCTTGTTGTTCCAAGAGAGATACGAAATTGTATTCTCCTGAAAAGTCATCTACAAATGTTGACATCTCTATCCATATAGATTTTTTAGCACTTTCTAGAGCAGAAAACATAGCTTCCCAAGCTTCGGTTGATTTCGTATAGATGGCGAAGTGCATTGTTTTTCATCATCATACAGTGTGATATTTATTTTTCCAAATAAGTGAAACTTCTGTCAACCTTTTCCAAAACTTCAGACTATGTTGTGGTGAGTGTTTGTGGTACCGTGTCGTCGTTATTTCGTGCTTTCGTAGTTTCGTAATTTCGAACAATCGAAAACACGAATAATCGAACAATCTCTAACGCCTCTCCTATGCCTGAAAACGATCTTCCTCTCGACGATATTCTTCCTGAAACGCTTGATCTTCAAGATCCTGGAGTTATGCCAGTAAATATTGTGAATGAAATGGAAGAAGGGTATCTCGATTATGCGATGAGCGTAATTGTGGCTCGTGCGCTTCCGGATGTGCGCGATGGATTGAAGCCAGTGCATCGGAGAATTCTCTATGCTATGCATGAACTCGGTATGGGATCTTCTGCGAAGCACAAAAAATCCGCTCGTCTCGTCGGTGACGTTTTGGGTAAATATCATCCGCATGGAGATAGTTCTGTATATGACGCCATGGTTCGTATGGCACAGGAGTGGTCGATGCGATATCCACTCGTGGATGGACAAGGAAATTTCGGTTCTATTGATGGAGATGGAGCGGCCGCGATGAGGTATACCGAGTCACGAATGTCGAAATTGTCCCCTGAACTTTTGGCGGATATTGATAAAGAAACGGTTATTTTCCGAGATAACTACGACGGAAGTGTGCAAGAGCCGAGTGTGCTTCCCGCGAAGCTTCCAAATTTACTTTTGAATGGAGTGACGGGTATTGCGGTAGGTATGGCGACAGCTATTCCTCCTCATAACTTAGGAGAATTGGTCGATGGAATCGTAGAAGTGATCGATAATCCTGAATGTACGGTGGAGGATTTGATTCAAAAGATTCCTGGACCGGATTTTCCGACCGGAGGAATCATTTATGATCAAGCAGAAATTCTTCGTGGATATGCGACGGGAAGAGGGAAAGTTGTTATCCGTGGGAAAGCGGAAATTATCGAGAATGAAAAAGGAAAAGATCAAATTATCATTACGGAGATTCCGTACATGGTGAATAAATCAAATATGATTATCAAGATGGCAGAATTGGTAAACGAGAAGATTATTGTTGGAGTTTCGGATATTCGTGATGAATCTGATCGAGACGGAATTCGAGTGGTTATTGATTTGAAGAAAGATTCATTTCCGAAGAAGATTTTGAATCAAATGTATAAGATGACTCAGCTTCAAGATGCCTTTCATATGAATATGATCGCACTTGTTGGGGGAGTTCAGCCTCGTCTCCTTCCATTGAAATCAATTATTGAAGAATATCTCAAACACCGAAAGGAAGTTATTTTCCGACGAACTCAGTTTGATCTCCGAGTGGCAGAAGCACGGGCTCATATTCTCGAAGGATTGAAAATTGCGTTGGATCATATCGATGAAGTGATTGCGACGATTCGAGCTTCAAGTTCGAAAGAAGAGGCACATGGAGCTTTGATGGCAAAATTCAAACTTAGCGAGAGACAAGCTCAAGCGATTCTGGAAATGAGATTGCAGACTTTGGCTGGTTTGGAACGAAAGAAGATTGAAGATGAATTCCTGGATAAGATGGCAATGATTGCTGATTTCAAGGATATACTCGCTCGAGATGAAAGAATTTTGGCGATTATTCGAGATGATTTGGCCGAGATGAAAACAAAATATGGAGACGCTCGTCGAACGCAGATTGTGGCAGAAGGACTTGATGGATTCAAAAATGAAGATCTCATCCCAAATGAATCGATGATTGTGACTCTGACCGTTGGAAATTATGTGAAGCGAATGCCTTCCAATACTTACAAATCTCAGCATCGTGGTGGGAAAGGGATTATCGGTATGACGACGAAAGATGATGACGCGGTGGATCAGATTTTGGTAGCGAATAATCATGATGATCTTTTGATGTTTACTGATCGAGGTCGAGTGTTCAAACTCAAGGTCTACGATCTTCCTCAGACATCTCGTACGGCGAAAGGACAAGCGGTAGTGAATATTATTCAGCTGGAAAAAGATGAAAAAGTGACGACGATTTTGGCACTTCCAAAGAATATGAAAACCGAAGGAAAATTCCTCTTTATGGCGACAACTGCTGGGACCGTAAAGAAGACTCCACTCGATGATTTCCAAAATGTACGTCGAAGTGGTCTCATTGCTATCAAGCTTCGAGATGATGATCTCTTGAAGTGGGTTCGTGAGACGGATAGTCAGCATGAAATTATGCTTATTACTCGGCAGGGACAGAGTATTCGATTCAAAGAGTCTGATGTACGATCTATGGGGCGTCCAAGTATGGGAGTCCGTGGGATTCGATTGAAGAAACAAGGAGATGCGGTCGTTCAGATGGCCGTTATCTTGCCAAATGAAAGTTTACTCGTTATGACAATCACGGAACATGGATTCGGAAAATGTACTGATATTTCCGAATATGGGGTACAAAATCGTGGAGGTTCTGGATTGAAGACGCATATGATTACCAAGAAAACGGGAGTCGTAATCGGAGCTCGAATCGTTCCTGTTACCAAGGATGGAGATCTTCTACTCATGTCGGAAAAGGGGCAAGTTATCCGCTTGAAACTCGCAGAAGTGAAATCTGGTGGTCGGGCAACTCAGGGGGTTACCGTCATGAGAACCAAAGAAGCGGGAGATAAGGTTTCAAGTTTGGCAGTATATGATTCTGAAGATGATGAGACGAATGAAGTTTCCATCGGGGCTGAAAGTAATATTTCAGATGAAACATTGCCAATTGATGAAGAATCTCCAATAACTGAACTTTTGGATAAGTCAAAAAAGCTTCGAAAGGAATCCGTTGAGGATATTTCAGAGGATGCTTCGGAAGAGACCCAGGAGGAAATGTTGTAAATGGATGGTTAAATTGTAAGGATCGGTCTCGACCGATCCTTACTTTTATTTCTCTTGAATTTCGATTTTCAGGTTCTCTTCTTTTTCATTCGTTCTCGCTTCTATCTCAAAAATTCCTGCCTGTTTTGGTACGAAAAAAACTTCTCCTCCTTTTGCAAAAAACTTCTCATTGATAAACCAATCGACTTCTTCAGAAGCTTTGAGAGGAATATTCGTATGTTCTCCGATTCGAAATATGTCCTGATTATGAGGAGAAAGAATTAAGATGTTTTCGAGGAGGAGGTTTCGATGGTTTTCGATAGTATCATTTTTGAGACCGATTTCGATCGAATCTTCAAATGTAAAATTTTCTAAATGACTTTTTGTGAATGGAGTATTTTTATTGTGTTGAGAATTATACATAACATTCATGACTTGATTCCATATTTTCCCAGCGCCTTCCTGTCCGCTGATATGATCCATGGAAATATTTTCTGTGTTTCCTACCCAGACTCCTACCAGGAAATCAGGGGTGTATCCGATCGTCCAGCTGTCATGGTAATCACGAGACGTACCTGTTTTTACTGCGTAGTTGGAGTATGGAAGATTGAGGGAGCCAACTGGTCCGAATTGATCTATGCCCGTTTTTCGGTCGCTCAAAATGGTATTGGTCATTTCTATGAGAGCAGGATCGAAGATTTTTTTTGTGTTGGCAAGAGAGGTTTCTAGAGGGAGGTTGAGTGGACAATTTGTTCCTATACGAAGCGGTCTAAACGTTCCTTGGTTGGCAAAGAT
Organism: uncultured Candidatus Peribacteria bacterium; assembly: GCA_964592185.1. GTDB lineage: Bacteria > Patescibacteriota > Gracilibacteria > CAZQCN01 > CAZQCN01 > CAZQCN01. The sequence goes on from CAZQCN010000018.1 coordinate 10,108, forward strand.
CGAGAGGTAATTGGCGAGCGTAGGGAGATTCATTTCGAGTCCTCCGAGAGCGATTCCAAGTTGATAGCTTTCGATGTTTTGTAGAGATTGGAATGACAGAGTTTCAGTAAGGAATTGGTTGAAATTGTTTATTCCAATATATTCTAATACTTTTACAGAAGGGACATTGAGGCTATTGGAGAGAGCTTCATGGAGATCGACGATGCCTCGGTATTGATAGTCATAATTTTTCGGATAAAAGGCGTAGCCGTTGGCGACTTCATATTTGTATTCTCGATCGTCGACGAGCGTATAGGGGCGAAGCCCTTTCTCAAATCCTTTGGTATAGAGGAGGGGCTTAATTGTAGAGCCGATGGGGCGAGGCTCTGTGAGCATATTGATTTGGTAGCCGGATTCCATTGATGTGGGATGAGGGCTCCCGATCATCGCGATGATTTCGTTTTCGGGTTCTTTGAGGATTATGATGGCAGTATTTTTTGCTCCTTTTTCGATTAATGGATCGATGGTTTCTTGGGAGATTTTCCGGATGGTTTCAGAGAGATTTTTATCGATGGATAATTTTATGGGCATTTTTTTGGGCGTATGCCATTTTGAGGGCGTATGCGATACGCCCGTACTACAGGAGGGCATATCGATTGCATCTTGGATTTCGAATGTGAGATCGGAATGGGAAAATTCTTTGAATTTATCTTTTATAAGGGCGTATGGCGATACGCCCGTACGAATGGTATTTTCATCGAGATGAAAATATTTCATTAATTTTGGATTTAATTCCTGTTGAGAATTGAAAGGATGATTGTTTGATGGGCTGTGGATCGTGCTGGCGAGTTGGGCGATTTGAAGAGGGCTGAGTGCGGAAGGAGATGCGTCGAAATAGAGGCGAGAAGCCATTTCGATTCCCTGTACTTCGTTTCCGAAGTACACTGAATTAAGGTACATCTCCAAAATTTCACTTTTTGGTGTAGTCATTTCCAGAGAAGTAGTGAAAATAAATTCTTGAAGTTTATTTTTCAAATTCCTTTCTTTTTCATGATTCAAAAGGATTTTTACAAGTTGTTGGGTGATGGTGCTTGAAGCAGTATTTCCATTAAAAATTCTCTGTATGACGCTTCGGAAAATACTCCAAGGGTTGATTCCGAGATGGTATTGGAAGGTGTTATCTTCTTTCAATATGATAGCTTCCGTGAGTTCTTTTGGGATCTCATATGAATATGTTGAATAAAATCCTTTTGGATTTTTTTCGATGCTGATGATTTCGTCATTTCGGTCAGTGATTACGGTTGATTGAAGTTGCTGATATGATTGGATAATGGAGTTTCTGAGTTGTAAACTTATGAGAAACCAGACTCCAACAAGAATAAAAATGCTGAGAATGAGAATAACAAATTTTTTCCGGAAAATATTTTGCATATTGTCTGAGTATATATTAGTATCATAAACTATTTAATATTTTTTTCTATGAAAAAAGACACATCTATGGAAGACTCATTTGCTGAGTTAATACTAAGTGGAGCCTCATATGAAGATATTTTAGAGTTTTATGTGAATCATGAAGGTCCTCTAACAGTCTCTTTTGAACTTGCCCCGGCGCTTTTAAGGGCACTTCGCAGACAGCATGAAGAACAACAAACAACACGAACAAAGTCAGAGGAGTGAGCTTCTGAAGTTCACTCAGTCCTTGTTTTAATGAGTTTTTTGAGCTGATGAATGTCTTTTACTTTTATGTAATGGTCTTGTTCGTCATTTTTGAGGAGAGAAGCCATTAAGTTATAGGCATTGTTCGATGCTTCTTTCCAGTAATTGGAATTCATTAGCTGTGCTTGAATCCAGAAATCTCCTTTATCATATTGTGTTTTTATGGGAAAATTATTAAATGTCTTACTCTTGAGAATAGCAATGGTTATCTTGTTATTAATATTTTCGAAGAATGCTTTCTCTTTCATTACTGTTTCTGCTAGATTGTAACTAGTTCTCGTTTGGATAAGAGTTGGAAATGCTCTTCAAATATTTATTTCTTTACTGTGAATTATGAATCGACGTCTTTTTTTTCTCATACCATTTTTTCTCATAGTTACTGTCGTAGTATATTTTTTTTGGAGTCAACAAGATCCGTTTCATAAGAGTAAAGCAGATGCGTATGCGTTTGTTCCTGAGTCAGTCTCAAAGAGTGCAGCGATTCGGATCGGAGTGCCAAAAGGAAGTACGGTGGATGAGGTGAAAGCGAAATTAAGTTTTGAACCAAAAGTATTGGGGGAATTTGTTATGGCTCCAGAAGATACGAAGAATGTTTACTTTCAACCACAAGATGAACTTCCCGTGGGTCAACACTTTTTAGCTTCGCTTCCTCTGACAGAAGGCGTTATGAAAGGGGAGTTTAAAGTCGCTGAAGATCCAGAAGTGATGAGTATTCTTCCAGGGAATGAATCTGAGGCGTATGAAAAAACTGATATTACTATTATGTTCAATCGTCCTATGGTTCCTTTGACGACTTTGGAAGTAAAGGAAGATATGGAAGTTCCAGTAGAGATTACTCCGAAAACCGAAGGAAGATTCCGATGGATCGGAACTTCGACCCTTCAGTTTCAACCAGAAGATCATCTCATTGCTTCTGCACACTATATAGTGATGGTGAACAAAGACTTCGTCTCTTTGGATGGTTTGCCGATCAAAGAGTTTAAACATGAGTTTACAACGAGAGCGTTACGGTATTCGAGTGCTTCGTATAGTATCGATGGACCGATCGAAACTCAGTATATCAACGCCTCTCAAGCCTTGAGTATTCCATTCAATCAGCCGATAGATCTTCAAGAGACCGCATCTCAAGTTGTTGTGAAAGATCAAAATGGAAACCCGAAAGAATTTATATACGAATATGGGAAAGTAAAAAAATATGATGAAGAACAGAAAAAAGAGATTGAGGAGGAAGATCGTTCGCTTCTCTGGATTTTTGCAAAACAAGATCTCCATGGGAGGCCGAAGATGTGGGATTTCAAGGATAGCTATGAAGTTGCCCTGCCAGGTGGAGTCTCTGAACAGGGGGATATTATGCTCGAGCAAAGTATTCAGATTCCCTTCACTGTTATTGACGTGATTACTGGAGTGACAGCTCTTTCAAAACGAAGCTCATTAGTTTCTCAAGAAGTTTTTGATCCAGAAGGCAAAATTATTATAAGTTTTTATGAGCCAGTCGATATTGATACAGTGGTGTTTGATGCTCCGAATGTAAGCCAAATAGAATATGGGATGAAATGTAAAATGGATGAAAATTCAGAAGAGTTTATTCCAGAAAGTGTGGAATGTGAAAAAGAAACTGATACACAAACACTCGAAATTGCATTTGATGCGAAGAAATTTGTTCGTGGTCAGGCATTTGATCTCGTGGTAAAGAAAGTGGTGAATACTTCTGGAATGCAACTTAATGCAGAGGATGTTGTATTCCCATTCATCGTTACTCCTGAATTTAAGTTTTTAAGTTCTGTCCCAGCTGAGGGAGAAAAAAAAGCTTCAGTGACTGATTTGCGTCTATGTACGAATGTTCCATTGAGAGATATGGACTCTGCATCTCCTGATGAACAGAAAAATTTTATGAAAGCAAATGATGTATTTGAGCTTATTCGAGTTCTTCCGTCGGAGTGGATAGGCGATGAAAAGGATTCGTGTTTCAAAAACTTTCAAACCAATATTCAATATCGTCTTAAGCCTTTTGTCCCATATGAATTAAATTTTCATCTTCAAGATGCTTTTGGGGCAGAGATGGATTGGAAAATACATATTACTACGGGAGATATTGTTGGGGTTCCTCCCCTCGTAAATCATTTCCAAGATACGTATGCGGTCATGCATAGTGACAAAACCGTTTTAACGTATGGAGTTGAGAATTTGCCATATATGGATGTAAATATTTGTAAGGTTGATCCGAAAAGAATGGCAGAAATTTTGATGCAAAAACTGGATATGTTTTCAGGTTCTGTTACTGGATGCGTCAGTATCAAGAAAGATCGGATTACTATGGATAAGAACTATTGGGTAAAGAGTTACTTTCAAGTAGATATTGCCAAATATTTTCCTGAAAAATTCGGACATTATATTATCACCTTGTCTCACCCAAACCTTGTGACTGATTTCTGGGATGTACAACTTCAAAGAAAAGAATATTTTGAACGGACGTATGCTACGGTAACAGATTTGAATGTAGTCCAGAAAAAATTTGATATGAATAATGGATATTTTTCTGAAGAAAATAAATTAACTTCTGATCAGAAAAAAGGACTTCAAAATTTCCTTTGGGTGACTCAGGCATCAACACTTTCATCGGTTGCTGGTGCAAAAATTCAATCATATCAAGAAAAAACAGATGATGATGTATATCGAATTGATACAGTGGAAGGAGGGCTAACTGATGTAAATGGAATTATTCGATTCCCTCTCGTTGATAATCTTATTGGAACCCTCATTACCAGAGGAAATGATTCTGCTTTGATCCCTCAATATGATTCTACTTCCGGAAGTAATTTTGGTGGTGGCCCTGGAGCTCTTACCAATAATCAAAAGGCGTATCTTTATTCAGATCGTCCTATTTATAAACCTGGGGATACAGTGTCGTTCAAAGGGATGGTTCGAATGGGGTACGATAGAAATTATGTGATTCCTGAAGGGAAAAAAATGAATTTTCAACTCATGGATCCTCAATATCAATCTATAAAAGATATAGAGGTGGAGGTGTCTCCTTTTGGGACTTTTTCTTTTGATTATGTTCTCGATGCTTCCGTCTCTTTGGGAGATTATAGTGTGAGTGGAGATGGCTATTACGCATTTAGCGTTCAAGAATATGTACCGTCAGCCTTCAAAGTTGATATAACGTCTCCTCAGGAAGAATACACCTTTGGAGAAAAATTAAATGTAGATATTGATGCGAGATATTACTTCGGAGTGCCTTTGGAAGGTGGAGATGTGGAATATACGATTACTTCCCAGAATTATTATTTTGATATATATCAGGATGAGTGGTTTGGATTTGGAAATAGTTTTTACCGATGTGATTGGGAGTGTTCCTTTGGAGATAAGTTTTTGGGAAGAGGGAAGAAAAAATTGTCAGATGATGGGAAGGTCTCTCTTGATTTTGATTTAAATATGAAGAAATGGTATCCGAAGGAAGAAGAACAAAGTAGTAAGTTGTTTACCGTAAATGCTTCAGTCATAAATAAAAATGGACAAACGGTTTCTTCTCAAAAAACATTTATTGTTCACATGGGAGACATGTATCTGGGACTTTTGGCTGATGGATTTTCTGGAGTGAATGAGAATATAAAAGCCAAAGTAAAATCACTCGATACCCAAGGGAAGCCAGTGGCAAAAAATAATTTAAAATTAATCATTAATTCTCTGGAATGGATTGAGAATCAAAGACAGGAACTCGATGGAGGTTTTTATTATCGAGGTGACTGGAAGAGGACTCTGGTGAAAAGTATCGATCTCTCAACTGACAAAGATGGAAACTGGAATGGGGATTTTAAACTCGATACGGAAGGGGAGTATGAACTTCGTATCGAAGGAAAAGATGCAAAAGGAAATATGGTATTTTCAACGCAAAACATCTATGTTACTGGTCAAAACTTTGTAAGTGTCCGAAATACGAATGACACTTCGCTCGATATGGTGGCGGCCAAAAAGAATTTGGAAATTGGGGAGAAAGGAAGTTTTGTCGTGAAGTCTCCATTTGAAAATGCCAAGGCTTTGGTGTCATTTGAAAGAGGGAATATCTATGACTATGAGATTATCGATGTGACTGGATCTCTTTTCCCGTATGAATTTGATATGAAAGAGCTCTATGCTCCAAATGTATATGTCTCGGTTTCACTGATTTCTCATGAAAGCCAAATGAAGTTTGGACAGTTGGAGTTCCGTACCGATTATAAATACTGGGATTTGGATATCAATGTGAAGCCGGGAAAGACTTCGTACCTTCCTGGGGAAGAAGTAAAACTGGATATAGATGTAAGAGATCATAGTGGAAAACCAGTCGAAACAGAGCTTTCTTTGGCGGTAGTCGATATGAGTGTCTTGGCACTCAAAGGGAATCCGAAGAAAGATCCAGTGAGTTTTTATTATTCCGGTTTACCTCTGGCAGTCACGACTTCATCAAATCTCAAAAACTTTGTGAAAGAGGTGGATCTTGATTCTTTGAGACGAGGAAAGGGCGGTGGTGGCTCCGAACCAGGAGATTTGGCGAAGAAAAAACGAGGAGAATTCAAAGATACGGCGTATTGGAATGCCACGGTTCTGACTGATACCAATGGAAAAGCTTCTCTTTCCTTCGTGCTTCCAGGAAATCTTACGACCTGGCAAATAGAATCTCTGGGTGTTACTAAAGATACACTGGTGGGGGTAGATTATTTGGAATTCATGTCTCAAAAAGATCTTATGATTATTCCTTTAATTCCGAGATTTTTAGTTCCTGGAGATGAAATTTCGCTCGGAGCTCGGGTGTACAATCAAACTGATAAAAAGATGAAAATAGATGTGAAGATGGAAAGTGATTCTTTGGATTTTTCAAAAGGATATGAAGATTCTTTGAAATTGGATCCGAAATCGAGTGCGATAGTATATTTCCCTGCCAAGGCTCCAAAGTACCAGTCAAATGGGAATCATGACATTCTTTTCTCTGCCCATGCAGAAGGATTTGCGGACGAAGTTGAGGTCGCGATTCCAGTCACTCCAAATATTGCTATGGAAGTTCAAGCTACGAGTGGTATTGTCTCGGAGTCTTCGACAGATGAATATGTATATCTTCCTGAGAATATTGTGGAAGGGAAGGGAGAGTTGCAAATCAACGCAAATGCCACATTGGCGAGTTTCTCAAAGGATGCTTTGCAGTATCTCTTGAGTTATCCGTACGGATGTGTGGAGCAGGTCTCTAGTAGTCTCGAATCTCTCGCTGTAGCGAAGAAGCTTCTTGGAGTTGAAAATATAGAGAAACTGCTTGGGAAGAGAACAATCTTGGGTGATGATGGAAAAGAATATACTCTGGATGAGTTGGTAGACAAAGGTGTCGAGAATATTATCAAGGCTCAAAATGATGATGGAAGTTTTTCTTATTATGCTGGGACTGACTCACATTTCCATGTCGGACTTCATGTAGCTCAGGTGTATGCTACTTTGCAAGATGCTGGATATACGGTTCCAAAAGATTCACTTGAGAAACTCATGAAATCTCTTCGAGATCGGGTGAATTACGATGTCGAGCTTCAAAAGAATGAAGCCATCATGTTGGCAACTGCTTTCACATTTTCAAAATTTGATGACGGTTATGAAATTCCTGAGCCAGCTCTCAAGGTGCTGAAAGGAATAAATAAAA
>CAZQCN010000019.1:0-4521 GCA_964592185.1 uncultured Candidatus Peribacteria bacterium
GTGAAGAGAGCTCCAGTATTCGCCACTGCACTCGCATCTTGCTCGGCAAAAGCTTGATTCTGCATAGTCCTCGCATACGGATATGGACTTCCTCCTCCTTCATTGATATTTTTGGTAGAAACAATTTTCAAATCCCCTAAAGCCGTAAGCTCCTTTGCTTTTTGATACGCTTTTTTGTATGCCAATTCTCGAGCTTGCGTGTAGAGCTCTGTTTTATCTTTGATATCAAAATTAATACTATCAATCAAAACATCTTGAATCGATGCCATATCATCAATGATCTGACTCGCAATATCAGTTTTATCTTGAAGCTCTTCTACACGAATAGACAAACTTTGCGTTGTAGTAAAGGTCGGTGTTTTGAGATAGATTCCATCAGGAGTGTAGTGATTCGGATTGATAGAGAGATACGTTGTCTGAATGTTTTTTTCTTCGACATTATACTTTTTGAGAATGTCTTTTATTTCTTTGGATTTTCCTTGGACGTATTCCCAGCTCACATTACTTTTCTTATCATTTTTTGAGACACTCACAGCGAGTTCCAAAACATCAGGAATCGCATACACCTTCCCTTCACCTGAAACCGTGATCACATCATCTTGCGTTTCTGGAGAATTAATTTCGAAATTCAGTTCCGTTCGAAAAAAGAGAATGGCTATTATGGCAACAGCGGAAAGTGCCAAAATTGTAGTGTGGAGAGATTTATGTTCCATAAGAAAATGTTAATAACGATAGAATCATAACAGAAAGAAAGAGGGGAAACAGCTGTCTTTATAAAAAATATAAAACATGAAACTTGCAACCCCACGTTATATATTGTATCGTAAAAAACTTTAAAATAATTAAAATGTTTGAAATATTCGATGGATTCAGTGGAGAAAAATCATCTAAAAAATTAAGAATGAAAGATGATGTATTTGTTTTCAAACAAGAATTTAGAGTTTTCGCAGAAGAAATACTCACCCTATTGAGAACAAGATTTCTAACTGATAATTTTGAGGGGGAATTAGAACGAATTCGAATAGGGAATGAAATGTCTAAACTAAGAAATGATATTGAGGTAAGAGGATTAAGAATGGAAATTGATGAAACAGGAACATTCACTCTTAAGCCTCCTTTTAGTGGATCTGAAACTAAAGAAGAAGGTCAATTAGGGTTGAATACATCAGGAAAGAACCTTGCACAGCAGATACCATCTCACGTATCCAATATCCGAAAACCAAGAATTCAGGATGCTTTTACAGATTTCAGAGATTATGAACATCGTCTGGAAAAAGTGGCTCATATAAAAAATGTCGATTTCATCAATGATTCCAAATCCACCAACGTACATCAGGCTTGGTTTGCCTTAGAAAGTATCAATGAGCCAGTTATCTGGATTATGGGTGGCGTGGATAAGGGCAACGACTATACCATGTTGACCAAACTCGTACGTCAGAAAGTTAAATACATTATTACTTTGGGCGAAGACGTAAACAAAATCCATAAAGCTTTCAAGCATCACGTGGATATGATTTTACAAACGAATAATATGGAAGAGGCCGTAAAAATGGCGTATCACTTTAGTAGCCCTGGTGATTGTATATTGCTCTCACCGGCTTGTGCTTCCTTGGATCTCTTCGAAGATTACCAAGACCGAGGAAGACAGTTCAAGGAAGCGGTAAAAACACTCTCTTGAATACCTAGTCAGAGACTCTTGTTTGTTTGATCATCATAGATTTTCCTACCAACTCATAGAGCCTTTCTCGATCTTCCACAATTTCTTCAGGAACCAACCAATAGGACATCGTCGCCGACTTCCCATCTTTTTTCCCGTAGGTAAAGGGATGACTCCCGAAGTTTTCAAAATCTGATCGGTTCGAATCATCTACTTTGAAATAGAGTTCATCATCCACGATGATAGCGAAGATCTTTCCATCCTTGTAAATCCCAAATCCGCCGAACATCGCTCTGCTGGCAATACCGGGAATTTCGGCAAGCACATCGAAGACAATATAGTCACAATAATTTTTTGATTTCATTGGGGGATACTAGTGTGGAAAGGTGTTTTCGTTCTTTCGTGTTTTCGCCTTTTCGTTCTTTCGAAATTACGAACATACGAAAGAACGAAAAATACAAATCAAAGTTTCTCTCTGAACTCTTTTACTTCATCTTCCATTTCCACTGCCTCAATATCGACAGGAACAATATGAGTAGATTTTTCTATTTTAAAATATCGAATCACCTTGCTCATACTTTTTCCAATTTGAATTTCTGCAAGCACGCCATTGGAAACAGGACCAAACACCCATATTTCATCAGACCTTTTGACCAAATTATTATTCGCTTCTCGAACCGTATCACGATCAACGCTATCCAGAAGAAAATATTCAAAAATCATAAAAGGGTTCAAAGGCACACACCCCTCTTCCAAAACAAACTTCGAAACATGCATTCGAAAATAGAACAGATGCTTCGACATCGCAGTATATACAAGATTTTTATCACTTTTGAGATCGAGAGCTTGATGAGTGAAATTCATTTTTTAACGTTATATTCGTAAATCTTTTTCCATAGCATACTCATCATGGAGATTTCCATCACCCATGTGTTTTTGGTTCACCGTTCCTGTAATTTCAAATCCTAAACTTCGGTATGACTGAATAGCCGCCTTTTGATCTACATTCACATGAAGTGAGATCTTCTCCACCCCTGACTTTTTTGCATCATCGAATATTTTCTCAAACAATTTTTTATTCAACCCTTTCCCACGATAGTCTGGGTCAGTCCATACACCGACAATATAGTCTCCATACTCTTCGTGCTTCCTCCAAGTAACGGTTGCGACAAACCTCCCATTTTGTTCAATCGTATATATATTCCCATTGGTCCACTTCCTCCATTCTTCTTCAGATCTTGCTCGTGTATTCTCTATAGTATCTCCAAAAGCTTGCGGAGCATCTTGAATAGCACGCGTTCGAATATCAGCCAATTTTTGCCATTCATCAGCACTCACTTTGTGAACCACGAAATCTGGAACGCTTTTTGGAGTATGATCAGAGGATTCCATATGAAAACAGTATACTATACCGCTATGTTAAAACTATTTTTGAGAATACTCAAGAGAGGTTTTATGTGCCGAGTTTCTAAATATACTAAAAGTTTTCATATTGAATATTCGTAAACATAACAGAACTTTCTTCAAGAGATGTGTTCTGAAAAACCTCCTCGGAAGTTTTCAACATACCTACCAGCAATACGCTTTCAGCTAAAAATTCATCAAGTATTTCTGGTATGTTAATTGTTTTACTGAGAACACAGCAATTATACAGTCTTTACAAAATACTCAACCTCGATAATTTGTTACACTCCATATGAAAAGGAATTTCTTTCAAAGAGATTCTTCAGTACAATACATATAAGTAATCCTTCGACATGGAAAAACACAAAGCCCCAGATAAAAGTAAGGAACAGTTAACATCGAAAATCACAAAACCGCACATCACAGAAAACATCGAACAGAAGAATGAAAATATCATCCAACGAATAGGAAAATATTTTAAGAGAAAATTCGATCTATATGCATTCGAACACAGAGAAGATGATATGAATTCAGAGGTAAATAGTGTATTCAATAAAATTGCTTTCCTGAGATTAGACGACGAAAATAAAAAAGAAATTGCCTTAAAAATCAAAACCAATTCACGCCCAGCAACAATGTATTGGATAGAGATTGGACTATCAAGTCTCATCGCTACCTTTGGTTTACTTCAAAACTCTATAGCCGTGATCATAGGAGCTATGCTTATCTCTCCTCTTCTCCGACCAATTCAAGGTATTGCTTTTGGAATCAGCACAGGACAAACTCGAGAATTCCTCCTTTCGCTCAAAATGCTTATACAAAGCATTGCTCTCACCATTATCATTACGTATATATTTTCGCTCCTTGTACCCATTCGACTCGAGACCCCCGAAATACTCGCACGAACCGCTCCAAACATTCTCGATTTCTTGATTGCTATGGCTGCGGCTACGGTAGCTGTTCTTTCTCTCTCTCAAAAACATCTCACAGAAAACATCGCTGGAGTCGCGATTGCTACAGCACTCATGCCTCCTCTAGCGGTAATAGGAATAGAGCTATCACTCCGCAATCCAACACTGGCTTGGAAAAGTTTCTTACTCTTTTCTACAAATGTTTTGGCCATGCTCCTCGTCGGAATTGTGATGTTTTTCTTTTATGGATTTTTTCCTCATATAATCGAGCAAAAAAATACATTACGAAAAATCGGAGTGGTTCTCATCCTCGTACTTATTATTTTCATTCCTCTTTTTAGCTCCCTCCGTCAAATCTCCGAAACAATTAAAATAGAAAAAGCTGGAAAGAATGAACTTATATCCCTCATTTCTACTCAAATCCCTCAAGGGACACTAACCAAATTTGAGATCAAGAACCTGACCAAAGTATCAGTAGAAATTTTTAGTATACTTCAAGTCCCTGAAGGACTCGATATTCTGGCAGAGACGAGAGAGCTGATCAGAGAT
>CAZQCN010000019.1:4531-7434 GCA_964592185.1 uncultured Candidatus Peribacteria bacterium
ATTTCAAATGCAGCAGGTTATGCTTTAGCGGGTTCGTTAGGAGCAATTATTCCCGCAACAGGTGATAAATTTGAAAAAGCTGAAAAATTAGGTGTAAATCTGCAAGATGTATTAGACAAAAAAGTCACACTCAATTTACAAATTATCCGTACTGCCAAGGTCGTATCTGCAGAAGATGTCCTCCAAAAAAACTTCATACCTCTCGATGAGAAAATTAAAAAAGATATGCGTCTCTTCATAAATCAAACACTTTTTGGATCCAGCATAATCCAATTAGACGCAGTCCAAATAGACAACACCAACACAGATAAAATCTGGACCATCAAAACCGTCATTTCACTTCCAAGCGGACAAAAACTTCTCCCAGAAGACACTGATATTATTGAAAACAAAATAAAGCAGTCCTATTATTTCTCTCATGAAGACATTTCATTCATATGGAGTTTTATCCCAGTGCTTTCAGAATCACAGCTCACGGTTCCAGACAAATCCCCAGAAGAACTTCACCGAAAAGAGATCATGTTACAATGGGAAAATTTTTTCTCTAAGAACATTGGAAAAGACATGAAAACAGAAGATCTTTCTATTGCTTGGTCGCTCCCTACCCATCTAGAAAGTTTTGATCCAAAATCAATCCAACAATACTTCGTAAATTTTAATCTTTATGCACCCGTTGGAAACCAAGAAGCTATAGAAACATTTCAAAACAATTTAAAAGAATTTATAAAAAAATCATTCTCAGTACACATCAATTGGTCAATGCAGGTATTCACATTTGAAAAATTCCAGTCAAACTTGTAAACAAAGAAGTAGCGATTAAATATTTTTACCGAGGCTTCACAGAATATGGTATAGAATAGAATCTTTGATTCATGATATTCTATGCTCATCTTTTTACAAAACAGCATGATTATTCTCTTCAACATTATCAGTCTTATCGTAGCATTTTATCTCCTGGCCATCGTGTGTGATCGTTATTTTGTGAGCTCACTTGATTCTATAGCTCATAAACTCAAAATGAATTCTGATATGGCGGGAGCGACTTTTATGGCAATTGGAACCAGTGCTCCAGAACTCGCCGTATCTATGATGGCACTGTTCAAACCAGGAGAAGAAGCTATGGGAGCCGGGACTATAGTTGGATCAGCTATTTTTAACATTCTTGTGATTATAGGAATGAGTGCCATAGTAAGAAAAGCATTCATCGCATGGCAACCCGTGGTTCGAGATATGCTGTTTTATGCGATCAGTATCATACTTCTCTTGTTTGCATTCAGAGATGGTCAGATAGATCTCACCGAAGCAATTCTCTTCATTGTGTTATATGCACTCTATGTGTTCGCCGTTATGAAATGGAAAAAACTCTTTCCATACAAAGAAGAGTCAAAAGATATTATTGAAGACGTAGAGACATTTATTGATAAAGAACATAAAAAGAAAAACCTCTTTGTAAAAATCATGAGTCTTGCCGAAAAAGGAGTAGGGTTCTTATTCCCAAATCCTAAATATTACTGGGGCGCCTTCACAGTGTCCATATTCATGATTATCGGCTTGAGCTGGGTACTGGTCGAAAGTGCCGTATCACTCGCACATATCCTCAACATCCCAAGTGTCATCATAGGACTCACAGTACTGGCAGCAGGAACCAGTGTCCCTGACCTCATCGCTTCAGTAATTGTATCAAAGCAAGGAAGAGGAGGTATGGCCATAACGAACGCAGTCGGTTCCAATATTTTTGATATTCTCATCTGTCTCGGACTCCCATGGATTATTATGATTGGGATCACCGGAGCAAAAATTCCGGTAGTAACAGAAAATCTCATAAGCTCAGTTGTTCTTCTTTTAGCTACCTTGTTTGTAACCATATTCCTTCTTATGATGAAAAAGTGGAAAATAGGAAAGTTTTCAGGATTTATATTGGTTGGTCTTTATATCGGGTATCTCACTTGGGCGATATTTCAAGTTATCTAAAGAGGGATACAAACTCCTGACTTCACAAAAAAATTAAGGTATCCTGCCATTATAAATTTCTTCTATGGACTGGCTTATACCTCAATCACTTTTGGGGAGCATACTCATTGGATCATTAGGACTCATCGCTTTGGTGCTGGCTTCAGATCGTGTAGTAGTTAAATTAATTTTACTCTCAAAATATCTTGGGATATCCACGACATTTTTGGGAATGACGATTTTTTCTATCGCTACCAGTCTTCCTGAAATCAGCTCTCATATCATTGCTTCTTTGGGAATTCTTTCGGGAAGTCTCGATTACACCATCGCTTCTTCCACAGTCATCGGAGCCAACATCGGCTCGGATATCGTTCAGCAAACTTTTATTATCGGTCTCGTTGTCATAATTGGGAAAACTCTTGTCTTCGATAAAAAATTTCTTCTGAGAAACTTCTCTCCCATGATTATTACTATTCTGATGTGTATCGTAATGGGTTTTGACGGAGTATATTCCCGTCTTGATGGTTTCATCCTTCTTTTTTCTTATCTGGTCTATACGTATTTTCTGTACCGCAAAGATACAGACGGACAGCATGAAAAACCTCTCAAGCCTTCATATGCAATACTATACGACCTATTTGTTTTACTCTTTGCTTTTGTTGTAATGTTTTTCGGAGCCTACGTCGCACTCAATGCTTCAGAATTTATAGTACATACTACTGGCATCGGAGGCTCTCTCATCGGTATTGTCAGTTTGGGAGTTGCTTCGGCACTTCCTGAACTCATTACTTCCGTAGTAGCAATACTCAAGAAAAATCCCGAGATCAGTTTGGGAACTTTGGTTGGCTCAAACATTGTGAATCCTCTTATGGGAATCGGCGGAGGGGCTTTGATTTCAAGTTACTGGATCCCGAATACCATCATTCTCTTCGACCTTCCTGCCAAACTCATTA
>CAZQCN010000019.1:7444-13706 GCA_964592185.1 uncultured Candidatus Peribacteria bacterium
TCATTACGGGTCTTCTCCTCCTCATTTATATTGTACTTCGAAAAGGCAAACTTGATCGTTTAGGAGGAATCTTTCTAATGATATTATACTTTTTGTATATTATCCTTCGGATTAAGTTTTTTCCTTCGGATGTTGGGTGAAGGCATGGCAGTACACCTTGCACAAGGTTAGAAGCATTATTGAGAATACTCAAGAGAGGTTTTATGTGCCGAGTTTTATATAAAAATAGCCGACCGAAAATCATTGTAATTACATAAAAATATGCTATAATACAAGACTTTATTTTCTCAAGATTGTATGAAAGACATCCTTCTTCAAGAAATCGAAACCTCAGAAAGCAATATAGATGCTCTCATTCCTAAGGATATGAACGAACTTCAATTAAGAGTAATTGATGGTTTAAAAAGGAAATTCAGAGAAGCTCTGAATAAACTGTTATCCAGCGAAGAATTCACGTGGAATGAATTTGATCGTCTTTGTGCTATTTTTGGAATAACTATCGATGCTCGGGAGAAAAAAGCTGGAGACGATGCAAAGTATGGGAACATAGGAGGTATGCCATATAAGGAAATTTATGAGAAACATGGGATAACTTGGTTTCTGGATGGATTACACAATGAGAGAAAAAGAGTGGGAGAAGTGGTTGTATTTCATGAGTTAAACGAACTAGTATCAAAAGCTTTTCAAAAATCAAAAAGCTTTTCTCTTTCTCGACTTCAGAAAGAGTATCCATCTCTCTTCCTTCGGTTACGAAGCTTATTGGGTATCCAAGAGGGAGAAGATAATCAAAAATGGACAAGAATTTATAATCACATACCTAAAAAATTTCATTCATCTTTTCTCATAGAAGAAAAAAGTGAAGAAGATTTAGAAATGAAAGCTTATGACACTATAAAAAGAAAAAACCTTGAGGAGTTTGTAGTGAACTTAGGAGACCAGCCTGGCAAATTTTTTGCATATTTACAATTTGTATTTCCAGAGGCTACTTTAGATGAATTAAAAACAATTACGAAAGTATCTTTTAAAGGCTTACGATCCGGAAACAACGACGTATTAGGAAGCATACACAAGTACTCTACTGAATTACATTCTTTGGAAGATTGTTTCTCATCAGAATATATTGGCCATAATACGTATCGTATCAAAGGAACTGCTCCTGAAGATTGTCATACTATTTTTGTAGGAGGTTCATGGAAGAAAAAAGTAAAAGTGCACCCGAACAAACCTTTTGAATTTCAAGTAACCGTTCGATCCATTACGGATCAAAACCCAGAACCAGAGAATGAAGTTTTTTTTACGAGCATCAATGATAAAGATCATAAAAAAAGTGAACCTTACTGGGTGAACCTACCGAGTATGGAGAAATTCGAAGATTTCGATTACCTCAGAAGTCTTATGGCTCTTCTCAGCATAAGAAAAGATCTAAAAAATCTTATAAAAACTGAAAGTATCGAAATTATTACCCTCATTGATCATCTCAAGCATTCTTTTGTAAAACGCTTCTCGTATAATTTCAAAGCAGGTGAAAAATTTATGACAAATTTCATAGCAGAATTTGATAAAAATGAAGAAATAAAATACTTACTTTTACGAATCTTAGAAGATTTCCGTGAAATAGAAACATATAGTCAAAAGGGACTCAAAAAAGAACGAAAACTCATGTTCTTTCAAAAATACAGCATTCACTTTATACATAAGGCCATGGAAAGAGGGCAAGCAGGAGTAATGATGTGTAACGACCCAGGCACAGGGAAAACTCCCACTGGCATATCGATAAGCCAAGGAAAAAAAACTTTAGTAGCCTGTCCCAATGGAGTCGTGAGTAATTGGGCTGAGCAATATCGAAAGTTTTTTGAACGCCCCTCAGTAAAACTTCTTGTAGAAATGAGTATTAAACAACGGGTACATACTATGGCTAAAGCCACAGAACAAATGCTCGTGACAAATCTCGAAACGCTTCAGCGTCTTGGAGCTGATAAAAGTGAAGATGAGCTTGCAGAAATATTTGAAAGCATTCATTGGGATCTTCTTATTTTAGATGAAGCTCATTTCAGAACCAATCATCTCTCTCAACAGAGCAAAGGAGCCAAAAAAATCAAAACAAAGTTCCAGCTCTGGCTTACTGCCACCCCCTATACTAATTTCACTCAGTACTATCACATGTTCAAACAATTTCTTCCTGAAGATGTTCGTTTCAAAAGTAAAAAGGCTTTTTTTGAGGCATTTCCACTCAAGGATACGAAATCCGCAAAAGAACTGTATTATATGGCTCTTCCATATATCGTAAGATTTCGAAAAGAAGATATATTAGATTATTTCGATTTGAACATCCCTTTAAAAGACCAAGAAGATCATATATCCCACAAAGAGTTTGTTGACCCAGACGAGTATGGTGGATATGAAATGACAGAAGAGACTACGGAAGCACTTCTTGCGCTCATGCATGATCGAAAGACTTGGGATGAAATATATAGACCAATTTTTGAAGCAAAAAAAGAGTCCATAACTCGTGATGATAAAAAGAAACTCTGGAAACACAATCATTTATCCGAATCACATGCTTACCAACAAGTAGTTAACAACTTAAACTACTCTACAAAGGTAAAGAATGATACACACTCAGTAAATGAAATGTCAGAAATGAGTGTTGAAGAAATACTCAAAAATCCAAAATATGCCGAAGCGAAACGAATTGTAGATATGGAATATACTCAAAATGGATTAAAAGGTATTATTTTATGTAACTATGTAGAAGAAGCAAAAATATACGAAAAGTTATTTGCACATCTGAAACCCTCAATTTTTACTGGAGAAACTTCGAGAAAAGGGTACCTAAAAGCAAAAGATCGAAAAACTTGGTCTCCAAACTATAATCCAGAAGACTTAAATAACACGAAGTTATTGAAGTTTAAAGTAGACTCATCAAATAACTGGATCTTCGATGCAAAAGGTTATCCCATAGAAAATACAAAAGGGCTTCCTATGACTGCTTCTGACTATGAACGACTCACCTTCCATACTACCCCCCTCGAAGAGAGAGGGCTTGTGATAGGTCTCTATTCAACGATGTCTGAAGGAAGCAACTTCCAACGGGCTGGGTATCAAATACGCAGTTCTCGAGCGAGAGACATCAAACAAGAAATTCAATCTCAAGATAGAAATCATCGTATTGATAATGAGTTTCCTCAGTATATCAAACGATACTATGATCTCATTGCGAGAAATAATAGTACCGTGGTAGAACGATCTAAAGAAGAAGAAATATGGTACGAAAAAGGTGGAAGCATGGTTCGTAGCACTATTTTCCGTAAGTACTTCAAGCAAGGAAGTCTTGATGAAGTGCATTACAAGAGCTTGAAACAGCAGGCCCTTCTCGCCAACCTTCTCATTGATGGTATCGAGGATTCAAGTTACTTTGAGAAAATGGCCGAGAATGTAAAAAACTTCTTTTTATTTGAAAATAATGACGAATAATTTTTTATGGAGAACAAAATAGATTTCTCAAATCTCGAAAACTTCCTCGATTCTGCAGAAGCCATTCTTATGCAGAAAATTCAGGAATCCGATTTAGATGCTGAGACTCAATTTGATCTTAAGATCCTTGAAGTTCCTACATTAAGGAATCAAATTAAAGAGCTTATGTTGAAATATGTCAAAAATCCAGAGAGTGATCAGTGGGTGTTTGAATTATTAAATAAAAAATCGAATGACAAGGTCCTAAAAATGGACAAACTCTGCTCTGACTTCAATAAGATAGAACTTTTTAATAGCTTTCTAGAAACTACTCTTTCTTTTTTGAGAAGCTATTTTAGATCGGAATTTAATAAACTTCTTCGAGATGAGATTTACTATAAAGATATAAGTAAAGTCAGATTAGACCTTCAAGCTTTTGGAAAAGAAATTGGAGTAGAAACCGTAAAATTAAAAGCTTCTTTAATAGAGTCTATAGAAATCATTTGCGCAAATGGAGAAAAGATTAAAGGAGCAACTTATATCAACCAAGCTTGTAGAAGATTAGGATTTTCTAAAAATGCCAAAGATGATCAATTAAATAAAGTAAAGACTTTCCGAGCTTTGTTAAAAACAAGTGGTTTCAAAGTAAAAGAATATCTCCCCAGAGACAAAGACTATTATACAAACACTGAAAATGTGCTTGCTGACCTTCAAGCTTTTGCTAAAAAAGCCAAAGTAGAAATTTCAAGTTTAAATACTGGGAACATTCAATTAGGCAAAATTATATGTAAAAATGGTGAATCAGTTAAAGGTCAAACTTACCTTAAAAATGCTACAATTGCCTTTGGTCTCTGTAAAAAAGATGAAGAGACACACAAACATCGAAAAGAAACAATTCAATTATTACTCAAAACTGCTGGTATAGAAATAGAACAATTCATTCCTAGGGATAAAAGCTACTATTCTTGCTTAGGAATTGTAAGAAAGGATTTGGAGTGTTTTGCTAACAAAGCTGAGATAAAATCTTCAAACCTGAATACTGGCAACATCCAATCCATTAAAATTATATGTAAAAACGGTGAATCAATTAACGGCGAAACTTATCTGAATAATGCTGCTCGTGCTTTAGGTTTTTCTAAAAACAGTAAACAAGATCGACAAAACAGAATTCGAGCATTAGGAAGTTTATTCAAGACTGCTGGGATTCAAACAGAAACTTATCCTTTAAGAGATAATAAGTATTACTCGAATCCAAAAAAAATAAAACATGATCTCGAATTCGCTGCTAAATCCATATTCAAGAGTAACTACAAACCAAAAACATCTATTTTAAAGCTCAGTACAAGTAATTTATCTCAGATTGATATAACTTGCCAAACAGGCGAAAAAGTAAAGGGATTTACCTATTTGAAAAATGCAGCACGAGCATTAGGCTTTTCTAAGAACATTAAAGAAGACAGTAAAAAACAAAAAGAAGCTCTTCAAGCCCTCTTAAAGATTGCTGGTCACGATGTAAAACAATACCCTTTAAGGGATATGAAGTACTACTCAAATCCAAAAAATATAGAATATGATCTCGAATTCGCTGCTAAATCCATATTTAAGCATAACTACAAACCAAAAACATCTATTTTAAAGCTCAATACAAGTAATTTCCCCAAAATTGAAATAACTTGCTCGACGGGCGAAAAGTTAAAGGGTCTTACCTATTTGAAAAATGCAGCACGAGCATTAGGCTTTTCTAAGAACATTAAAGAAGACGGGGGGAAACAAAAAGAAACTCTTCAAGCACTTTTTAAAATTGCTGGTTTTACCGAGTAAACATTTTATATGGAACCCCAAATAGATTTCTCAAATCTCGAAACTTTCCTCGATTCTGCACAGGCTATTCTGATGCAAAAGATTCAGGAAGCTGATTTGAATCCTGAGACTCGATTTGATCTTGAGTACTTCGGAATTGCTATATTACGAAATCAAGTTAAAGAAGTCATATTAAAGTATGTGGAAAATCCAGAGAGTGATCAGTGGATATTTAAGTTGTTGAAAAGTAAAAATCAACTTACTCAATCATTGAAATTAGAGAATCTCTGTAAAAATTTCAACACCTTAGATCAGAGTATGTGGAAAGATATTGCAGAAACAATTTTAAATATGAGAGAGAATATCAAAAAAGATATATTAATTAAAAAGAGAGATGAAAATTACTATACCAATTCTCAAAATGTACTCCATGACCTCCAAGCTTTTTCCCAAGAGATAGGACTTGAGATTAATAAATTAAAAACAAGTCAAATTGATTCTATTAAAATCACCTGTGCAAATGGGGAATTAGTATTAGGGGAAACATACCTAAATAATGCTGCTCAAATTTTAGGGTTAGCAAAAAATGCCAAAGAGACATCTTCTTATAAAACAAGAGAAACTCTATCAATACTATTTAAAACTGCAGGCATAGAAATCCCAGAATATCCACCTCGAGATAAAGCTTACTATACCAATCCTCAAAATATACTCCACGATCTTCAAGCTTTTGCGGATGAAGCAAGTACGGATGAAGCCAGTATAGAAATTCACCAATTAAATACGAACAAAATAAATTTTCTTACAATTACTTGCGCAAATGGGGAACCTATACTTGGGCAGACTTACTTACACAATACCGCTCAAATTTTAGGGTTAGCAAAAAACGCGGATGAAGCAACTTCCAAAAGAAGAGAAACTCTGTCAATACTATTTAAAACTGCAGGCATAAAGATCCCAGAATATCCACCTCGAGATAAAGCTTACTATACCAATCCTCAAAATATAC
>CAZQCN010000019.1:13806-16877 GCA_964592185.1 uncultured Candidatus Peribacteria bacterium
CTTTTGCGGATGAAGCAAGTACGGATGAAGCCAGTATAGAAATTCACCAATTAAAACTTGCAAACATTACCTCAAGTACAATTATTTGTGCGAATAGGGAAACAATAATAGGCCTAACATACTTAAATCAAGCCGCTCGAATTTTAGGGTTAGCAAAAAACAGCAAAGAAGCAACTTCCAAAAGAAAAGAAGCTCTATTAATACTACTTAAAAGTATAAACATAGAAATCACAGAATACCCACTTCGAGATACAGCTTACTATACCGATCCTCAAAATGTACTCCACGATCTTCAAGCTCTCAGCAAAAAAGCAAATGTAGAAGTAACAGAGTTGAATACGAGCAACACATTACATATTGAAATTACCTGTGCAAATGGGGAAATCGTCAAAGGACAAACATATCTAGAAAATGCTGCTATACAATTCGGTGTTACAAAAAAGAATGAAGCACTTATAAAGCTTCTTCAAGTAGCTCAATTTAAGGTTAGAGAGTACTTTCCCAGAGACGAAAAGTACTACAGCAACCCCGCAAACGTACTCCATGACCTTAAAGCTTTTGCGGATAAAGCAGAAATAGAAATTGGTCAATTAAATACGAACAATATAGACAGTATTACCATTACTTGCGCAAATGGGGAAACAACTCAAGGAACCCCATATATACACAAAGCCGCCAGAAATCTTAAACTTTCTCAAGGTAAAGCAAGTAAGAAAAATACAAAAGCGACTCTAAGAGCTTTATTGGAAATTGCAAAGATTAATCAATTTTCAAAAAGAGATAAAAATTACTATTTAAATCCTAAAAATGCCTTTCATGACCTTAAAGCTTTTACGGATAAAGCAGAAATAGAAATTGGTCAATTAAATACCAGCAACACTAACTCCATAGAGATTACTTGTGCAAATGGAGAAACAGTGAAAGGACAGACTTACTTTACAAACGCTGCTCGCCAACTTGGCCTTTCAACAAGTCACAAAGAAGACAAAATCCATTATAAAGCTGCTATAAGAAAACTAATAGAAATTGCAAACTCCAGAATTACAAAATAATTATTATGGAATCTCCAATCAATTTCTCAAATCTCGAAAACTTCCTCGATTCTGCAGAGGCTATTCTGATGCAGAAGATAGAAGAAGCTAATTTAGATACTAATACCCAGTTCAATCTTAAGGTTTTTGAAATTGCTATACTACGACAACAAGTGAAAGAGATTATTTTGAAGTATGTCAAAAATCCAGAGACTGATCAGTGGGTGTTTGAATTACTCAAAAGGGTAAATAGGTTCTCTAAATCACTCAAACAAGAGAAATTATGTCACGATCTCAATACTTTAGACTGGAGCAATTGGTTGAACATGCAAGAAACAATAATAACTTTCAGACATACTATAAACGAAAAAATATTGGGGAAATTAAGGGATAAAGACTATTACGCCAATGCTCAAAAGGTACAGAGTGATCTCCAAGCTTTCTCTATACAAGCAAACGTACCCATTGAAAAATTAAATACCCACAACATTTCATCATTACAAATTACTTGTACAAATGGAGAAAAAGTAATAGGCCCGACCTATCTCAAGAATGCATCTCGTGCGTTAGAATTTTCAAAGGATGATATAGAAGATGGCAAAAATCAACACAAGGCACTTCAAAAATTACTCAAGAGTATCGGTATCAAAGTAGAAGAATATACTCCTCGAGACGAGAAATATTATACTAATGCTCAAAAGGTACAGAGTGATCTCCAAGCTTTCTCTGTACAAGCAAAGGTACCCATTGAAAAATTAATTATCCAGAATATCTCATCACTCCAAGTTACTTGTGCAAATGGAGAAAAAGTAATAGGTATAACTTATATGAGAAATGCAGCCAGACAATTAAAGCTTTCAAAAAATAGAAAAGAAGATACTGCAAAACAGAACGAAGCACTTAAAAAATTACTCAGAACTGTCGGTATCAAAGTAGAAGAATATACTCCTCGAGACGAAAAATATTATACTAATGCTCGAAATATTAACGACGATTTAGAAGGACTCTCTAAGATTGTTTTCAAAGAAAAGTATATCAAAGGGCAATCACTATTAATGCTCAACACATCTCATTTCTCAGAAAATGATGTAACTTGTGCAAATGGAGAAAAAGTATCAGGAACAACCTATCTCAGAAATGCATCTCGAAAGTTAGGATTCTCAAAAAATAGACAGGAAGACGGAGGAAAACAAAAAGATACCATTCAAGCCTTGGTGAAGATTGCCAGTTCTATTGTGTAAACATCTTTTATGGAGAACAAAATAGATTTCTCAAATCTCGAAGCGTTTCTTGATTCAGCACAGGCTATTCTGATGCAAAAGATTCAGGAAGCTGATTTGGATTCTGATACTCGGTTCGATCTCGAAATTTTTGAAATCCCTAAGTTAAGAAATCAAGTGAAAGAACTCATGTTGAAGTATGTTAAAGATCCAGAGAGTGATCAGTGGGTATTTGAATTACTTAAAAGGGGAAATAAATTATCCACACCACTCAAACAAGAAAAACTATGTCAGGATCTCAACACCTTAGACTGGAGTAGTTGGTTGAATATGCAAGAAGCAATAAAGGCTCTTAGAAATCATATAGATAAAGAAATATTAAAAAAATTAAGAGATAAAAACTACTATACAAATTCTCAAAACGTACTTTACGACCTACAGGCTTTTGCACAGGCTCACCTTGGAGAGAAGTATCAAACAGGATTATCGGAAGCAGAACTAACTGCCTTAATTATAAAAGATCTATCGATAACTTCTCAAAACGGTGAAACAGTGAATGGAAGCGATTATTTAAAAGATGCTCTAACATATAGAGGTGTAAAACAAAAAAACAAAAAAATTAAAAAAGCTGATCAATCGGAAATTATGGAAAACCTAAAACAAGAAGCAGGTTTTAGTCACCTTATAAAAGCTGATAAAAATGGCTTTTTTATTAAGGAAAAGATAAAGTTTAGCACTACTTTTGGATGGGCCAACAAGTTCAATCTAAGTGAACAGTCAGTAAGCAGAAGACTAAATAAAATAACAAGTATAAAAGGAA
>CAZQCN010000020.1:0-13975 GCA_964592185.1 uncultured Candidatus Peribacteria bacterium
ACTTGGGAGAAAAGCCTATTTTTGATAGACCTTTGAAGGAATTTGTCGAAGAAGTGGAGATTGAAGGGGAGATCGTCCCAAGATTTCAAAGAATCTAAAATATATATGGATAGACTTTTTCTTATTCAATTTATTGTATCATTTTTTATAGGAGGAGCGTTTGTGGCTTTTCTTATTTTTTTATCTGAAAGAGTAAATGAAAAAATTGCCGGAATTATTATTGCCTTGCCTTCAACGAGTGCGTTGGGCTTACTTTTTATTTCTATAAACAGATCAGCGGCTGTTCTTTCTGAAGTTGTTCCCGTGGCACTTATTGCCCTTTCTATTACACTTTTTTATGTCTATGTTTACGTTCAAATAGCTACATTGACTTTAAAATCTCGATTTTCCATTTTTCTCTCTATTTTAGGGGCTTTTTCTTATTGGTTTATTTGTGTTGCTGTTTTCATGCAATTCAAGTTTCATAATTTTTTTCTTGCGTTTTTAATTTTTATGTTCTCAGCCATAGGAGCCTATTATCTTTTGAATAGAAAGGAATATCAGCAAGTAGTAGCGGTAAATTATTCGTGGAAGGAAAATATTCTACGTTCTTTGGGTGCCGGTTTGGCGATTTCTTTGGTGGTGTTGATTGCAAAAATAGGAGGGATGTATTGGGGAGCTGCCGCCAGTATGTTCCCAGCAGTTTTTACTTTCACTCTTATTCTCATCCATAAGAAATACGGAGTACCAATGATTTTGAAAATTTTCCGAAAAATGCCGATAGGTGTTTTTATTGTTATGTTGTTTATGGTAGCCTTTCGGTATATTGCGGAATGGCTTGGTGTAGGTTTTGGGTTTCTTTTGGCATATACACTTACTATTGTCGCGAGCTATATTTGCTGGAAAGTTTTGACGAAATATAATTTGTAAAAAATTTAAAAAATGAATAATCAACTTCTTCTCTTTGGCTCTCTTGCCTACGATCACCTCCTCAAAACTTCACAGAAATTTCGTGAAGTGCTTCCAAATAACTCTGCACATTTTCATTTGTCGGTTTTGACAGAGGAGTATGCGAAGACCTTTGGAGGAGTGGGAGGGAACATTGCGTATTATTTGAATATTCTTGGCGTTCAATCGACAATCCTTACGGCTCTTGGAGAGGACGGAGCTGAGTATAGAGAATATTTAAGCAATCTGGGAATTTCGACGGAAGCTCTCTACCACAGCACAGAAAAAACAGCTACCGCTCACATCATAACCGACGTGGAACAAAACCAATTTATTTCTTTTCATCCAGGAGCGCTCATTCATGCTGATCGATGCGATGTGAGGGAATATGAACCGAAGATGGTTTGTGTCTCTCCAAACGGAGATAAAGAAGCTATGAGGCTTACCGTGCGACGATGTCGAGAAAAAAATATTCCGTATGTGTTTGATCCAGGGCAAATGATTCCTCTGTGGAGTGGGGAGGAGCTTATTGAAGATATTGCGACAGCTCATTTGGTTATTCTCAATGAGTATGAATATGAAATGGCTCAAGAGAAATTAACTATTACTCATGAGCGGATGGAAGATATTTCTGAGACATTGATTGTTACACTTGGAGATGCAGGTTCAAAGCTGATTGTGCCAGAGGCTTCCTCGTGTCATGTGATAGCTGCTGTTCCTGAAGCCATTGTGAATTCAACGGGGTGTGGCGATGCGTATCGTGCGGGAGTTTTGTATTCTATTATGAATGACACGGATCTGGTTTGGGGAATGAAAGTGGGTACGATTCTCGCATCCTTTGCAATCGAAAGCGATGAAACGCAAAATCAAAGTATTACTTTGGAGAAAGTAAAAGAACGTTTGGAAAAAACGTTTCAAGAAAATTTGGATGACCATTTGTAGGGAACAGGCATGCCTGTTCCCTACAAATCAATATTTATCCCATGTCCATTCCGAATACGGAATTCCTTTCAATGAAAGATGAATGGCTTCTTTGACATAAGGAATGGTGTTTTCAGGAAGATTGTTTATATCAAACCATGTTACCTCGCTGCACTTGTGTGGCTCAGCGTTGATCGGTGTTTCTTCCCATTTTCGGCAGATAAAATACCAATCAACCCAAAATGGTCCATTTTCTGGTAGGCGGTACATATGAGTACCAAATTCGAGATTTTCAATTTTTACATCGATACCAATTTCTTCTTTGGCTTCTCGAATCGCTCCTTCTCGTGGTGTTTCATCTTTCTCAACATGTCCTGAAGGGAGACCAAATTCTCCATCTCGATATCCTGTATTGAATCGTCTTGAGAGGAGGACTTGATTGTCTTTGATGAGGATGATGAATGTGGCGGGAGTGAGGGAGTGGCGATCGGAAATATATTTCTATCAACTTGCCAAAATAGTATCTGTTTTTCTATTTGGTGCAAGGTGAAAATAATCACGGTTTTTTACTTTTTCTATTCTCGGCAACACGATTATCATAAAATGCATACATATCCTGTAGAGTCGGATTTTCTAATGGTTCTTTACAATATTGGTAGTAGTAAGGTCTAATTTTTCGATCATTCATTTCATAAGACTTTCTTTTCGTAGGAAGGTTATCATGCATTCCTTTGATACCCTGCCACTCGGCTGATTTTACTAGTGTATTGAGGTCTAAAGTTTGTAGAAGAATGTTTTTTAGTTTTTTTTCTGCTCGCATTTTAAATATTTTGTCCATAGCGAGCTTTCCTATGAAAGGGACTCCGAATGCAATTCCTAGGGTAGGAGCGAGATTGCTGGACTCTACTGCTCCTGAAAAAGCTCCTATATATAGAGTTATAATAGTCAGAAAAGATGCAGGTATTCCTGCGGCAAAGAGTTTTCTGAGGCTTTGCATGATGGTATGTTCTGTCTTGCTTATTCCTTCCTCGTTCCCTCCAAACCCTCCTCCTTCCCACGTAGCTTTTAGAGTTTCTATGAAATTTTTAAATGTTATCAGGGCCTCAAAGCTTTTTTCCATTTCTTCCAGCTCTTTACTCCATTTTGTTTTAAGGCTTTTGTCATCGGTTGTAGGGATCATTCCTTTTAAGTGATCAATTTGAGTTTGATGTATTAAAGTTTTTCCTTGTATAAACTCTTCCGCTTCCAAAAGGCGCTTTGCCATTGCATCTTGCTTTTCTACTTTTTTTATACTTTTCAATCTATTATATATTTCTGATCCGATTCTCTGTAAGAAGTTTTTTTGTGCCTTTTCTTGGTTTCCTACAGCTATTCCAAAATCCAACCTACTCTCTACTATGGCGAGTTGTTCCTGAAGATTATTTCCAGTAATACCTTCTAATGGAGGAGTGTTTTCGTGATGGGGAATTTGATGATTTTGATGTAGCTGACTCATAAATAAAGATTCACCCTATAGTATCATAAAATCCATATTTTGTCCAGAAATTCTCCTTGAAACCTTTGAATCTTCCAACCACTCACGGTACCTTGTCTTCATATAATTATTCACTTCACTATGTCTGAAATCAAACACCCCGAACTCGCTCCTCAAGGTCTCATGAACATTGAACTGGCTCAAAGGAATATGGGAGCACTTCTCAAAGTGCAAGAACGATTTTCTAAAGAGAAACCTTTTGCTGGACTAACTATTGGAATGGCCCTTCATGTCACCAAAGAAACGGCGGTACTCGTCCGAACTTTGAAAGCTGGTGGAGCCAAAGTAGTAATCACGGGCTGTAATCCTCTCTCAACTCAGGACGATGTTGCGGCTGCATTGGCCGAAGAAGAGAATGTCGAAGTTTTTGGGTACAAAGGGGAGACTCAGGAAGATTACTACAAATATTTGAGAGCCGTTTTAGATCAGAAACCGGATATTACGATTGATGATGGGTGCGATTTGGTGAGTGAAATTCATACGAATTATACAGATTTAATTCCTTCTCTTATTGGAGGGTGTGAAGAAACGACCACAGGAATTCTTCGACTCAAGGCGATGGAAAAAGATACTGCACTTCAGTTTCCAATGATTGCCGTGAATGATAATAAGACCAAGCACTTGATGGACAATTATTATGGAACCGGTCAATCGACGCTCGATGGAATTACCCGTGCATCCAATCTCCTCTGGGCAGGGAAGACGGTTGTAGTTCTCGGGTATGGAAGTTGTGGGAAAGGAGTGGCTCTGAGGGCTCGTGGACTCGGTTCAAACATTATCGTCACAGAAGTTGATGCATTCTGTTCTCTTCAAGCGGTGATGGATGGATTTCGAGTGATGCCGATGGAAGAAGCTTCAAAAATTGGAGATGTTTTCATAACTGTGACGGGAAATAAACATGTGATTCGTATTGAGCATATGAAACAGATGAAAGATGGAGTTATTCTTGCCAACTCTGGACATTTTGATGCAGAAATTGACGTTCCTTCTCTGAAACAATCTTCTTCATCTCAACGTCGAGTGCGACCATTGTTTGATGAATACATGCTTGATGGAAAACATATATTTCTTACTGGAGAGGGTCGTCTCGTGAATTTGGCTTGTGCCGAAGGACATCCTTCAGAAGTCATGTCACTTTCTTTTTGTGGTCAGGCCCTTGCGTGCGAATACCTTGTAAAAAACAAAGGAAAGCTTGAAAATAAAGTCTATACTCTTCCACCAGAAATTGACGATACGATTTCACGAATGCAGTTGGTTGCGATGGACATAAAGATTGATGCGTTGACGGAGGAACAGAAAGCCTATCTGGGAGATTGGAGGATGGGGACGTAGGGAAGGTAAAAGGTTAAAATTACCTATTGTATGCTTTTATACTGTCATCCTGAACTGGATTCAGGATCTCGTCTTTTTTAATAATATGTTTTATGAGGATTATGAACTTTTTTCGATATTCATTTTTTGTAATTACTTTCATTTTCTCTCTCTTTTGTCTTCCTCAAAATTCTTCTGCGACGAGTGGGGGAGAGTTGTTTATTGAAAATGTTTCTATGGATTTGAAGAAGAATCTTTTATATTTCTTTTATCGTTATGAGGGAGGGAATCCTTGTGAATCAAATGTTATAGGAGTAGATATGACTTCATTTAAGGAGAAGATTGTTGTTCCATACTGTGATTCGGAAAATTCGGATGGGTCTCAGGATTTGCTTCTCAAGAGATCACAATTAGAAAAAGAAGCTGAACCATTGTATTTGGTGGATATGAAGAAGGTTTCTGTAATGATTGAAAATGTAACATTTGAGTATAAAGATCTTGGATCATATTTTGGTGAAATTAAATGGAATCAAGATTTTATTATCGATGGAAATCGTATTGAGGATGTTGCTTCATTATCGTGTCTATCAAGTTCTATAAAGCTTCCATTTCACATGAGAATGTATGGACGAGATGAACTTCCTTTTGTTGTTGGAGTTATTTCTACGTATCATAGTGACTGTCCTGAAATGGGAGGATACTGGGAGGATACATACAAAATTTTCAAAATAGAGTTGCCAGACAGTGCTTTTCTTTCAGCAAAAAAGCCATTTTTTGATATGACTTCTTTTCGTCCTGAGGATGAACAAAGGGCGTATGTTTCGGTTGGGAAAGCTTTGAAATTTCCTGATATTTCAAGATCTTTGAACGATACTGGTTTCGAATATTACCAAAAGAAAAATTATGATGTTGCTTCGGAATTTTTTGCTGCGGCGTACTATGCCAATACTTTTGAGAAACCCTATACCTTAGCTCTTTATAACCTGATTTCTGTTGAGTCCCTCCGTGGGAATGATTCTGCTGTATTCCAAAATATTAAGAAGCTATTTACTGAAACAGACGAAAAAGATCTCTATCGAAAGAAAATGGAAGAGGATCCGGATTTTGAAAAGGTTCGAGAGACTCGAGAATATCTCGACACAATGTGTGAGTTTTTCAAGGATTCGTGTATTCCGAAGCTTGATTTTCTTCCAAAGGAGAATGAGGTCCCTTCAATAATATATGATGATATTCAAAAACCGACTCAAAGTAGATTTAGACCTTTAATAGATATTCTTATTGGATCGATTTTGTTTGTATTTTTTGTTGTATGGATTTGCAGGAGGAAACTTTGGAAGCAGAAGAAGTGACCTTTGATTCATTTTTTTGCAATCAATTCTAGACACTTTTTCTATCTTGTATAAATAGTTTGATAGCTATTTCTCTGAATGCCTCCGCATAGCTCGGACTGGCAAATGGATGAGCGTAGATTTCTTCGATGGTTTTGCCAATGAAATGGTTGGTGATATCTTGGAGGGTTTCTCTTCCTGTACTGTAACAGGTAAGGGCCACTATGGTTTTATTTGAGATAGAAACTTCCATGTATGGAGCTTCTTTACCGTTTATTTCCGCAAAAGGTAATAAAAAAATATTGCTTTCAATCTTATTCCCTTTTTCTACTATTTTTTGTTTATAGGGCTTTTTTTCTTCGTCATCAATTTTGATCAATTCTTTACATGAAGATTGGATAGATTTTCCAAATTCACTTTGAATAAAAGGAGAAAGCATAAATTCATGTATTGGTTTTCCAATATACCACTGGAAGACATGAATGAATGTAGACGCTGATTTACTGACTATTCCGACTCCTTGGAGGTTATTATTATTGTCGAGAAAGAATTGGATGGCTCCTTCTTTGTTGTCTATTTCAAATTCTAGGACTGTTTTCTCTGGAGTGATATTCCCTATGGTGGCATATTCTTTTTCAGGGAAATAGCTAATTCCTGGAATATCAAATTTTGGCTTGGAATCAGGTTGTTGCTGGGCGCAAAATGACTGGAAAGAGTAGCGAGCTTCGGCTACTAAGTTTGTAAGAGCATCTCCAAGATACGTAATGTATTCATAGTTTTGATCCTGTTTCCAGAATTCTTTGATATAATTCTCTGGTCTTGGAGCATGATTATCAGTTGGTTCTTTTCCAATTCCGAGGAGGACTTTATGTGATTTATAAATTTCTTTGCCTTGTTCGTCTTTGATTATTATATTTTCATTTATTTGCTCATAATTATATGCTTTTTCATTTATAAACTTTAAATTGTCT
The DNA here is from genome assembly GCA_964592185.1 of uncultured Candidatus Peribacteria bacterium. Classification (GTDB taxonomy): domain Bacteria; phylum Patescibacteriota; class Gracilibacteria; order CAZQCN01; family CAZQCN01; genus CAZQCN01. The sequence goes on from CAZQCN010000020.1 coordinate 6,993, forward strand.
GGTTGTTTCACTTTTCCCTGTAAAAATTCTGGAATTTTTTCATATACGTTCCCTTTGCTGATAAGTTTGAATTCAGATAATGGGAATTGTTTTGCCAAAGCAAAAGCATACTCAGTGGCAGTGACTCCTCCGCCTATGATAGCAATGTTTTGTTCTGGATTTTTAATAAGACTTTTGAATAGTTCTGCTACATTTGATGAATCAAATATATTTTCGAAATCTTTTGTGTTTTCTGGCCTTCGTGGCTGAGATCCCGTAGCCCAAATAATCTTTGTATTTTCAGATCTTTGTATGTTCTTCGAATCTGTCTCTTCATGTTTTGTTACAGAAATTTTTCCTTTATCTAAGCTGGCTCTTCCATGTAGAGAGTCGATTCCGAGTTCTTTGAAGAGATTTTTGATTTTTTGATGATATTCTTTCTGAAATGCCGGATATTCTTCTTCGATAAATTTCTTAATATTTTGAGTCCGAGAAGCTCCTTTTGAAAGAAAAACTCCCGTTACTTCTTGTCCACCGAAATATTCTGATTGTTCTATAATCAGGACTTTAAATCCTTGTCTTGCCCCTTCAATAGCCGCAGCAATTCCCGCAGGGCCGCCACCGACAATCATGACATCGTAATCTGTATGATGTGTTTTTTCTTGATTCATGAAAATATAAGAAAGTTTCCCATCATACTCTTCTTTTTTTCTTTTTCAATTTTTTCTCTCTTCTAGTCTCTGACTAACTTTGAAATAATATCTTCAATATTTGTATTTTCCAGTATATATCCTATAAGCAAGTTGTTTTTATTTTCAATACAGGCGAGTCGATTGTGATACAAAAAAAGCTGCCTTTCAAAAGGCAGCTGTGGTCGAATTGAGAGATGAGAAATGTCTGAACGACTGAGAATCTGTGGTGAATTAAAAGCATTTCCATTGATGAGAATCACTTGTGTCTGCATATTCTCTAGAATGTTTTGATACATACTGAGGATATCTTCACTTCCTTGGTACATGGTGAGGTTTGGAGTGCTACTAGGAAAACTTGATTCTCTCCAAAAGTGTTTGATGTGATCATATTTCCCTTGAATAGTATTGATTTCTTCTTGTGCTCTTTGTCGGAGTACGTGATCGAGATGTTCCAAGGTCTCGAGATGGTAGTATTCCTTGAGTCCATCCCGATGACTTGATATGAGGTGGAGTTCTTTGAGCCGATTGAGAGAGTAGATAATGGTAGATTTTGGAAATTCGGTTTTGAGCTGGAGGTCTTTGGCACTGAGATTTTTGAGTGCAAATATGGTCTCAAGGATACGAATTTGTGTTTCGTTGAGCCCGAGGTGAACAAAATGTTTGTGAATACCAAGAGGAAAAAATGTTTCCATAAATTGACAAATTATTCACGAGATATCACGCTATCATTTCATTATTAAAATTTCTTTAAATTGATTGACATTTTTTGAACAGTGATTGTGTTCAATTTCTTTGTTGTTCGGTTTGTTTTTGGAATTTATTGGCTATCTTGACTGTTTGCAAAGATGATGTTGTTCAGAGGCTTTGTTTTTTTCTATTTATTTGTTTTTGTATGCATGCAATATATTTTGTTCCTCCCTCAATATTTTTTATTTCTTTACCATTGCCTTATGTTTACTGATATTTCCAAGATCAAGAATTATCTTCAAATAATTCAGTCGGCTACAGAAATTATGTACAAAGAACTTCCTGCACATCGGAGGAGGGGGTGCAAAAAGTATCTGGATTCTATTGTTGATAGAGTTCAGTATATTGCTTTGTCATTGGAAACTGGATTGTGAGGCTTTGCAAGAAATGGAGCTTGTGATAGGATGGGGTCGCACTTTTTTTGTGCATTTATATTTTAATCTGGTGTTATGACTCACAATGAAAAAAAAGAGATCATCGCAAAATTTGCGACCCACAAAGGTGATACTGGATCTCCACAAGTACAAATAGCGATTATTACAAATCGTATCAATGGGCTTGTTGGACATCTAGATCTCCATAAAAAGGATAATCACTCACGTCGAGGATTATTGATGCTCGTAGGAAAACGAAAGAAACTTCTTCGTTACCTCGAAGAGACTGACAAAGCGGAATATTTCCGTATTTCTCAGGAACTCAATCTCAGATATCATTCTGATGAAAAAGATAAGGCGAAAATTGCTGAAGCAAAGCAAGATGAAGGAGTGGAAGTAAAAGCTCCTGTAGTAGCTCCAAAAAAAGCTGCTAAAAAGCCTTCTAAAAAATAGATTCAACGAACCGCTTCAAGAAATTGAAGCGGTTTTTTTCTTCATTCCATGAGAGCCGGAGCTCGAGTGCATACATTTTATGCCCTCTTCCCTTGTTCTCATAGAATGGAATAATATTATATATAACCTTTATTCTATGGAACCAATTCGTGTTTCTGCCGAGGTAGGAGGAAGAACTCTTACACTCGAAACCGGTCGGCTTGCTCGTCAAGCGACTGGATCTGTTCTCGTTACTTACGGCGAGACTACTGTTCTTGGTACAGTTGTTATTTCGAAAAATCCAAAAGAAGGAGTTGATTTTCTTCCTTTGAAAGTTGATTACGATGAAAAATTTTATGCTTCTGGAAAAATTAAGGGATCTCGTTTTATCAAGAGAGAAGGACGTCCGGCTGACGAAGCAATTTTGACTGCTCGTGCTATTGACCGTGCGATCCGGCCACTCTTTCCAAAGGATTTTCATCATGAGATGCAACTTATTCTTACTGTCTTATCTTTTGATGGTGTGAATAGTCCTGATATGGTGGGAGCTATTGCTGCTTCTGCTTGTTTGGCTCTCTCTGGAGCGCCGGTAGTCGGAGATATTGCTATGAGTCGTGTGGGAAGAGCAAATGGAAATTTTATTTTCAATCCAACCCACGAAGAACAACTTTTGAGTGATATGGAAGTTATTGTTGCCTCTCTCGAAGATCGAATGATAATGTTGGAGGCGGGAGCAAATGAAGTTCCTGAAGAAGATATGTTTGGGGCTATTGAATTCGCTGTTGCTCAGAATCAAGTGATCTTGAAACTTATTTCTGATCTTACTTCTCAGGCTGGAAAGTCAAAAATGATCGTAGAAGAAGTGTCCTATGATAAGGATTTGTACGCTCAGGTAAAAGAATTAACGAATGCTTCTATCGAATATATCTATGGAAAATTAGGAAAACAAGAACGAGAGGAATTTATTAATAATCTCAAGAAAGAAATTGTTGAGAAACTTACTCAAGGGGTTGATGATGCTGAAAAAGGGAAAAAATCATCTGAACTTGCTGAATTGTTTGAAAAGGTTTTGAAATCAGTGATTCGAGATAATATTTTAAATCGAGAAAGGCGAGTTGGAGGAAGAGGACTTGATGAAATTCGTCCTATTTCCATTTCTACTTTGGTTCTTCCTCGTGTTCATGGTTCTGCTCTTTTCCAAAGAGGTGAGACTCAAGCTTTGACAATCACTACCTTGGGTGGTCCAGGTGAAGCTCAGACTATTGATAATATGGAAGAAGAAACAACGAAACGATATATGCATCATTATAATTTCCCTCCATTTTCAGTTGGTGATATCAACACTCGTCGTATGACAGGGAATCGTGAAATTGGACATGGAAATTTGGCTGAAAAAGCATTGCTTCCCGTACTTCCTCCGAAGGAAACATTTCCCTACACTATCCGTGTGGTGAGTGAAATATTTGAATCAAATGGTTCGAGTTCTATGGCAGCATGTTGTGGATCAACCCTTTCTCTTATGGACGCAGGAGTGCCTATTATTCGTCCGGTTGCCGGAGTGGCGATGGGACTCATGATTGATAAGGAATCTGGGAACTACAAGGTTCTTACTGATTTACAGGATATCGAAGATTTTGGTGGAGATATGGATTTCAAGGTTGCTGGGACTGAAAAAGGAGTTACCGCTATCCAGGTAGATATGAAAGTTCATGGGTTAAAAATGGACATCGTAAAAGATGCTCTTTCCAAGGCGCGAGCAGGGAGAGGAGTTATCATGAAGGCAATGACAGACGTTATTTCAACACCGAAGGCGGAGCTTTCGAAATATGCTCCACGAATTATTTCTTTCAAAGTAAATCCTGAATTGATCCGATTTATTATTGGAAAGGGTGGTGAGACTATTAATAAAATTACTGCAGAGACTGGAGTACTTATTGATATTGAACAAGATGGAATTGTTTCGATCACTTCCAATGACGCTGAGATGTCGAAGAAAGCTGAAGATTGGATTAAAATGCTTACCAAGGAAATAAAAGTTGGTGAAGTCTATGATGCAAAAGTTACTCGTATCGCTGACTTCGGAGCCTTTGTAGAGCTCGTTCCTGGAACCGATGCTTTGTGCCATATTTCTGAGCTTGCTCGAGAACGGGTAAATCGTGTCGAAGATGTGGTATCAGTTGGTCAGATTATCAAGGTCAAAGTAATAAAGATTGATGAGAGCGGAAAGATTGCAGCGAGTCATAAAGCGACGTTGGTGGAAGCCTAGGCGTTGCAGAGACTGCAGAGACGCAAAATCTGCGTCTGTACAGAAATCAAAGATTTAAAATTCTGTAGGGGACGGTCACATAGCCCGTCCCCATTATGTTAAAAAATATTCTATGCGTCTTATTTCATTCAATATATGGGGAGGGAAAAAATATGATAATTTGATTGAATTTATCACAGAATATTCAGATTCAACTGATGTTTTTTGCTTTCAAGAAGTTTTTAAAACTGATGAAAAAGATATTTATTTAGAGTACCCACGAGCCGATTTGTACGGGAGTCTCCATTCTTTTTCCCCAAACTCGTTTGCATATTTCTCAGAGGTTATTACCGAAAAAAATCTTAGTTCTTTTTTCCCAGACGCTTTCAATTTTTATTCTCAGGTTATGGATGAAGCAAATATTCATTACCCAGAACTGAGATCAGGTTTTGGTTTAGCCTGTTTTGTGAAAAAAGGTATTGATGTGATTTCGTTTGATGATCCTTTTATTGTGGGAGAAAGAGGTAAACCTTTTTTGTTTGATACTGGAGAAGAATCAGTTTCTCGTTGTATCCAAAATCTTACCTTAAAGAAAGATGGAAATTTGTTTTCAGTTTTGAACTACCATGGTCTCTGGAATGGAGGAGGGAAGTTTGACTCTGGAGATCGGATTTTGCAGTCTCAAAAAATTAGAACAATCATGGATTCAATTTCACATCCCAAGATTCTTTGTGGAGATCTTAATTTACGAAAAGATACGGAAAGTCTTGGCATTCTTAAAGGAGGAATGGTTGATTTGATAGAGGAATATAAGATTGAAACAACGCGTTCAAAACTCTATGGCAAACCCGAAAAATTCGCTGATTATACTTTTGTCTCACCTGAAATTATCGTACAAAATTTTCAAGTTCCGTATTCAGAAGCTTCTGATCATTTACCGATGATTTTGGATTTTGAGATATAAAGTTTGAATTACTCTTTCGGTGATAATTCGTAGGCTCTTTTTGCTTCGAGAGTTTTGAGGATGTAGGAAGCGATGAGATCACGAGGGAGAGGTGAATTCGGTGAGTGGAATGTGGAAGGGGTAGCGATAATTTTGTAGTAGAGTGCGGCTTTGAGGTATTTTTTTTGCCAATCAGTAAGAGAGAGAGTCGGAGAGAGTTGAATCGAAGAGATTTCATTTTTTTCGATAGGTAATTTTGAAACATCAATGAGAGATTTAATAATTTCAAGATGTTTAGAAGAATCATCTGGGCCGAAGTTTCCATTTTCGTAGCCATTCATGAGTTTCATAGATTTGGCAATGTAGGTTGCGCCATTTTGCCAGGTGAAACGAGATATGTCAGGGAACGCAGGTTCGGTGCCATAGTATCCAGTAAAATCTTGATTTGAACCATTGATCCCAACGATAAGAATCTTTGCGAGCTCAGCTCGTGAGAGGTTTCCTCGTGGATTGAAAATTCTCGAACCATCGTTTTGAGAAATCCCTGTCATAATGCCGAGTCTACAAACAGAATTTATAGCTTCTTTGTATGGATTTTTATCAATATCGGTGAAAGTGTAAAGACAAGGGGCCTGATTTTCTAATTCCTTTTTTGCAACATTGAGGGGGGTGAATTTACCACCACCGCCGCCGCCACCACCAGAGAAATCTCCGGGATTCACTGCATCAGACCCTCCTCCATGAAAGTATCGACGACATACTTCGTTTGAAAATTTTTCAAAATTCATGAATACATTCGTAGTTCCGATTTCCATAGGGTATATAGCGCTCACTTGACTACAATAATAGGTTCCGAGAGTAAGGTCAGGGAAATTATATGTTTTTTGAATATCAGTATTATGATCTATTGTTGCAAGAACCCCAGAATAGTATGAAGGAGGATTTTCTCTAAAATATATATTGTATAAATCAATGGTATTGTTGGAAAGTTGTTCCCAAGCTCCCTGGAAACCACTTGAATATATTGATAAAGAATAGGAAATATTTCCAAGAGATAGGGCAGGAACATTACTGTCGAGAGATATTGTCAGTGTGTCTGAAGGAGGACTTTCATTTCCCGTCCAATCGATAGCTATCACTCGGAATTCATATACAACCCCATCGACAAGAGGGGCTCCTAAATATGTTGTAATTAAGGTATTATGAATACTTCCTGTGATGGTGGTGGAATCATCGAATGATCCGGAAATTCCATACTCAATACGGTAAGAATCATTGATAGATCCATGGTTCGCTAGATTGTAGGTATCGTCGATATCGTCTTGAGCTTCTGTCCAGAACACAAAAATTTCAGTTTCGGTTGGGTTTCCCGTTATTTGAGAATTTATAGGTGCGCCGAAGTCAATAGTAAAGAGAGGGTCTTCATGATCCATAATATGATCATCTATTTGAAGAACTGTGTCATTAGAAACACGATCACTGGCAATTATTTTGATACTGTAATCATCTGATGGATCGAGAAGGGATGTGTCCCAAGTAACTTCCCAGAGAGAGCCACTCGTGTTTATGAG
>CAZQCN010000020.1:14018-16149 GCA_964592185.1 uncultured Candidatus Peribacteria bacterium
TATAGATTTATAGCGCTCACCTGATCGTTGTCAGTTGCTGTTACAGCGACACTATATATTCCATCAAAGAAGGGTACATCTGTGTAATCGACTACTGATCCATTATCAAAAGTCCATGAATTTACCAAAGGGTATTCTATATCGATAACCAGAGAGTCGACAGTATCACTGGTATTTCCTAAAGTGTCGGTTGCAGAAAAGGTAACGTCGTAGGTGTTTCCTTCTACAAGATTCTCCCACGTTACAGAGCAGGAATAAATTCCAGAGACTGGTCCAGTACAAGTGATATCATTGTTTGCGACTGAGTAGAGAGTGGAAGTAATACCATCGTCGAGAGTGACCGTGATAGTAGTCGGGTCGGCATCTGCATTTATATCTCCAACCTCAAAAGTAGCCGGGACGGTGGTGTCTCGAGTAAAATGGTCGTAGGTGATAGGATCGAAATAAGGACCGGTTGTATCCACAGTAAAGGTGGAAGATGTTGGAAGAGAAACTTGATTATATGCCGCTGTTCCTGCACATACCCAGGCGATGTGCTGTCCATCAGAAAGGCCTGTTATAAGGTTTGAGGTTGTATAATTTGGCGATGAACCGCTTACAGTAAGAGCGTTTCCGAGATTTCTTGGTTGTCCTATAATACTTCGACATCCCGTTACAGTAGCTCCATCTATTCGATATGTGGCAGAACTGAGGACTAGATTTTCATAAATACTTGTTTGTAACGTGAATGAATTTGTTGAAATGGTTTGGCCATTTGTAAGGTTTGTGATGGTGATGGCGGGAGGAACATCAATAGGGAAGGTAACACTTTGTACTGAACTATAATTCCCTTCTGAATCTTGTAAACAAACATAAGTTGTGTGACTTCCTTCTAAAGGGTAAATCATTACATAGCTTGGATTGGCGATGAGTGTATTGGCGAGTGGGGCAAGGCATGACCCAGGATTGCTGTCTATGAGATAGGTGTAGGTCCCTGATTCGCTTTGTGTAAATTCATAAGTTATAGTAAGAGAAGTTTTGGTACCATTCCCTGGATGTACAATAGTGAAAGTAGGAGCAGTGCGATCAAGCGTTGTATCTCCACTTGTTGAAGAGTCATTGCTTTCCAAACCGTTTACATTGATTGTTTGAATTTTATATTCGTAGAGGGTTGAATCATCGAGATTACTTCTCGTGAATGTAATGAGAGGGAAGGCACCAAGATTTAATGTAATAGAGCCATTTATATTCGTAAATGGACTCCCACTGACACTTTCATAGACATTGAATGTAAGATTGTTACTGTCATTTCCTGTGCTATCAAAAGAAACATCTATTTCTCCAAGACCAGAGTTTACAGCTGGGGCTGAAGAAGCGGTCACGATGATATTTGTAGGAGTCACGGGAGTATTTTCTACCCCAGGAGTTCCTTTTTCAGGAGTGGAGGTGTCGAAACCAGAGGATTGACTGGCTGTGTGCCAATCGGAAGCGAGAGTCCCATCATCTGGATCGTTATTTCTTTCCATAGATGAGAAAATAGTGCTTAGAAGAGAATAGGTCCCAGCGAAAGGAGCTCCAGATCCATCTTCAATCTCGTCGAGAATATTCCCGAGATCGTCCTTGATTTGATAGCTCACATCAGAATTATCCAAAGAGAGGGAAGGGTCAACGAAATCAGAAGTGATGAGGCGGGAGTTTACAGCACTGAGCCGTGAGATAACGAAATATCCATTTGCAGAAATAATCCCACTATTTATGGTGGTCATAAGAGAGTATCCACTGCCTGTATTTTTTTCAATTGTAAATGGGGTAGTGGCAAAATTAATAGCACTTCCTGTCATATTGCGAAGTTCGAGCCATTCATCAGAAGCGTCTCCACCACCACCAGTTCCGTTGCTTCCCATCCACATAATTTCATTGATGATTATGTCTCCATGATTTGCAGCTTGAGTAGTATCAACAAAGCGAGAGGAAAATGAGAATATTATAGCTAATATCCCTAATATAAAGACAAAAGCATGGTTTGAATTTCGCAACATAAGTATCTCTAATTGTTTCTAAAATAAACTCTCTCGATTTTATCATGAATCTTACTTTGGGTCAAGACAAGTTAAGAGGGTTTTTTCTAAGAATTTTGAGTAGTATATCATAA
>CAZQCN010000021.1:0-4299 GCA_964592185.1 uncultured Candidatus Peribacteria bacterium
CTTGTTAAAAGCACAAAATACGAATTATGGTTTGGTTGTTTTGGACATTATTCTCCCAGATCGGAGTGGGATTGATCTGTGTCATGATTTGAGAAAACTCAAAGGAGATATTCCTATCATCTTTCTTACGGCAGTGGGTGATATGGAGACAAAACTTCGGGCTTTTGAAGCAGGGGCTGACGATTATATAACGAAGCCCTTTTCTTTTATGGAATTTTTGGCTCGAATAAAGGCGGTAGTAAGAAGGAATATTGGGAAAGAGCATGGAGAAAATTTGATTCAATTAGGAGATCTGACTATAGATCCTCGAGCACATACTGTGGTTCGTATGGGCAAGACAATTCATCTTCGAAATAAAGAATTTCAGTTGTTAACGTTCCTTGCAAAAAATAAAGGCAAGGTGTTTTCTCGGGCAACTATTTTAGAACAGGTGTGGGAAAATCATTTGAATCTTTTGAATACGACCGTAGATGTTCATATTCGTTGGCTCCGTGAAAAAATGGACGAAGGATTTGATACCCAGCTTATTCATACTATTCATGGAGTAGGATACAAAGTAGACGATACAAAAGCAGGGGGAGTTTCGCCACGAAAGCCAATATCTCTTGGAAGTACTCAAAAAAAGAAGCTTCTATCTGTAGTTTAGTTTTTTGTTGTTTTAGAAGGGGCTTTTTATGCGTCAAATAGAAATTAAGAGAAAGGTTTTGACTTCTTCTTTTTTTTGCTAGGATCTCCTCTGGTCTTCAATATTAAAAAAAATTATGGAGTTCAAAGAATATCTCGAAAATAGATATAAGAAATGTAATGTACCATTGAGTCCTGCGTTAACATATTCCGATGTTTGTATTGAACCAAGTTATTCTGATTTGGAAAGTCGATCAGAAGTGAATACGACGATAGCCATTGGAGATATCCGTTTGACGGTTCCTCTGGTTGCATCAAATTTCCCTTTTGTTGATGGAAAAACAGCAGTTTTGATGGCATTACATGGAGGTATGGCAGTAATTTCTCGGGATCTGAGTATTGAAGAAGAGGTGAAACGAATTCAGTATGTGAAACAGTATCATAAGACTCCTCGTTATGCCGATTTTGACTGGAATCGTTTGTTTCTTCGAAATTCTGAAAAAACCCTTGAAGAAGCGCTGGTTCAGATGAAAAAAGAGCGAACGAGTATCCTGTTCTATAGTCAAGATGGGGTCAATCCTACTCACTATATACTCTGGACAGATTGTAAGATGGCGGCCGAGACGGGAAAAATTCAATCATCGATTAAAGAGCATTTGAGAGAGCTTTCGATGAAAGCTTCGGTTTCAAAGGAAAATTTATCTTATGAAAAACTTTTGAAATGTGTCGAAGAATCAAGGAGTCATGTTGTTTTAGTCAAAGATCAAGAGAAGTCGATAGGATTTATTAGTACTGATTATATTTTTCGTACTGATAATGGACACAGACATGCGTTGAATACTCGAGGAGAATTGGTAGTGAGTGGAGCGGTAGGGGCTCGTGATCAGGGAGAAGTTCGAGAGAGGACTCAGGCGATTCTGAATGTTGGAGTAGACGCTATTTTTATTGACGTAGCTCATGGAGATTCTTTGGCAGTCAAGACGACGATTCAAACGGTTCAGAATGAAATCAAAGGAAAGTTTGAAAATATACCCGTTATAGCAGGAAATATTGCGACTCCACAGGCTGCTGAATGGATGTTGAAAGAAGGGGTGCATGTCAAAGTGGGGATTGGTCCTGGACGTACGTGTAAGACTCGCACAGTTTCAGGAGTAGGAGTGCCTCAATTAAAAGCAGTTATTGAAGTGGCAGCGATGCGAGATTACCTCAGAGAACAAGGAACAATTGATTCCCATTTGACCGTCATGGCAGATGGAGGGTTTCAAGGTGAGAATGGAAATATTGTGAAAGCAATTGTGGCTGGAGCAGATTGGGTAATGAGAGGAGCCATCGGTCGTATGTTGGAACCACCAACCGAACGAATTATTGAAGGTGGGATTGTAAAAGCTCAGTACTTTGGAAATGGTTCTTTGGGACATCAGTTGAATTCCAAGATTTTTGAAGATCGTGATCCTTTGAATCCTTTCAAAGCCATCGTTCAATTCAAAGATGAAGGAGAGAGACATCTTTCCCCTGTGAAACAACCAATTAGCGTCTGGCTCGCTCTGGTTAAAAACAGTTTACAAATAGGAGGAGGATATATTGGAGCCTCGAAACTCAGTGAGTTTTCGGAAAAAGGAAAGTTTATCTATCAGACGCAGTCAGGAATGAAAGAAGGATTGGCTGGAAGTAAGAGATAGAAAGAGATAGAAAGAGGTCTGAAATCTGAGATCTGAAATCAGAACGTTAAGAAGTGAGAAGGAAGAAATATGAATTATGAGTCATGGTAGGGACAGGTTTCAAACCTGTCCAAGAAAGTGTATTTTCGTAGGGGACGCATAAGGTACATGCGTTCCGTATGAGCGAAGCGAAGTCTCGAAATGGTTGTTTTAAAAACGTTTTTGATTCCATAGATTGTTGTTTAGTTAAATTGTTTCAGTTTCATTTATAAAATTTATAATCATGAAAAATACTGATTTTTTAAATTCATCTATCTATAGATTATGTGTCGTTTTGTATGTATTCTTAAGTATTGCTTTGATAATAACTACCTTGCTCCTCGGTGAAAGTTTTAGTGGGATGATCAGGGGTTGCTATGATTTTCACAGTTCTTATCTTCTATCACAATGTCTTCAGACAAAGGGCATTCTATCTTTATTTTTCTCCTTAACTTCAATATTTTTGTGCTTTGTTTTTCTATATTTATTAAGAGGTACTTTTTACTATATTGTCTTAGGAGATCTCAAATTCTTTAATCTTAGGTCAGTGATTCGAAGTAAGAAATTTCTTATTCCTTTTATTATTACACTTATCCTGTGGATAGGAATACTAGTTTTTGATTTATATTATATAAAATTTACAATATTTATTTAACTCATTAGTATGTTAGTCTTCCTCTCTGGCAACGCCGGAAAAATCGCCGAAGTCCAATCAATCGCCTCCACACGTGGTTTCGAAGTGAAAGGAGTCAAAATTCCTGATATGCCAGAAGAAATTCAAGGAAGTTTTGAGAAAATCATCCAGAAAAAAATTGTTGATGCGGTAGAGATAGGGAAGAAGCATGGTTTGATTCATGCAGGAGATATTGTGTTGACCGAAGATAGTGGGGTGGAGATCGATATGTTTGGAAATATGCCGGGTCCATATACAAAACATTTCTTTGAAACTCCAGGCGAAGGGATTTCGTACGATGATTTCGTGGAACTTTTTGAAGGTCGAAAAATAGAAGGACGATGTGTTACCGTCGCGGCATGCCTTTCAGATATTGAGAACTTGGAATCATGCCTCTTTACTCGTGGGACGATGCGAGGGTATTTTGTTCCCAAGAGAGGAGACAATGGATTTGGTTGGGATCCGTATTTTGTTCCAGTTTCTTGTGAAGATATTCCTGTGAATCCAGAAGGAAGAACCTTGGGAGAAATGACGATTGAAGAAAAATCAGAAATGAGTATGAGGAAGGTGGCTATTTCGAAGATATTAGATCAGGTATCCTAATTTTTTAATTGTAACTTTTTTTAACTTTTAATTTTATGGGATTCAATGCTTCCAAAGAGTCTCCAGCAAGTTCTGATTTTAGTAAATTACTCAAGATGCCGAGCGAATTTATTCGGAGGCATTTGACTGTTATTCGATCCTCTGTTTTGGGACTTGGTCTTTTGATGGGGGCTGTAAATTTAAATTTTGAATCTGATCCAAAGAGCTTGTCTATTTCTGGGGATACCAATTCAGAAGTTTCAAATAAAACTGCTGGAGGGAGTTGTGATTCAGTGCCAGCAGAAATTTTTCGTATTGATAGTGTAGTCTTTCCTCAGAGTGACGATGTGCTGCATGCGAGTGATCCTTATTATAGAAATTATAATACGGGAACTTTGTTGGATACAGAGAGGGAGTATCAAACCTATTTAGATTTAGAAAATAATAGATTTCGCTCTTTGGGCGCTCAGGGGGTTTTGAACTTTCCAGTGTTTGCAACACAAGGGGGGAATGATTCCTGTTCCCTTGATTGGGGAAGTTTTCAGCCATTTCCTGTCTCTTTGTCGAGGTCATATTGTTTTGACTCGTTGAGTGGAGATTTTCATTCTGATAGTGGTCCATATCATCTTTTTGGAGGGAATTATTTAGGAGATTGCGTTGATTCCGATTTAGGGGATTTACAGAATAGTAGTGCAACTGCGGACGATCTTAGTATCGGGACAC
>CAZQCN010000021.1:4309-15514 GCA_964592185.1 uncultured Candidatus Peribacteria bacterium
GACACAGATAGTTGGGACGTGTGCTGTATCTGGGGATGATGATGATGGAATTGTATTTACGAGTGATTTTGAACCTGGTAGATCTACATCCTTGGATGTAACAGCATCTGGAAGTGGGTTTTTGAATGGGTGGGTTGATTTTAATCAAGATGGAGATTTTCTGGATATAAATGAACAGATTTTTACTGATGAAGTACTTTCTGGAGGAGTAAATAGTTTATCTTTTTTGATCCCGATCACATCATTGCCAGAGGTTACTTTTGCACGATTTCGTATGGATAGTGGTGGAGGGCTAACGTCTAACTCATCAGCTCCAGATGGTGAGATTGAAGATTACCAGATAGAGATTGAAAATTTCGTGACTGTCTCAACTCTTACGGATGCATCTGAACCAACTACAGACGGAGAAGCGATTATAGATCTCGGTATTTTGAATCCTGGTCCTGGAAGTGTTGATATAACATATAGTTTTACCGGAGGTACTGCATTATCGGGAATTGATTTTAGTAATGCAACGACCACTTTAAGTATTCCTTCGGGATCTCAAGCAGCAACCATTGTAGTGCCAATTATTGATGATGTTACTTCGGAAGGATCTGAGACAATCGAAATAACCCTTACTTCTACGAGTTTGGGAGTTTTGCCAAATGATGGAAGTGAAGTGTTTACTCTCATTATTGTAGATAATGAAGTCGCTTCTGTTTCAGGTCATGGAGGATGTGCGAGTTGTCACGATGTCAAAAAATCTTTACCCAAAATAGAGACTTTTATGACTCGACCTGTTGATCTCGAAAAATTTCTTCCATGTAAATACGATAGACAGAAGGATATTTACAAAGATTTCCCAGATGCGCAATTTGGAGATCTCGTAGCTCGTGATGCTTTTCAGAATCTTTATAGACTTTTCGCAATCAATGGAAAAGAAAATGGTAGATTAGAGATAGGCTCTTATGTTACTCGAGCGGAATCAGTGAAAATTTTATATAGTACAAGTGGGTGTGACCGAAAAGATTTTGAGTTAGAGTCTTCTCATTATAATGATGTTCAGAGTTCATCTTGGCAAAATTTCTATGTGGGACTAGGAACGAAAGATAATGTGATGCAAGGCTATGGTGACGGCACATTTAGACCGAATCAAAGTATTTCACGATCAGAATTTTTGAAGATTGTTTTATTGAGTATGGGGTATACCTTGAATGATATTATGAGTATTGAATTGAATTCTGAAACACAGTTTCTCGATACTTCGAATGATCTTTCAGATTGGCAATTGAAATTTGCTCAATTTGGTAAAGAAATTGGTCTTGTAAATGGGTATGCTTCTGGAGCTTTTGGTTTCAATAATCCTATATCAAGAGGAGAGGCAGCTATTATAATAGAAAAAGCCTTTGTGAAGGAAATTGAAACTATTGTGAAAGAAGTGAAGTAGGCAATGAGAGATTAACGTTGTACTAAGAAGCTTTTAGAGGTCTTGTTGTGTATCTTGTTATCCAAACGGTAGATAATCTCTGCCATTTCTCCACGGGTTATTTGATCCCAAAGAGCGTGTATAGTTTCTGGAGTAGTATTTTTGGCTTCGAATACTTTGAGGTATCCTTCCCACCAAAGATCTGTTTTCGTGATAGAAAGTTTGTAGCTGTTTATAATAATTTTTGCTGCTTCAGGAAGAGTAATGAAATCTGATGGTTTGAAATTCCCATCTTCGTAACCTTGGACAATCTGAGCTTCATAGGCGACACAAATATATCTTTCTTCCCAGGCATTGTAATCAACATCAGGGAATTTTTTCGTTGTTTCACAGTTTTCGATAGTTTCTTTATCACTCGTTGCTTCGATGAGAATTTTCAGGAATTCCCTTCGGCTAATCTTGTTATCTGGTCGGAAGGTTCCATCAGGGTAACCGTTTATGATCCCTTTCAGCTGTACATAACGGATGGCGTCACTATTCGGGTGATTCGAAGGTACATCACGGAATATGTTGGAAATCGGTACGATGACTGGGGGAGGTGAGTTATTATTACTACCATAATTATCAGCACTTCCTCCTCCTGAACTTTGGTTTACGGTTACATCGTCATCTTGATTGCTCAGAGTGCCTATAAGGATGTTGGATAAAGCTATATATGTTGCATCGGAAATAGATGTAGAAGTAATCGAAGTTACAGTGATGAGACAGGTTTGATCTCCGTCATCTAAGGAATCATTGATTCCTGTTACAGTAATGATATTGGAGCTGGGAGTATTCCAGTCGGCTGATAGAATAGTAATAGAACTAGGGACGGTACATTCTGCAGTATTACTTGAAGAAATATTGAGGGTTATATCTCCGACTGGCTGAGACGTGAGAGACATTTGAATGGTTCCGGTACTTCCATTTTCACCTGTAGTTGAATCTGTGAGGTTTGGAGAAAGCCCTGCCGTATCATCATCGGTAATGGTGTATACCGTGGTTGACTGTGCTCCTACGGAAATATTTGCCCCTGGATTTTGAAGCAGAAAGTTGATTGTCTCATTTGTTTCATCGATATCGTCATCGGTAATGGAAAGACCACTGAAGGGAAGAGTTTGAGGGGTTATGTAATTGGCGGCTGGAATATTTATAGTAACTGGAGAGGAGAAAGTGAAGTCACTTAGAGCACTAGCAGTATTTGCTGTTATAGCTACTTCTACAGAAATGACTGAAAGTGATTGAGCTCCGCTTACACT
Organism: uncultured Candidatus Peribacteria bacterium; assembly: GCA_964592185.1. Taxonomy (GTDB): domain Bacteria; phylum Patescibacteriota; class Gracilibacteria; order CAZQCN01; family CAZQCN01; genus CAZQCN01. Next base: position 7,016 of record CAZQCN010000021.1, read on the forward strand.
GAAAACAGGGAAGCCGGTGTTCGCTGCCTCCAAACCATTATAGTTCGACGAGTTGAATTCGATAAGAAGCTCGTCATCATCGGCAATATCTGCAGTATCTGAGTTAGCGCCGATGACGGTTCCAGAAGGAGCATTGCTTATAGTTCCAGTGACAGTTTGAATTCCCTCGATGAGGGTGTCGTCAATTATGGTGATGGTAGCAGTACCGGTAGAGGAACCATTGAGCACTGAAATTTGAGTATTGTTGTTTGTGTAATCAGCTCCTCCTCCAGTAGCGGTACCTCCAGTAACCGTAAAATCAAAGTTTTTTGTCCCTCCTGTATTGATTTGTGAGAGATTGATTGTAAATATAATGCTCTGTGTTCCAGCTTCATCTCCGTTTTGGGTAACTGAGAGATCTGCGGTGATAATCTCTGTTATGGGTTCCTCAAAGGTTACGCCCCAATTGTAAAGAGGAAGGCCTGTTCCATCGCTAGCAGGAGATATACTACTATCGCTATCACGAAGATTCCCTCCTACTGCGTCTGGGTCTGTTGGGTCTGCACACCTGCCGGCAAAAGGATCTGGAGTCAATCCACAGGTCCATGCATATCGAATTTTCTGATCAGTTCCAGTAGGAACTGCATCAAGAGTGATTTGTACTTGAGAGTCGCTATTTATGAGTTGAACATTACTTATGTTTGGATTATTTCCTCCTGTTTGAGTAAATTCAAAACCATAGTTGGTATGCTGTACCATATTGGTAGTATCCAGGACGAGGGCGCCGACAGGAATATTGTAATCAAGGACAATGACTGCTCCATTCCTGTTTAAGGCAGTTGGCATGAGAGGATTCCAAGTATCTCCATCAATAACTACTTTTTTCATAACTTTTGCAAACATTTCTCCAGAGTACCGTGATCCTATGTTACTGAGATGGAGATTGTCCGTGTGGTAACTGTATTGGTATTTTGGACCGATGAGAATAATTTTATTTGGATTGTTTTTATGTGCTTCATATTGAGCGAGAGCTACTTCACTTGACCAACCAGTATTCATTTGACTAATAAATAAAGGAAGAGTATCGGTGCTTCCTGTAATAGCATTAACGTCGTTCTCATAATCGGCTTGTAATTCTTCTAGATTAGCTTGATAGCTCGATGCGAGCCCAAGATATTGATCATCTTCACCATGGGCGAGTGTTACTCCGAGAGTCTTAAAAAAAGTATTGTCTGCCAAACCATCAACGGCAGTTTTGGCGGTACTTACTTGATTGAGTATGTCATTATAAATGGTAGTTCCTTTTTTTAATCCAGTATAGCTAGTACCTCCTTGTGCGCGGAGTCCAACAATTACCGGTCGTTGGAGGAGTGTATCGTATGCACGCAAACTATTGGCAATTCCTGATGAAGGGCTTTCTAATGATCCATTTCCAGTCTCGATAAGTGGGATTAATGGAGTAATGGATCCTTGTAACCCATCAACAAACATAAGGTTGTTATAAGGTTGGGATAAAGAAAGTGCAGGGGTTGAAAAAGCACCCACAGCGAGACTTTGTCCTGTTGATATGACATGAAAATATGTAAGAAGTCCAGCTATCGCAGTGACTGTTCCTGCTGATGAGGTCCCTATTCCATTTACTGCTTTTATACGAAAATCATATTCTGTTTCATTGGTGAGTCCTGTAACGGTTGTAGAAAGTGTTGTGTTTACACCATCATTAAAAGTGTTCCAACTATTCATCCCAGCGAGGGAGTATTCTATTATGTAGTCTGTGATCGGGCTTCCGTTGGCTGCTGGGATATCCCATGTAAGATCTACCGCTGAGTCAACTGGATGAGCTGATATATTATAAGGGGGTTCGGGAGCAGTTGGAGTCAGGCTTACTCCTGTCTCTCCGGCATATACGGCAGCAATTTCTGTATCGTCGAGTACGGTATTCCACATTTCTGCATCATCCAATTTTCCCCAAAAAGATCCTACTGAGCCGTCTGCACTGGCGATAGTGGTAGGGGTGCTTGCATCTGCATCTTCGTTAGCGCTTCCTGTATCTATTAATATCCCATCTTTGTAGAGCTTATAAGTGTTGGTTCCGTTATCGTAGCTGACAGCAACGTGACTCCAAGTATTGGTGCTGAAAGAGACAGGATCATTTACGTAATTTATGGGCCCTCCAGGATTGTTCCCAGCGGTTAATAGTGTTGAGCTTAGATAAAAATTCTGAAGAACATTTCCAGTATTATTTGACATAAGATGGAAATAGAACATGCTTTCTCCTGTGGGGACAAATGCCCAGATAGATTTCGTGAAACTGGGTGGTAAATCTTCATCGACAGAAACATAATCCGTTCCACCATGATCAAATTCTGCTACTTGACCTCGTGTAGCATCAGTGACGATAGCGCTTGAAAAGTTTGTCCCATTATTTCCATTTCCCGATGCATCGGTATAATCACCATCAAAAGGAAGATAAAAAACAGGAGCAGGTACGTTTACATTGATAGGGGTTTCCGTATCGGTCGTACTTGGAGAGCCAGTTCCAATTGCGTTTATAGCACTCACACGAAAATCATATGCTGTACCGTTCACTAGTCCTGTAACTGTTGTGGATCTTGTCGTAGACACTCCATCAGTAAAAGTGGTCCAGCTATTCAATCCGGTGACTGACCACTCTATCTGATAATCAGTAATAGCAGACAATCCATTATATACTGGTGCAGTCCAATATAACTTTACTTTTTGATTTAAAGGAATAGTACTCAATGCTGTCGGCGCATCGGGGGCTGTTGGTGTTGGAGGAATCACCCCTGTATCGCCTGTATATAATGCACCGATCTGAACATCTGTTAATGCTGTATTCCACATTGAAACATCATCCATTTTACCCTCCCAACCCATAAAGAATCCGGCCTGGAAAATGCCAACAAGTGTCGGGCCAGTAGTATCTACTGGATCAACGCCAGCTATGGCTGTAGAAACTAATGCTCCATTTCTATAAAGAGAGTAACGGTTAGTATTGGTATCGTATGTTACGGCAACATGCTGCCAGCTATTTTTAGGGAACGTATTTATCGCTTCGTATACATACATTACTTGCCCAGCCGAAAGATCTCCAGCTTTCAGTGCTTCTCCATTTGCCCAGAAGATTTGTGGGTTAGATCCATATCCATTACAAATAATACAACGATAATCTATTGATGTGCCGTTTGGAACAAAAACCCACGCTGATTTTGTAAAACTTGTTGGAAGTGTAGTATTTACCGATATGTAATCGGTATTTGTGAACTCAGCAACTTGACCTCTCGTACCATCAGTAACAATGGTTGTTCCAAAATTAGTTCCATCATTACTATTGCCCGTACCATCTATATAATCACCTTCAAACGGGAGATAAAATATAGGAGCAGTTACGGAAGGTGTTTCTGTTGCGAAGGTTAGAAATGATTTTGTACTAGGGTCAATATTTGTTGTTCCCTCCCAGTTGGTACCATTCAGGGTAAGAGTTATAGATGTTGCGCCAGAAGAAAAATCACCATCAGCATCCAAAAGCGCATACACATTAGTAGTTTCGATTGGTAGAGTTATTCCACCCGCGCTATTATCGGGAACAGAAATTTTGACCGTACCTACGTCACCATTATTTTCTTGAAATTTCCATGTACGAGAAATAATTCTCCGACTTGTTGGCCCTCCAGTTAACTGCCACCCAACCGTTCCATTATTATTCCCCCAAGAGAGGAAGGACTTATCTGAGACAAAGCTATTTGCGTTTACTGCATTACTCACCTCAACAGTTCCCAAGCCAACAGCGAGAATATCATCGGTATTAATAGATTTTGATTGTTTTTGATTAAGTCCTCCCGCATCATCACGACCAATAACAGCAATATCATCATCATATGAGGAATTACCGGTGGCGTCCCACATTTTTGTAGATCCATCTGATGCAACATAACTTGTTGGGGATGTTTGATCGAGAGTAATACCATATTTTGCAGCGAGATATGACTCTACTTGCTGTATTTCCCCACTGGTGAGCGCTCTATTATAGGTTATCGCTTCCGGAATTTTACCATTAGCTCCAAAGTTTGTATTATTAAAAACAGTACCAATCTGAACAGGTCCATCAGTAAAAGATTGGGCCACAGAATTAGAAGCTCCTATGAAGTTATTCATACGAAGCATATTGCCTGAAAGACCAGTATATTGCCCTGTAACGATACTTGGTTTTCCTATTGAGAGCCCAACAGTTGTACCTGTCACAAAGTCACCACTATGCCACAATCGAGGAAAAGAATCTCCTCCATTAAACCAGAGCATGGCATTACCGCTAGAAGAAGCGATAAGTGTATTGTAATAATTTATTAAATTAGTTGGATTGAAAATTGCAAATTTTGTATATGCATGATCATTTCCTCCAAGAGGGGTACTATTTATTCCTGTTAAAAATTGAGTACCATTAAAGTTAACACTAGGATTGTAATTTGATCCTACAGAAACATACGTTGGTTGATTTACTCCTGTTCCTTGGGTAATAGTATCAGCTGCTGGAGATGCATCGGTCCAAGTAGAAATAGAGGCTCCATCTGTAGTGGTGCTTGTTCCTGAATCAGCTTTCAGCCATAAGGTATTTCCTGTCGAAACTCCTCCGGGAGCTGCAAATGCAACATTGGTAAATATGAATATTCCAGACAGAAGGAATGTGCAAAGTAAGAAAGCTTTTTTACGAGAAAATGAATTGAGATGATTCATGTTTGAATAGGGAAAATAGGATATGTCTTTTATTGATTTGTAGCAGAAAAAATATTGGGCATATACTACTGTTTTTTAAAAAAAATGAAAGTGTTCTATGCTTTTTGGACTTTTTAAATAAGATTTTTCGGAGTGGGCTAAATCCATTCTAATGTTTTTTAAAAAAAATGAAAGTGTTCTATGCTTTTTGGACTTTTTAAATAAGATTTTTCGGAGTGGGCTAAATCCATTCTAACAAATCTCTTGTTATAAGCTTTTTTCTATTTTCATCACTGCGGATTTCTCGTAATCGCTCTCGACTATAGCAACGGTGTAAGGTGAGTTTTCTAGAGAGAGATTTTTTCCTATTCCATATTTTTCCCCATCGACATCGAGTTCATACTGCACTTGCTGTCCACTCCAGATACACTGAGTCCCAGCGGGACAGGGAGAGTTGATAAAACCAGTGAGAGTCAATGATACCTTTTCGTTTTTTAGTTGGGAGGTTTCATCTTGGTAAATACTGAAATTTTCTCCGAGCTCTACGATCAGTTTACCAGAATTTTCGTCTGGATCATTCGCCATAGAATCTTTCGTGGTTTTTGTTTTCAACACACCTGCTTCCAATTTGTATTCGAAAACATAACTTCGTGGACCATATTTAAACTGTTCAAACTCAATCGATCTTAAATCTACTTGAATTTCATTATCCTTCGTCGATTTCCAGGTGCCTTTTTGTTCTATGCAACCGGCGTCGGCAGGATGGATGGATTCATGAATAAATTCCCCATTCTCTTTGATGGTGAATCCACATCGTGGACCTCGTGAACGAGGAAATGAATAATCGTCTTTTCGATATGCTGCGAAATCGGTAGTATTTTCTTCATGAGAACTGACCCAGTGAATATCTTGAATTTTTTGTATATCACTTAATTCATTACTGGTTTCCTCGTTTTTTACTTCGGAGGGAACTGGAATGGTATTTGTTGTTGGGGCTGTACATGCAACTACAAAGAAGCTGAGAACCGGAAGAAGGATCCAAGAAATTTTTTTCATAGGTGTTTGTTAGAACTTTGTCATTTGCAGTATAGCACAATTATTTTAAATCAAACGTTGCTCCATTCCAAGTTAGAGAATACACTCGTTTGAGTTTATATGTTGCTTCAGCTAGCGGAGGTTGTTCTTCGTCCATGGGTGATGGGTAAACTTCAATAGTAGTCCCAAATTGAGGGAGAACATAATACTCTGACATTTCTTCGTTTGATTGATGTATTTCAAGATTTTCAATTTCTTTTTGAGGGAAGATATATGATAGTTTGATTTCTTTCCATCCCGAATTATCGTGCCATTCCAGGATGTTGAAGTTGCCGCACATGCTGCCGGCTTGAACATTTACCCTTGAGATGAAAATGTCTTTTCCTCCTTTTGTATTTTTGAATCGAGTGAATTGAACTTCGTCACCGATAGAGTTGTGTGCGAGGATGTAATCGTTTTTTGTATCTTCTATTACGACTTGTTTATCGAAAGCATTTTGAGATTCAGTATCGTCGGAAGTTGAGTCGCAGAAGAGGTTGGTGTCAGCGAGGTAAAAGTAATCTTTGATATTTTTATCTTTTTTTATTGCTATTTCTTGCTTCCATGGGAAGTTTTTCCAAGAGTTGATAGAGTCGTATTGGGAAATTATGAAACGATTCTCTTTGGAAATAGGTTCTGTGGTCACTTCAGTTTCAGATGGGATGTTTGGATCAGCGTTTATAGGAGTCTTGATTTCTGGTGTTTTCTCTATTTCTATTTGAGGACTTTCAATGTTCTTTGGGGGGATTTGAGCCTGGCAGGCAGAGAGGGTGAGAAGAAGGAGTGAAAGGAGGAAGTATTTCATGAGAAATGATTAGAAATATAGAACTCATTTTATTCAAAACTACTCTGATTTGAAATCAAAACTTTCCCCATTCCAACTGAGCGAATACAACAGTAAAGGGGATTCTAGAATTTCTTGATCGTAACCGTATATATCGTATGCTTTTATGGTGGTTCCGAATTCGGGGAGAACATAAGACGGATACGCTTCTTCTTGTTTTTTCCAGTTATTTTCAATTTCTTTTTGGGGGAAGAAATCTTTCTGTTCAATAAGCTTCCATTCTTTCGTGTCGTGCCATTCAAGGAGAGTGAAAGCAGCAATAGTATCAATACTATCAGTAAAAGAAGAACACAGGCCTGGACCACCCTCGGTAGAAGTGATAAATATATCCTTTCCTCCCCGGGTGTTTCTGAAGCGAGCGAATTGTATTCCCATTCCATCGACACTTTTGGCTAAAACATAATCATTTTCAATATTTTTCTTGACGATGAATCGATCTACTGTTTCTTGGTCGTCTTGGAAAAGGAGTTTGTCATCAGGATTCTCTTTGAGAGCTTTTGTATATTCTTCTGGTGGTAAGACTCCTATGTCACAGAATACTCTCCCAGCCTCAGCAAGATAGAAGTAATCGAGAATATTTTTATTAGGTTTCTCTGCTATTTTTTGTTTCCAAGGACTTTTCTTCCAGAAGTTAGCCTGGTAGGCGAGGGACTCCTCAAAAGAATCTTTATTATGTATAGCGTCTGTTTGGGGATTGCTCACAGGGGGTGTTTCTTGTATGTTGTTGGTTTTTATTTCTGGTGCCTCGATCGAAGTATTTTTTTCAATGTTCTTTTGTTCCAAGGGAACTTGGCAGGCAGAGAGGCTGATGACGATGAGAAAGATGAGGAAGTATTTCATGTTTAAATAGTAGTCATATAATTTAAAAACCTAAATAATAACTGATTTATTGGTTCGTAATGGTTTGATCTCAGTGTTGTTGCATCTTGAATATAAGAAAGATTCGCATATTCTTCCAATTCATTCCCACAGTGTTGAATCATTCCATCAATCGCTTCAGGAGTGAACTCAAAATGACATTGGAATCCGTAAACTCGAGGCGTATAGCGGACGATTTGTCTTGGGCACCCTTCACTGTATGCGAGTATTTTTGATTCAGATGTCAATCCTGGCATATCCCCATGCCAGTGTCCGACAGGAAACTTTTCTGGGATGGTTGAGAAGAAAGGATCTTTTGTGCCTTCTTCCGTGAGGGCGACTTCGAATACCCCAATTTCTCTATTGGGACTATGATCAAACTTGGCTCCAAGTGCTTCACCGATCATTTGTGCACCGAGGCAGACTCCGAGTAAAAGTTTTCTTGCATCAATAGCTTTTTTAATAAATGCAATTTCTTTCTGAGCATCAAAGTGCGGGCATTCTCCGAGTGTAGTAGCAGGCGACTGAGGGCCTCCCATTATGACGAGAAAGTCGAAGTTTTCAGTAGTTTCTGGGAAGTGATCTCCTTGATATAAGCGGGTGTAAGAAATTGGATACTGGTTGTTTTGAGCCCAGAGCTCAATGGCTGCCGGCGCCTCGAAGGATTCATGGACGATGATGTGAAGTTTCATTGTATTCGGTTAGTATCTCGCAATTACTCTTACAGGAGCAGAATCTGCCTCAAATTTCGCTGGAAGCGCTGTGATTTCAAATTTTTTCACATCCAACAACTCTGAAAGATTTTTCAAACTTTCAATAATGAGTATTTCTTCTTTCAAGAGAATTCTGTGAACCGTATAAGGATCTTTGTCTGGACTCGGTGTATCCATCCCCACAAATTTTATTTTCAGTTTCACGAACTCATGAGCTAACTCCTCAGTGATATCTGGATATTTATAATAGGGTCAAGACAAGTTAAGAGGGTTTTTTCTAAGAATTTTGAGTAGTATATC
>CAZQCN010000022.1:0-8454 GCA_964592185.1 uncultured Candidatus Peribacteria bacterium
CTTATTTACTTTGGGGAACATTCGCTACCATATTGCAACTTACCGTTACATTTCTTAACTGGTAATCGTTATGAAAAAAGATTTGAATAATATGCGAGATGAACTTCTGGAAGTGTGGAATAATTATCACAAACAAGGGACTATACCTTGGACTCATGAGATAGCTGCCCAAGACCTTCAATATCAGATAGGTTCTCTCACGAAGCTCATTCTTCAGCTCAAAAACTATCGATACAATGAAGGTTTGTCAGAATCAGAAATCAAAGAAAAAATTGCAGATGAATTAGCTGATATCATTGCTGAGGCGATTTTCATTGGAGATGGGTATGGAATTGATTTGATGGAAGCATGGAACAAAATGTTGAGAAGTGATGAGAGGAAGATCGAAGAACGTAGTAAATAATCCATATTTAGAGATCCTGAACTGGATTCAGGATCTCGTATTTTCTCTATATGCTCTTCTATTAATTTTCCTTCCTAACATTATTTATGAGCCAACTTTCTTCTGTCAATCCCTCCAATTATGAGTTATTAGGAGAGGTAACTGTTCCCAAAAAAGAAGAGGTTGAAAATAAAGTCAAAAATGCAAAAATAGCTCAAAAATCTTGGGAGAATATAGGGCTTCATAATAGAATCACTCTGTTAAGAAAAGCTTTCGAAGAATTCGAAAGTAAGAAAGAGGAATTTTGTCTTCTAGAATCCAGAGAAATGGGGATGCCGATAGTCGAGGCTCGTATGGATTTTGATGCAAGTATTGACTATACCAATTGGTATTTCGAAAATGCCGAAAAATATCTGAGTCCCGAAACTACGTTCGAAAATGAAAATGAAATTCATCAGGTGTTTTATGAACCGATCGGAGTGGTTGCGGTTATTCTTCCTTGGAATTTCCCTTTTGCGAACTTTGTCTGGGGGACGATTCAAAATTTGATTGCTGGAAATACGGTTGTCATGAAACATTCTGAAGAGTGTATTTTATGCGGAAAATTTATTGAAGAAGTTATGTTAAAACACTTACCAAACGGAGTTTTCAATGAAATCTATGGAGACAGTGAAATAGGGAAGTGCTTAGTTGATCAGTCAATTAATATGATTTCATTTACCGGAAGCACAAAGACTGGAAAATTTCTCTATGAATTTGCTGGTAAAAAGTTCATAAAATCTGTTATGGAATTGGGTGGCTCAGCCCCAGGAATTATTTTCGAAGATGCCGATTTAGAAAATGCAATCGAAAATGTCTGTTTTCTGAGGTTATTGAACCAAGGCCAGTGTTGCGATGGCTTGAAACGACTCATCGTCCATGAAAGTATCTTCGACGAAGTCGTTCAAAAGGTTTCTTATATTTTTGCTGCCAAAAAAATCGGAAATGCAGAAAGAGGTGATACGGAAATTGGTCCATTGGTCAGCAAGAAACAGCTTGATTTACTTATTTCTCAGATAGAAGAAGCAAAATCTCAAGGGGCGAAAGCAATAGTCGGCGGTAGTCCTCTTGAAACAAAACTAGGTGGTTTCTTTTTTGAACCTACCGTCTTCATTGATGTGAAAAACGATATGCGGGTCTGGAAGGAAGAAGTCTTTGGACCAGTTCTTCCGATAGTAAAATTTCAAACTGAAGAAGAAGCAATTGAGCTTGCCAACCATACAGATTTTGGTCTTGGAGCCTATGTATTCACCAAGGATTCTCAACGAGCTGATAGGGTTTCCCAAGCAATTCAAAGCGGAATGGTGAGCATCAATGGAACAAATTATATAATGCCATTTAATCCTTTTGGAGGATATAAAAACTCTGGATTTGGAAGGGAGCATGGAAAGTATGGGTTTTCTGAAGTAACACAGGTGAAGATAGTGGCAAGAAAAAAATAACCGAATTTCAATTATGAATTCGATACACAAAACAAACATATCTTATCTCGATAATTTTATACAAAAGTCTGAATTTGACTGGATAGATTATACGAAAGAAGTGAAAATTTCCTATTTCAAAAGCGGGGGAGGAACCCATTTGTATTTGATTCAAAATGGAACTCAGAAATTCTTGGCAAGAATTAACTTCTTTCCAGGGAAAAATGATTGGAAAGTAAAAAGAACTGAATTTGAAGTGCTCAAAGAAATTGAACCTCTCCGTATTTCTCCAAAGGCATTTCTGCTGAATGAAGAAAATGAACTTCATCAAGATTTTACAATTGTTGAATTCATTGAAGGTGAAAATGTTTTACCGTTTTCAGATGAAGATATTGCTCTTCTTGCTCATGATTTCAAAAAACTTCATTCATTCCCTCATAAATTTAGAATCGAAGAGGAATTGCCTTATAAATGTTCTATTTTTGATGAATTTGCAAATGGCGATGATAAGAAAATTGAAAATTATGATTTCCCTGAAATTGAGCAAGTCTTCGAGAAGTATAACTCGCTAAAACACATGCTTGGGAAATGGTTTAACTCCTTAAACATATTTGATGGCTGTTCCCATCTTTGTCTCTGTCATGGAGATTTGAAGTCTGAAAATATTTTAAAGACCAATACAGGAGTTATGCTCATTGATTGGGAATGTGCTGGGATCGATATTCCAGAAACAGATATTGCACGTTTATTTTCAGGATGTGTATTCAATAAAGTTCAAGAAGAACTATTTCTTCAAAATTATTATGATCACATGCCAAATACCGAAATATTAGAACGAATTTCTGCAGTAAAGATTGTCTTAGATTTCTTTCGAATTCTCGAAGATTACTGTATACATAAAAGGAAAAGGTTTGAGGCTTCTAAAATGCTTTATGAAATAATTCAAATTCAAACTCAACTCGATATTCTAAAAAAATAATTATATAAACTTCTATGCTCATTCCAATATCTCTATTTCTCCTTTTTGCAGGCTTTATCATTGGTCTCGGCGCTGTCACTGTAATAGACCTCCATGGTTTCATGGGACGGCACTCTGCGTATTGGACTGAAGCCACTACTCGAACTCACAAGATTACTAAACCCCTTATTTGGATAGGAATGTGTTTGTGCATTCTTGGGGGAATACTATGGTATCAAGATTCAGTCATTAATTGGAAAATAATCATACATATCATTTCAATTCCTGTAATGATCCTAAATGGATTATTTCTTTCCTTTTCAGTAAGTCCTTATTTACTTAAGAGAGAAAAAGAAGGAAAGTCTTCAGAGATCCTTTCTTCCAAATGGCAAATGAGAATCACCATAAGCTTTTTATTTTCAGTTGCATCCTGGTGGGGGAATCTTATTCTATTTGTTATTTCCATTGCCTCTAAAATCAACTCATGAGCTTCCAAGAAAAAAGAATTGTCGTCAATGACTTGATGCAGAAAAATTATTCTTATACACTCACTCAGCCCATAGGAGAAAATTTTGATCCAGAATTTTGTCCTGACCTCAGTCCGAAACAAATGCTTGAGATGGGAGTGTTTGGAGGAAAATACATGACTGATTGTAAAGAAGAGTTCCCAAAAGATTGGTTTTCTGAAGCAAAACTTTGTCATGAAAAACATGATCCAGGTTTAAATTTCTTCGGAGTCAATGCGAGTCAACCGCTTCGAGTATGGTTCCAAAATTTCTGGATTCATCCTGATGACCCTCGGGGTTGGTTCCAATGGTACTGTCGTTACTACATAGGCAGAAGACACGAAGATGATGCACGACAAATCAAACGATGGAAAGCAATACAACGACATGTTTCTCAAATCAAAAAAAACTGTTTTCCTGGAGATCTTGGATGTCGACCGAGACAAAGACAGGCAGTCCTTCATTGGGCATACGACGCTCGAAAGTTTTAATATTTGCTATGTTTATTCTTTTTGTTAAAGCACTTATCATCGGATTTATACTTCCTATCCCACTTGGTCCGGTAGGAATATTGATCGTACGGAGAACTTTGAGCAATGGAGTTATGTTTGGCATTATTTGTGGTACAGCAGTAGCTCTTGTCGATGCCTTTTTTGCGGGAATCAGCATCTATGGATCAAGTTTGTTGTACAATTTTTTCATTGATCATAAAACAATACTTGAAATTATTGGAAGTATATTTCTCGTTATTCTTGGAATTGCAACATTTTTTTCACACACTCGTGAAATCAAGAAACCAAGCAATGTTGATCTCATTCACGGATTTCTTTCTTCTATAATAGTTACAATAAGTAATCCCATCAATATCATATCTTTTCTCATAGTATTTACGGCTTTCAATGTCACTATCACCGTATTCCCTGTACTTTCAAATATTCTCATAGTTTCTGGTGTATTTATTGGTTCAACACTCTGGTATGTTGTTCTCTGTTCTGGGATTCATATGCTTCGATTCCGATTTACAGAAAAATGGTTGAAAATATTTCATCATGCCTGTGGAGTCTTTATCCTCTTATCAGTAGTAGTTCTTTTTCTTGTAAACTACCTTAATTAAAATCAAGAAGATCTCTTACTTCTTGTGTAGAGTTCGCCAACATAAGTTGAGTGCGAACCTCTTTGGCATTCGGGTGGCCTTTGATATACCAGCCAAGGTGTTTTCTCATGACAAAAAAATGTTCCGTTCCAAATCTTTTTTCAAATTCAGAACAATGATATATAGCAAGTTCTATACGTTCTTTCAAAGTCGGCTCATGATCTTCAAAAATCCATGGATTTCCAAAACTCGCACGACCAATGAGCACTCCATCAACCCCATATATTCGAACTTTTTCCAAAGCATCTGATCGAGATTGAACATCTCCATTTCCCGTAAGAAATTTCCCAGCCTGATGAGCGAGTTTCGCAGCACGACCTATAGCATTCCAATCTGCAAAACCACCGTACATCTGCTTCAGTGTTCGTCCATGAAGCGTGATGTTTTTGATATCGTGTTGAAGGAGATGGCTTATCCAAGACTCAACAATAATTTCGTCGTATCCAACTCTTGTTTTTACAGAAACAGGAATCCTTCGATTTTGAATAGGGGAGTGAAGTATAGCTTGGCTTCGGATAGCATCTTTCATTTTGTTTTTAATAGGGAGTTTTTCCAAATTTATAACTCCTTTTGAATAGTCCTCTACGCCAGAAAGTACCGCTTCAATTATCTCAGAAGCAAGTTGTGGAGTCCGAATAAGTCCTGCACCAGCGCCTCTCCCAGAGACATTTTTAGAAGGACACCCCATGTTGATATCGATTCCGTCAAAACCAAGCTCACAAACGATTACAGCAGTGCTATAGAAACTTTCTACATCAGTTCCAAATACTTGAGCAATAATGGGACGTTCTTTTTCATCATATTCGAAATCCCGAAGCAATTTCAAAGCATTATGAGCAATCCCTTCTACGCAAGTAAATTCTGTCATCATAAGATCTGGCTTTCCATACTCCGTCATAATGAAGCGAAAAAGTGCATCAGTAACTCCATCCATAGGTGATAACCCAATAAATGGTTTCGGAAGAAGCTCCCAAAGATTTTTTTCTATAATTGCTTGATCAGACATAGGGTATCAAGTATGATGAGTCAGTATCTTATATAGTTTATATGAAGCATTCTGTCAAAAAAATTAAACCTTCAGCGGTTGAAATCACATTAGAATTTACTGCTGAGGATCTCTCTCGTTTCGAACCAAAAGTTCTCGAATATTTTCAAGAACATCTTGATATCAAAGGATTCCGTAAGGGGAAAATTCCTGAAAAAATGCTTCGAAGCCATATTAGCCCAGAAGAATTTACTGGAAAACTTTTTGACATTGCCCTTCAAACTACATTTGCAGAGGTGGTAAAAGAAGAAAAAATTTATATTATTTCACATCCAGAAGTAAAAGAAATGAAAGAGAATCCTATGAGAGTTCTACTGGTGGTAGATGTTTTACCAACAGCAGAAGCTATAGATATCTCCAAAATAAAAGTTCAATACACTGAACCAAAAGTAAGTGAATCTGATATCAACGAAGCAATCGAAAGAATTCAAAAATCACGTTCGGAGTGGAAGCTCGTTGAAAGAAAAGCAAAAAAAGCAGATCGAGTAGAAATTAACTTTGAAGGATTCTTAGGAGATGTTGCATTCCCTGGAGGTTCAGGAAAAAACTACCCGCTTGTTCTTGGTTCAAATTCATTCATTCCTGGATTCGAGGATAAGCTCATTGGATTTGGAAAAGATGAAACAACTTCTTTTGATGTTACATTCCCAAAGGACTACCACAGTGAAGATTTGAAAGGGAAACAGGTGACTTTTACAGTAACCATATTGAATGTATTCGAAGAAATTCTCTTAGATATAAACGATTCGTTTGCTGAAACAATTTCTTCTGGAGAACTGAAGACGGTAGAAGAACTCAAAAATCGTATCAAAGATCTTATATTCGGACAAAAAGAACAAGAAGAAAGACAGAAATTTGAAGCACAATTGATAGATGAAATCATTCGCCTTTCCGAAATCGAACTTCCTGAATCACTTATTGTCGATGAAACTCAATATGTAGAATCTCTATTCACTTCGGATCTTGCACAGAAAAAGATTTCTCTTGAGGATTACATTAAAATGAGAAAAATTTCTCAAGATGATCTCACAAAAGAATTAAGAAATGAATCAATGAAAAGATTAAAAATTCGATTCACCTTGCAAAGAATGGCAAACGAACTCAATGTAGAAGCTTCAGAAGAGGAAATTCATTCTCTCTATCATGAAATGTTTCACGACACAGATCATAAACACGATGCAAATTCTGAACAAATGCTTCAAGTCAAACAACAGGCTCGCATTACAAAAACTTTGAAAGTTATTGAGGAGAGTGTTTTAAAAAAATAAATCATTGATGTAAAAAACATTTTTTTATCACAATACTCCTTTTTTCTTACCTTTATATATGAGAATACTATCACTCATCATCGGAACTCTCACTTTTGTCATTACTTTAATTATTTTTTTCCAGAACATCATCACAATGCCTGGTCAGTTTCAAGTTTTGACTACCACTTTTAGTGGTCTCTCATGGATGCCTCTTCTATTTGGCATTTTCTCTGGAGTTATTATGTGCTTCTCATTTCTTACATTTATTCGTTCAAGTGGGGGGACCTCTTCCGATTGGGACAATGAAAGTCTTTCACAAGATCAATAATCTACTATGCTTCTTCATTTGTTCAGTTCACGAACTCGAGTAAAATTACTTTCTATTTTTCTCTTGCATGCTGATCAAGATTATTTCGTGAGAGAATTAACTCGAATAACTTCTGAACAGATAAATAGCGTAAGAAGAGAACTTGATAATCTAGAATCAGTTGGTATTTTAGAATCTCATCTCAAAAACAATAAAAAATATTATCATGTAAATAAGACATTTTTAATTATCGAAGAGTTGACCTCAATTTTCAATCGTCTTTCCGATGATCGTTACGATTTGGTACAGGGAGTCGCCAAAACTGGAGATATTGACGTATTAGCATTATCTGATACACTGAACAGCGTTCAAAACTCTGTAGAACTCGTAATTGTTGGAAATATCAAAAATAAAGAAGAATTAAAAGCATTTATTGAGCATTTGGAACAAAAATACAAGAAAGAAATTCATTATCTGGTCATAACACAAGGAGATTTTTCTTTCCGCCACAAAGTACATGATAAATTTCTAGTTGATTTTTTCCTACAAAATCCGTATGTTCTCATCGATAAACTAAAGTTTAGTTGGTAATATTTCCCTAAATCACTCTATGAAACTTCTTTTCAAAGCCCCTACAACATCGTACGATCCAAGTCTTCTTATTCCTGGCACCACTGTTCGAATACACCAACTCATCAAAGAAGGTGAAAAAACTCGAGTTCAAATTTACGAAGGGAAAATTATTGCCCGAAAAGGAAAAACCGATACAAACTCAACTATCACTGTTCGTAGAATATCTATAGGAAACGTAGGAGTAGAGAGAATTTTCCCAATATTTTCACCACTCATCTCTCAAATTGAGATTATCAAAAAACCAAACAAAGCAAAATCAGCAAAACTCTATTATCTTCGAGATAGAAAAGGAGATTCTATGAAAATCCCAGAACATTCTTTCAAAGCAACTGTATCTTTACAGCCAGTAGAGATGGATATAGAAAATCTAGAAATAATTGAAACGATTGTTTCAGATGATACTGAAAACACTCCAACTGAAATAGCTGCAGAAACAGAAAATCAAGAAGCTGAGAAAGTTGCTTAGCCTTTTTCATGAATACATCGAGCTTTCGCTTTAATTGGTATATTTTTGGAATTCCACTGTTTTTGTCTGTTCTCGGAATTTCATCTATGTTTTCTTTGAAAGCATTTGATATTGCCTATAATCAAATACTGTTTGTAGTTATTGGCTGTATCCTCGCTTTTATACTGAGTAAAATCGATATAAAGCTTATTATAAATTATGCTCCGATACTTTTTGTTGTCGTATTAATTATAACAGCAGGCACTCTGATCTTCGGAGTAACTCGAAATGCAACTACCGCTTGGTATCAATTCT
>CAZQCN010000022.1:8464-15478 GCA_964592185.1 uncultured Candidatus Peribacteria bacterium
CATTCCAACCTTCTGAAATACTAAAAGTAGTATATATTCTTGCTTTGGCTCGATATTTTTTGAATAACACCTATCATACCACCGTACATGTCATCAAATCACTCTGTATTTATACTCTTCCTGTACTATTAGTTCTCTATTTACAAAGAGATATGGGAACTGCTTTTGTATTTATGTTTTCTTGGTTCTGCATGATCCTCTCTATCAGTTTTAGTATGATAGAAAAAAAGAGACTTATAACACTATTTATTTCTGGAGCAATAATATTGGGAATATTGGCTGTCTTTCTTCTACAAAACTACCAAACCGAAAGATTAGCTGTTTTTCCCGATCATCTGCTTCTGAGATTGAATCATCATCCTGATATGGGATATCAAGTAGATCAAAGCCTTATAGCTATTGGTTCAACTTCATTCTTTGGAAAGGGACTTGGAAATGGCACTCAAACGATTAACGAATTTTTACCAGAACCTCATAATGATTTTATTTTTCCCTCAATTGTCGAAAGTATGGGTATTTCAAGTGCCATACTTATTCTGTGCTGTTATGCGTTTTTACTTTATAAGATTTATATGATTACGGTAAAATGTCAACAGATATATACTGATGTAGTTATTGCGGGCGTTTTAGGGATTTTCTTCTTTCACATCTTTCAAAATATAGGTATGACCATTGGCTTAATGCCCGTTACTGGTATATCCTTGCCATTTATGAGCTCCGGAGGAAGTTTCACCATACTTTCTTTTCTCCTTGTAGGACTCTGCCAAGGGCTACTACTACAATACAAAAAGCATTCTTTGTAAATATTTGATATTCCTCTTTTATTGACTTATTTTAGCATCTCTATTAACTTAAACGGCGATAGCATATCGCTATTTTATATATAACACTTTTTCCTATGACAAAACAGGATATCGTTGCAGCTATTGCAACTGCTGCAAACATTTCAAAAGCTGCTGCTGAACGTGCAGTAAATGCATTCACTACAGCTATCGCTAAAGGTCTTAAAGGTGGTAAAAAAATCACTCTTACAGGTTTTGGTACATTCTCAGTTACTAAGAGAGCTGCTCGTACAGGACGAAACCCACGAACTGGAGCTTCAATCAAAATTGCAGCTACAAACACTCCTAAATTCAAAGCTGGTAAAGCTCTTAAAGATTCAGTTCGTTAGTCTATAACGTTTGAACCTTTTTCAAAAAACTCCTCCATAATTTGGTAGGAGTTTTTTGTTGTAAAAAAAGGCAATGTTCTATAGAATACCGAATGTATTTACATATTTTTATGTCTCAACGTTTTCAAACAGTAAAAGGTATGCGAGATCTTCTTCCAGACGATCAAAAATATTGGAATTTTTTAACAAAAGTGGTCCGACATAGGGCGAGACAGGCAGGATATAAAAGAATTTCTACTCCTGTACTAGAAGATTATAATCTATGTTCACGTGGTGTAGGGCAAGATTCTGATATCGTTCAGAAGGAAATGTTCGTAGTCGAGAGACCTTCTCAAAAGCTTGTTATGAGACCCGAGAACACCGCTTCGGTTGCCCGATCTTACATAGAGCATGGGATGTTTAGTCTTCCACAGCCTATTGAGTTATATTATATTGAACCAATGTTTCGTGCCGAAAAACCTCAAAAGGGAAGGTATCGACAATTCTATCAATATGGATTCGAAGTGCTTGGAGAAAGCGATCCAGCTCTCGATGCACAGATGGTATACCTTGCATATCAAATCTACAAAGATTGCTCTATAGCTGACAACATGGTTGTTCAAATCAATTCAATTGGGGATTTTGAAGATAGGAAAAAGTACAAACAAGCTCTTGTTGATTATTTTACTGGAAAAGAAAGAAGCTTAACTGAAACTTCACTCGAAAGATTAAAATCCAACCCTCTTCGTATTTTGGATACAAAAGATGAAGACGAAAAAATACTTGTAAACTTGGCTCCGAAATTTTCGGAATACTTGTCAGACGAAGCAAAAGAATATCATCGTCTCTTCAAAGAATACCTCGATGAACTTCAGATTCCATACACAGAAAATCCTTATTTGGTAAGAGGCCTCGATTACTACAACAGGACTGTTTTTGAATTTACTGACCGAGACAACCCTTCATTTGCATATGGTGGGGGAGGAAGATACGACTCTCTTGTCAAACTTCTCGGAGGTCCAGATACTCCCGCCGTTGGTTTTGCAGCAGGTATGGATCGAATTATTGAGGTGATGCAAGAAAAAAATATAGATGTCGAAGACAAAGATGAACTTCAAGTATTTGTAGCACAAATCGGTCCAAAAGCAAAAAAAAGATCTCTCTCGCTCTTGGTAGAAATAAGAAATGTGGGAATTAAAGCCATCGGCTCTATGGGGAAATCAAGTATTTCTTCTCAAATGAAGTGTGCTGATAAATTTAACGCTCCTTGGTGCGTCCTTTTGGGTGATCAGGAGGTATACGACAACCAAGTTATTATCAAAAACATGAAGACCGGATCTCAAGACAGAGTGCCAAAAGATAGATTTTTATTTGAGTTGATAGAGCGAATCGGAAAAGACAATATTCAACACTTTCAGAGCCCACCGATGTAACACTTTGAATGCTTCGGTGTATAAAAGCTCGTATGAATTATCTTATGAAAAAATACTTCCTCTTACTGCTATTTGCATTTTTTTGCATCGCACCACAGAACAGTCTTGCCGCTGCTCCCACTGCTCCGAGTCATTTTTATGGAGTCTCGAGTGATTCAAGAGTATTTCTCTTTTGGGATCATTCAGGTGATTATGGAACACCAAACCTGCTTGGGTATAAGCTCTATATGAGTGCAGATAATGGAGCAAGTTTTGATAATGGAATAGGAATTATCGCTCCAGAAGGAGGAATCCTCAATAATTTTTATATTGTTAATTCAGTATCAAACGGGCAAAATTATATTTTCAAACTCGCAAGTTACAATGCTTCTTTGCAAGAAAGCTCTTCTATAATGGCGGGACCTATTGTCCCTGCAAATAATAGTTCTACTGATTTACTCCCACCTGAAGATGTTTCTCAGATGGTTATTAATGAAGGAAACGAAGAGGTTGAAATCATTTTCCGAGGCTCTACAAATCTCAATGGCGACCTCATTGGATATAAAATTTTTAAAAGTATCGATGATGGAGCTACCTATGATGATGGTGTCTATATAGGACAAAACACAAATTATACATACTCAAATCTTTCAAACAACATAGAATATCTTTTCAAAATAGTCTCTGTAGACGGAGCTGGAAACACAAGCACAGGAATAACGGAATATGGCACTCCTTCTGAATTTGCTGGATCAATTTCTACGAATATTCAACTTGGGACTCAACCCTTTAGCACCCCTACTTTCAAAGATGTCGTACAGCATCCTTTTCGATCTTCTATAGAATATCTTGCTGCTCGAAAAATAATTTCTGGCTACTCCGATGGAAACTTTCGCCCAGATATTAATATTAATAGGGGAGAAGCGGTAACATTGCTCTTCAAAGCCTCAGGACTTCAACTCGATAGAGATACTGTCATAGAAACCTTTTCCGATGTAGACGATAGCAATGGTCTGGCATTATATATCCAAAATGCTTACGATTACTCACTAATAGATGGCTACTCCGATGGAAAATTCAGGCCCAATGACAGAATTACTCGAGCTGAATTTGCAAAAATTCTTGTTGAAGTTTTCTCTCAGAAATTCCGAAAAGTTCCTGAAAATTTTGCAACATTCAAAGATGTCCCAGTAGATAATGCATTTGCTCCTTGGATTTATGCCGCCTTGAAAGACAAACTGGTTCAGGGATATGAAGATTCAACATTTAAACCAAATCAAGCGATCACAAGAGGACAAGCAGCAACTATGCTTGCTCGATATTTTCAAAAAAGTAATGCTTCAAACTTTGAAAGTTCCATTGATGAACTTCAAGCACTTTCCTTAATAAATGCAGCAAGAATAAAAAACAATCTCGAGCCCTACAGAATCAATGCGTACATTTCTGAAATATCCCGTTCACATGCCAAGGAAATAGCGAACACCTTCAATGGAGAGCTTACTTACTTCAGTGCAGATGGGAAGTCTCCATCCGAACGACTGGATGCAGGTGGGGTGTATCACCTCTACGTCAGTGAAAACATAGCTTCAACCTCAATTGATGGAGTGAGTGTGACAGACGCTCTCACCCGTATCCATGAAGAAATTTTGAAACAGCCTGATAATGTTCAAAACCAAAAAGCCAACATCCTCTCAACATATAAAAATTTCACCCAGGTTGGAATTGGAAATTATATTGACACTCAAAAAAAGAAAATTTATACCGTAGTGGACTTCGTAGAAACCGACGAATAACGATCAAGGAAAAACTTCTTTTTGCCAGCCAGAAAAATTTCTGTTAGATTGGGCAAGATTCATTTCCAAAAATATTTAACGCATTCGTTTATGAGCAAAAAAGATAATACTTTACTCGTCACGCAAGAAGGACTTTTGGATCTCGAAACAGAATTGAAGCAACTGAAGGAAGTGAGAAGACCCGAAATTGCAAAAAAATTAGAAGAAGCTATTGCTTATGGAGACCTTTCTGAAAATGCAGAATACGATGAAGCAAAAAATGATCAGGGACTGGTAGAGAAAAGGATTTCAGAATTGGAACACATGCTCAAGACCGTGAAAATTATTGATGATTCGAAGACTACAAGTAAACTCACACGAGTTGGAAGCACGGTAACTCTTCAACTCAATGATGAAAAACATGTATATCAAATCGTCGGATCAATAGAAGCTGATCCTTTTAATGGAAAAATATCAAATGAATCCCCAGTAGGAAAAGCTATTCTTGGAAAATCTGAAGGAGACTCTGTAAAAGTACAGACTCCATCAGGAGAATTAGTATACAAAATAACAAAGGTAGAGCACAAATAAAGCAGTCTCAGGAACTATCGGAAAAATGGGCCAAAAATATTAGCGATAGCCTCTCTTTCGAGAGGATTAAAAGCCCCATCCATCAAAGGAGAGGTTCGTATCTTAGGAACAGCCACTTCATTGAGATCTACATTTTGAGTATTTATAATATTCCCATCGGATGATATGGAATCAGGCAATTGAGGTTTGATAATATTTACTTCTGATTCTGATACATTGAGAGTATTGAGCTGGTCATTGGTTGGTCTATATTCAATCCCTGATTTTTCAATAGGCACAATAGTGATATTCTCTATAATCACTCTTTTGTTTACCTCCAAATCCTTGAGTCTCGCCTCGCTCAATGGGATTCTCCGCTTATAAGCACCAAATAATATATCTGCTGAACTATATTTGCTTTGAACCTCAGTCAATTTCAAAGCGGTTGCGTCAGTGAGAGCCACTTTCGAGAGAAGCTCATTTTTTCCTCCATTCAAAAATGCTGATTGAAGCTCCTTTTTTTCGAGTCTTAATTGATCAAACACAGCATCTTCTTGACTCTTGAGTTCATCTTTGAGATCAGTAACAACCGCAAAATTACTTACTGCCTCTTCATGAGTTTCTTTCAGTAACTGATAATATGCTTGATACACCGCTTCTTTCTGCTCTGTTTCTAGTATCTTTTGACGAATATCAATTTGAAGAAGTTTATCGAGAATCTGCGCATTTTCAAAATACCCTGCCAAGAAAATGTTTTGATTATTTTGGTATACGAGCGTGTCATACATACCAGCATTCGTAAGAAGAGGATGAAGAGAAAGAGTATGACTGAGTGAATCAGCAAAAGTAGTAGACATAGAAGTGTTTTCAGAAAGACTTTGTTCAATTTCTTTTTCTGAATCTTTTACATCATTTTGAGGAACTTCTTTCTGTGTTTCAACTTGCTCCTGAGAAGATGAATCAATAAGAAAAATTATAACTGCTGTTATACCAAAAAACATCCAAGGATGACGTTCTTCAAAAGCGATAATTTTATAAACAATCTTTTTTGCCCCAGTTTTTTCTGAAGCATGAGACTGTCCATCCAATACTGAATTCAAAAAATCTTCATGATGATGAGAGTTCGGTGAATAGCCATGAGAATGCTCTGAAACATGCCCATGAATATTTGATTCCGGCATCTGTGCTTGGTGAGGCTGATGAGTCTGTTGAACAGGATGCACCATCTCAGGAATGATCGGCTGATTATTCGGATCATGAGGCTGATGTGCGTGCGGATGATACGGCTCAGACATAAATAAATTTTTATCGACTCATTATACCACAAAAGCCTTTTGAATGGAAATTTTACTTTTTCGAAAAATTCTATTACTATTCCACCACATGTTTTGATCCTGCTATCACAGGATATACCCATTCGGTACATGAAGGAAAGAAATCCTTAATAGTGTATAGTTAGTAGTAAGTGGTCGGTAGTAAAATACCAGAATTCTTGATTCTACAAGCCACCAGCTACCCACCACCCACTTTTAGGAAATTAGAATCCTTCGGAGCAGTCTCCGACATCAACGTAATGAAGTTATTCCAATCATTGGAACATCAAGGTGGTACCATCCTGTGAATACAGGGTCCTTGAACACAGAGAATTGTGTTTTTTTAGTTAACAGGTAACGGTGAACAGTTTACAACGTTAAAAGTTAACAATGAAAAAATAAAAGTTCCCTTCCTCTTCCAAACAAAAATTCACTTTTAACTGCTCACTTTTCGTTTTCAACGTTGTTAACTGTTATTTGTTATCTATTAACTACCCCCCATGTTCTCTCCCGTCGATCCCAAACAATCATTCTCAAACCTCGAACTTGAAATCTTAAAATTCTGGAAAGAAGAAAAGATCTTCGAGCAATCACTCGAAAAGACCAAGGACAAAAAACCTTTTGTGTTCTACGACGGCCCTCCGTTTGCTACGGGAACGCCTCATTATGGCCATATCCTTCAAGGAACTCTGAAAGATGTATTTCCTCGGTATTGGACGATGAAAGGGCGATATGTGGAACGAAAGTGGGGATGGGATTGTCATGGACTACCTGTGGAAAACATTGTTGAGAAAATG
>CAZQCN010000023.1:0-10159 GCA_964592185.1 uncultured Candidatus Peribacteria bacterium
TCTCTGGCCCCCAAATGAACGTTTTTCTGATTTCTTTAAAGAGGAGGCCCGGCCCACCTGTACAAGCGTCAATGTTTTGACGAAGGAAATGGCCAAAATGTTTGGTGTAGAATTAGAAATTAAAGTACAAGATGCCATTTATTTTAAACCATCATTTTCAATAATTCCCAGCGGTCATCGTCGTTCAGTTTATAAAGAAGGCACTTCTGAAGAAAGAATTGTAGATACCGTATGGGGTGGAGGACATGCTGGTATATTTCAAAAAGATAAATACTATAAATTATTCCCCGTACACATACCAGGCCCCCAACAAAAGAATAAAAGTTAAAATATCTCTGCCCTAATTTAAAAACTTTATAAAGAAGAGGATTTACAATACAAACCCCTCCCCTCATCCCGACAAAGTCGGGATAACCCTCTTTTTCGTACTCGAAAAAATCCCTCTTCTGCAAGAAAACCCTCTCCCACCCTAGACCTTCACAATCAACGGCAACACCATCGGATCTCGTTGAATTTGGTTATACAAGTAATTCTCAATATTAATCCGAATAATATCTTTCAGATCCTGGATATTGTTATTAAGAAGTCCGGCATTGGCTTCGTAGGCTTTCTTTGCAATGGTTCGAGCCTCGGCAATGAGTGCTTCTTGGCCTCGCATGAAAATAAATCCACGTGACAGAATTTCTGGAGAAGCGACGAGCTTGCCCCCATTTTTACTGACGGTAAGTACGACCACAAATATTCCGTTATCTCCCATAACCTTTCGATCTTCGAAAATAATAGGGCCAATATCCCCTACTCCCAATCCTTGCACAGCAACAATTTTATTCCCCGCAGAAGTCTTGGTTAGAGCGGCTGTACCATCTGGATAAAATTCAATGGGCTGACCATTGTCAGTGACAAATATTTTCTCTCGTGAAAGTCCCGCTTCTTCGATCTTTTCCGCATGAAGAATCAACATGAAGTGATGTCCGTGCTTCGGAATATAATACTGTGGATTCAACGCTCGATACATCATCACCGCTTCATCGGCCATGGCATGACCTCCAGCATGAATATCCATTTGTTTGTAATGATACACTTTCCCTCCATGACGATAGATGAGATCCATTACTTGCTGAACAGAGTTTTCATTTCCAGGAATAACGGAAGATGAGAAAACAACGCTATCGCCTTTTTCTATTTCGAAATATTTATGACGTTTTGTTGCCATACGCATCAGAGCAGCATTTTCTTCTCCTTGTGCACCCGTGGTCAAAATCAACACTTCATTATCTTGATATTTCTTCACATCTGGCGGAGCGATGAAAATTCCTTCTGGGTAATCAATTTTCTGGAGTTGCTTCGCAATTTCCACATTAATTTTCATACTTCGACCTTCGAGAACAATTTTTCTATTATATTTCTTCGCCAGCCATATGATTTGCTGTACACGAGAAAGCAGTGAAGAAAAGGTTCCTACAATCATTCTTCCTTTGGACTGTTGGAAAATAATTTCAAGATCGGGAGTAATGGCTGATTCAGAAATTTGATGTCCTGAGACATAGGTACTCGTACTATCAGCAAAGAGGGCAAGAACTTTGTTATTTGCACCGATTGATTTCACACGCTCCCAATCAAGAGGCTTCTCTCCAATCGGATTCGGATCATACTTCCAGTCACCCGTATCAACAATAACACCAAGTGGAGTGTGAACCACCACGGCAATACAATCTGGAATCGTATGATTCACTCCAAAAAATTCTACTTTGAAATCTCCGGCAATGATCGTCTCATCAGCAGTAATAACACGAACTTTTGAAGTCTTCCCAAGATCCTCCTGCTTCCGTTTCACCATCGCAGCGGTCAGAGCTGTTGCATACATAGGAACATCCGGAAGTTCGTCCATCACATGAGGGATTCCTCCAATATGATCATAATGACCATGCGTAACGAAAATAGCCTTCAACTTATCTTTATTTTTATACACATAATTCATGTCAGGAATCACATAATCAATTCCTTGCATATATTCGTTTGGAAACTGCAATCCAATATCAATAACCACCATACTGTCTCCGTATTCTATAAGCAAAGCATTTTTCCCAATCTCCTGACAGCCACCCAGTACGATAACTCGAACCGCTCCCTTCTGGAGTGGATTTGGGTAAGGATACTTCACCGATTCTGGTTCAAACGGCTTGATTGGTGGATAGGCAAAACCATCTCGTTTCACGAAAATTGTTTTCGGTCCAGATTTTTGATCTTTTTGAGTGTTCTTCTTCCCTCCTCCTTGCTGCCGTTGGGAAGGATGAGAAGGATGGCTCTTGGGATGATTGAGAGGAGTAGATGTATTCACATTTTGACTAGCGTTACTATCCGATCCTGGTAAAACAGGGTGGACTGGGGCATGAGGTCGATTGTGTCGAGCATGAGGATTCCGAATCGGTCCCTTCTGATGGTTCGGGTGACCACTCTGTCTTTGTTGATTTGGTTGATTCCTATTATTATTTTGAGGCTGAGAATTTGGCATTTGAGGCTTATTTGATAATTGAGTATTTGAGCTTGAAGTAGAACTCCCAGAATCTGGGGTCTGAGTTGGTGCATTGGGTTTTGCAGGAACGAAATCCGTTCTGCCTATGAGTTTTCGAAGCGTATCTTGAAAGCTTCTTTTGGTATCCATGAAAAAATATTATAGTATATGAAAGTATCAAGCTTACTTTTCTCTTTTATGATTGGTGTTTTCGATTCTGGCCTCGGTGGACTCACGTATGTACAAGAACTTCGAAATATATTCCCGAACGTTGATATTATCTCTGTAAGCGATACAAAAAATGTTCCGTACGGAGGGAAAAGTGATACAGAAATTCTTTCGTTGGTTGAAAAAAATATGGATTTTTTCGAAAAGAAATCGTGTCCACTGGTAATTATCGCCTGTAATACAGCATCCGGAAAAGCACTCCACGAAGTACAAATTCAATACGATGGACGCATGAAAATACTCGGGGTTCTCATCCCTGCCTGCGAAGAGGCAGTAGAAAAAACACAAAACAAAAAAATAGGCCTCCTCGCTACAGAATTTACGGTAGCGACAAAAAGCTATGAAAGAGAAATTGGTAAACTTGATGTAAACGTGCAAGTCTTCTCCATTGCTGCACCTGAACTCGTACTGCTGATTGAGTCAGGGGAAAAAGAAGGAGAGAAAATTGAGAAAATTTTGCGATTGTATTGGGAGAAACTGTCTTCGTGTGGAATCGATACACTCATCCTTGGTTGCACACATTATTCACTACTCTTACCTACATTCAAAAAGATAGTACCAGAAAACATCCATATTGTAAACTCAAGCCACATTGCAGCAGGAAAACTCCATACATATTTAAATCAACACTCGGAAATAAAGGAAAAAATCACCTTTAATGGTAAAATAGAAATTGAATGTACTGGAGACAAAAAACAATTTAAAGAAAACATCCAGAAAATGTTTCCAAATTTAATTTAATAATTTCATGTTGTAGGGAGGGCATCGTGCACGATACCCTCCCTACATATCACACACAACCCTATGCATTTCACCATCCTCGGTTACGGCGTCGAAGGTCAATCCACCCTCAAATACCTTCAAAGAAAACATCCAGAAGCTTCTTTCGAAGTGCGTGATGAAAAGGCAATAGAAAATTTCCCAGAGGGAGTCACAGGAATATTCGGAAGTGACTTCTTGAAAAATCTTGATACAGCTTCCACTATTTTCCGAAGCCCCGCTATACTTCCCTATAGAATATATGAAGCAAATCCGCATCACACTCCTCAATCATTCAAGATTACCAGCCAAACGATTGAATTTTTCAACCACTGTCCTGGAACCATTATTGGCGTAACCGGAACCAAAGGCAAAGGAACTACCTGTAGCCTCATAGCTGAAATACTAAAAAACACAAAAGAAAAAGTATTTCTCTTGGGAAATATTGGCAGTCCCGCCTTCGACCAACTCGATGAAATCACCATGGGAGACTTCGTCGTATATGAACTTTCCAGCTTCCAACTCTATGATCTCCAAAAAGGCCCCTCTATTGCCGTTCTCTTGAATATCACTCCCGATCACCTGGATGTTCACAGAGATCTCGAAGAATACGTCCACGCAAAAACAAATATTATTTCAACGCAAACTCATAAAGATCATTCCATTATTAACGCAAAACAAACTCTCAAAAAAATAGATTTCTCTATTGGAGGAAATTCTCAAAGAGTCTTTTTCGACACTGAACATATCGAACGTTTCATACACATCGGAAACTATGAAATCGAAACTTCCAAACTCCTCCTAATTGGAAAATTCAACTATGAAAATATTGTCCCGGCACTTGAAGTTTCCAAAATCCTTAATCTTCCCAAAGATATCGTCGAAAAAACCGTCTACGAATTTAAAGGCCTTGAACACCGACTCGAAGATTGCGGAATAATAAATGGAAGAATCTTTATCAATAACTCATTTGGAACCACACCAGACACCACGATTGCCGCCCTCTCAGCATTCGAAGGAAAACCCATCACCCTCTTCCTCGGGGGCTCAGACAAAGGAGCAGATTTTACCGAACTCGCAGATGCCATTTCAAAAGCAAATATTGCTTCCATCATTTCTATTCCTCCCATGGGTCAAAAAATTCTCGAAAAGCTCGCTAGTATTCCACCGCAGACTTCAGACTTCAGACTTCAGACTTTCTCCTACACCAACATGACCTCCGCCATCCAATGGGCCTTCGACCACACTCCCGAAGGTGGAATTATTCTGATGGCTCCCGGCTGTGCGAGTTTTGGATGTTTTGAAAATTATAAGGAGAGAGGAAAGTTGTTTAAGGAGGGGGTAAAAACCTTAAAATAGGATCACTCATACATCGACTTCTGAATCCACGACTTTCAAAATAAGAAATTCGTTTTTTCACTTATCCTATATAATGAGACAACATGTTCATTTGAAATATCCACAATAATATGTTAAAATTAACGGATCGAAACATTAACCAAGAATATATGCATAACCATTTAGATAATAATGAGATAGAAAATCCTATTGAATCGAAAGAAATAAGTAGAACAAAATTTCCTCAGATAGAATTAAAAAAAGGAAAAGTTTCTATAAATGGTAAAGAGATCGATACTTTAGAAGGAATAGATGGTTATTATATAAATCCGGACGGAAAATCTATAGCGGCATATAAAAATGCTACTACAGATAAAGATAAGGAACTTATGAATGCTGGTGGATACAAAAGTGGTATATTTCCAGGTGCAACTCTGTACAATCTCGGTTATAAAGACGGATCAAATGAAATAGAAGTCCTTTCATTTACCGATAATACAACTTTTATTAAAAGCGTTTCCGGGCGAACAGGGCACATCATCGGACAAGAGAGCTTCCTCGATGATAATAAAGAAGCACAAGTAATCCCAGTAATTGCTGGGAATTCATATGAAATATATAGGCAATCACGAATAGAAAAAAACGATTCGTATCCATCAAATATATTACCTTTGCTCTCTGAGAATGGTGAGATGTATCTCGTAAATTCAAACAATCCATTGCAAAACATAACAATCAAAGGTGATGCCAATCAAAAGACTTTCGAAATAAATAGACAGCCATGGAAATCACTAAACGGGAAAAATATACGTTACTCTGGATATCAGGTTGCAGTGGACTATGAATACAATAAAGTCATGTTCTTCTCTACACCAGGTGATTATCCGAGTAACAAGAATTACAGTTATGTGATAAACAACGTTCAATGGAAATTTGAAAGTGAGAAACTTAATAATTTTGGAATTCAAAATGGGTTCGCATTTGTCGCGACAAAAGATACATTGGTTATAAATGATACAAAATGGAACCAGAGCCCTTTGAACGCTGATGTGAATGAACAACTCAAACTCGTTAGTATAAGTAAAGAAGGTAAAAAAATTGCAGTCACAAATAATAAATATGTAGAAGGGAAATGGTTAGATGAAGTTATAGAAGGAGATATAAATGGTCCTACGAAACGTTGGAAAAATAATTTCGTAGTTGAAAAAATCATTGCTGGAGAGAATATAGTTGCAGTTGTTGGAAAAGATCCTCATGGATATTCAACATTGATCATCAATGATATTTCTATGAAAATCAAAGATGATGGGGTAGAGTTTTTGGAACTAACATTGAATGATAATAGAGTAGCGGTATTATACAAAACTCCAATGGGAGAAATTGTTCAAACAGTATATTCATTAGCAGAAAATGCTGAAGAAAAAGAAAAGATAAGACTCAAAACAGAAGAAGAAGCAGTGAGAATGAAATCCTTCGCGAATGGACTCTTTCAACAAGGACTCACTTTTGACCAACTACTTGCAAAATTAGCACAAGTTGATGTATTAGCAGATCAAAATAAAGCTTTAACTGAACGAATAGAACAAGCAAATAAAGTCGTTCTAGAAAAACAAGGTAAAATAGATGCATTACAAATTCAACTCAATGAAAATAAGGGAAATGGACAAAAACTCGCTGAAGAATTAGAAACTGCAAAAAGAGAATTTGCATCTATGAAAGTCAAAGCATTACAGCTTTTAGAAACGGGAACAAACGTACTTTTGAGTAAAAACAAAGCATTCACCCCCGAAGTTCTTGCAGCAATAAAAGCACTTCTCCAAAAATAGAAAATAGAAAAATAGAAAAAGACAGCGTTAAATCCTCCAATGCTGTCTTTTTAATATTCCACGAGAAGTTCCAAATCTCAAAACTTCCCTCACCGATCCTTCGGCACCTCCAAATAATCCAAGACAAACTGTCCTATCTTATTGAACGCTGGAGCGGACGTAAATTCACCGAATTTTTGAAACTTCGGATAATCAATTTTTACCAGCATAACAAATGCTGGATCTTCTGCAGGAGCAAAACCAACAAAAGAAGTAACATACTTGTCAGTGGAGTAGCCAGGCCCATTTTCATTTGCCACCTGAGAGGTTCCTGTTTTTCCTGCCACTGAGTATCCAGGAATTTTGGCGAGATGACCAAAACCTTGATCCACTACATTCACCATCATTTCAGTCACTTTCCTTGCAGTAATTGGCATAACTGCGCGGCGTACTTCGAGAGGATCAGTAGTAATCATTTTTCCATCCTCCCCTTTTTCTGCAATAATATAAGGTCTCATCACTTTTCCTTGGTTAGCTATGGCCCCGATCGCTCGCACCACCTGCAAAGGACTCGCAGTAAAGCCTTGTCCAAATCCAGCAGTCGCTAATACTGCCTTTCCCCACTCCTTTATATCTTTGATCTCTCCTTTATTTTCATGAGCAAAACCGACATCAGTGTACTCACCAAAACCAAACTTCCCCATATAATTTTTGAATACTCCTGCTCCAACTTTCAAGCTCGCACGGAGGGCCCCTACATTACTTGATTTTTCGAGAAGATCGCTAAAGGTCATACATCCATAAGCTTGTTTCGTTGAATTCCAAATAGTGAAAGTACGTCCATCAGCCTCGATTTCTACATACCCCTTCTCATCACAAATAGTATCAGTATCTACAAACTCTCCTGAATCCAAAGCAGTTGCAACGGTCACTACTTTATAAGTCGATCCCGGTTCATAAGTATACAAAGTCGCTGAATTATAAAAAGCTTCAGGACCGATACCATTTAAATACACTCCAGTTTCTTCGTCTTTTTCATATACTTTGAAATATTCATTCGGATTAAAATCAGGGTATGAAGCCATTGCCATAATTTCCCCCGTTTTAGGTTCCATAATGATGACTTGCCCACTCTCTGCTTGGAAATCTTTTACAGTATCTTCCAATACCCCTTCTACAAATTGCTGAATACTCCTATCGATAGTTAACACTAAATCTCCACCATCTACCGCAGGGTACTCCACTTCATTCCCCACAGTAATTTGATTCCCAGCATTATCAATATCCAAAACCTTATATCCATCTTTTCCTCTCAAATACACATCATAATCTCCCTCCAAACCATACTGACCCTTCCCTTCTTTATCTACAAAACCTAAAACATTTGATAATAATTCTCCTTCCGGATAAAGCCTCCAGCTTTCTGGTTGTAGCACGAGTCCATAAATATTCATTTTTTGAATCTCTTTTGATTCTTCCAAACTCAACCTTCGCTTAAGGGATTTGAAACGAACCAATTTACGAGTAAGAATCCTATGAAGATCTTCCATACTATAATCAGGAATAATTTCATAAATTTTCTTGGCCATCTGATTTATCTTGATTTGATTCTGCTCATACAAAACCTCTTTGGCAGATTCCACGAGATCTTCAGGAATTTCCTCAGTTATTTCTGTAGGATCAACATAAATTTCTACAATATTCCTCCTCATTTCATCCTTTTCTTCTGGCTTTAATCTATTAATATAAGCAATTTTCGCATCCTCAGTTTCATACTGTAATTTTTCAAGTTCTTGATCATACTCATTTACCAAATAAACTCCAGGAATTGGATTTTCTTGGAGAAGAAAAGCAATTTCTTTTGTGGGAGCAAACGTTAAAACTACATGATCATTATATTTTTCAATTAACTTTTCTTTCACCTCACCACTTGGCATACTCAAGATATTTCCCATTTTTTTGGATATATCTTCATAATATTCATCTTTACTCGCATAAGGAAATTCTTCCAAAGAAAGCTTATTTTCCAAAACTTTTTGTCGGCTTTGATCAAATCGAGATTCAATCGCTACTGGATCAACATACAAAAGATCAAGAGTAGTATTCGTTGCAAGAACATATTCTTTATTTTCTTTTTCATTTTGAAAAATAATAT
This sequence comes from uncultured Candidatus Peribacteria bacterium, assembly GCA_964592185.1. Taxonomy (GTDB): domain Bacteria; phylum Patescibacteriota; class Gracilibacteria; order CAZQCN01; family CAZQCN01; genus CAZQCN01. The sequence goes on from CAZQCN010000023.1 coordinate 8,798, forward strand.
CCCCTCTTTTAGCAGGAATAACAATCGTTCTACTATAACGCTTTATAGCTTCTTCATTTAATTGCTTATGTTCCAAAACTTGCAACTGAAAAAGCCTTCCCAAAATCAGTCCTACCAGAAGGACAATAAAAACTTTTAGAAAAAATATTCGATCGAAAGAATAACCATTTTTGGAATACACAAAACAAATACGTTATACAAAAAAAATATTATCGAGATACTACAGGATTTTCACTTCCAGTAAGGATCACCAAGTCTCCAGTTTTCACAAGGTTATTCTGAACATATTCACTCCCTTGTATTTTATTCAATGCTTGTCGAGCCGCTATCTCTCCTTTGAATCTTTCATTTATCAATGCAAGATCATGGTACTCTGCACGAAGAGCCTTGAGTTCATATCCTTTCGTAGCTACTTTATTCGAATGAAATAAAAGTAAAATCGAAAGTATACAAGTCAAAACAATAAGAGTCATCGTCAAAGTCACAACGCCGATTTCAACTCTGCGTGTAAGAAGTTTTCTTTGTATCCCCGAACGAAACGGAGAAAATACAGATGAGTGCATTTTGTTTTATGTTAGTTTTTATTTTTGTGGAGAGGAAACCGTTCTTTCGTTCTTTCGCTTTTTCGTATGTTCGATTTTTCGGAACTACGACGATACGAAACTACGATATTACGATCTTCGCTACTCGGAGCAAAGCACTGCGAGAGCGAGGATTGGAATCAATTTCTTTTTGTTGTGGAGAAGCTGGAAAAGGTTTCACAAGCTTGAGCCGTTTAGGGAAAGTTTGATGGCAAGTACATATCACTTGCTTGGGAGGACAAAAACAGTTTCGAGCCCAATGTTTCATAAAATCCTTCACTCTTCTATCTTCGAGAGAATGAAAACTGATAACAGCGAGCCTTCCGCTGTCGGAGAGGATATTGAAGCTTGACTGCAACATCCTCTCAAGGCTTTCCAACTCTTCGTTAACGGCAATTCGAAGACTTTGGAATACCTGTACAGCCGGGTTTTTGTGTTTTTTATTTTTATTTTCGGCTGTTACTAAAGAGAGTAACTGAGACGTATTTGAAAGAACATTTGTTTTTCTGAACTGAACAATACTATGAGCAAGTCGTCGAGCGAAACCTCGATCCAACTCACCCAAATTGATGAACATATATTGAAGCTCATCTGCAGAAGATTCTAAAAGTAAATCCCGAGCAGTCAGGCTCAAACCAGTATTCATTCTCATATCAAGTGGTCCATCGTATCGAATAGAAAATCCTCGTGTTGGATCATCTATTTGCATGGAAGAAACTCCAATATCAGCAAAAATAACATTAGGAACTCTTCCTGTTTTTCTCACAATCTCTTCAATATT
>CAZQCN010000023.1:10169-13037 GCA_964592185.1 uncultured Candidatus Peribacteria bacterium
TTACAAAAATTACTTCGCTTCCATGAGTTTCTTTAAGATTTTTCCTCGCGAGATCGAGAGCAACATCATCTTGATCCACTGCAACCAAACATCCATTTGGAGAAATTTTTTTCAAAAAAGCTGAGGCATGACCAGCATTCCCTACCGTAAGATCGAACACCGTTTCTCCTTGCTTCAAATCCAGAAGATCAATCGATTCGTGTAAAAGAACAGGAGTATGGCACATATTGTATGTTAGCCTTAGTTTATGAGTCTCGAGAAAAAGCGTCAAGAACAATAAAATACGAAAGAAAAAAGAAAGAAAAAAGAGAAACGCAATCCAAAGGATAATAAAGTAAAATAAAGGTTTTATAGGTGAATGACTATAAACACATCCGTAACCACCACACCACAAAATCGTTTGACCTTTTTTGAAAATATTTTAGAGAGATGTAATAGTGGGAAATCCTCACAAAATATAGGTAAAATTAAATTCTATATATAGTAGGTGAATAAAAAAAGAAGTACTAAAATATTACGTTTTCGTAATTTCGAATGTTCGTGGTTTCGTGTGTTCGTAATTTCGAAAAAAACAAAATATGAAAAATCGAAAACACGCCTTCAGTACACTGACTCCAAATAACACTTTTCACAATAAACAATTTCTGGCCTCTCCGGCGCATAACTCGTCTTCATCCCTTCGCCGCACTTCGCACACGAACGATTCCATAACTTCCGAGGATTCCGAATATCTCTCCGATCCAGATATCGCTGCTCAGGAGACCGATGAGGAATAGGAAGATTCATGGTTCGGTAAAATGAAAGTTCTTGAGAAATAATCTTATACATTTTCCCTGTAACTTCGCATCGCAAAATTTGCTTACATATATCATCGGTGGCATCTGAAATATTCGAAGGAATAGTTGTCGAAGGACCATCATAAAACCCTTTCTCATCTTCATTCTTCCATTTCCAATTTCGAGCAAGCACCTCTTCTTTCGTAAGAGGGAAAAAGTCTTGAGCGATGGTTTCATTGTAGGCAAAAGGAGACAAGGAGGTGGGGAAGAATTCCCCATACTCGTTTATCGTTTGTCGTTTATCGTTCATGGAATCAATTGAATTTTTGTCTTTCGATAAACGATCAACGATAAACGCCCCTCCCATCTTCTCAATAATCCTCAACACCAACTCTTCATACTCTTCCTTCGTATACTGTTTATTGAAGATACAATACTCAGCATTTTTCAAACTCACACATCCAAAACAATGCTTACAATACATACAACCAAAACTATAATAGACATCACTCGAACCTCGGCACATGGAAACAAAAGCAGTATGATAAGAACTATTTCCCGTAGCTTGGGCTTCATAGAGAAGTTCCCCAGGCTTCCCCCAAGTCATCACATCTTGGCAATCTTTTGATTCTTGAACCTGATAACAGTATTTACAGGATTCCAAGTTCCGACAGTCAAAACAATTGAAACAATCTTTGCAATTCTGAAGATAATTCCCGAAAACATTTTCATTTTTTTCACCTACAAAATACTTCATCGGAAATTTCAAACGATGTATAGCAAATTTTTTCTTCATTTCTTGAAAAACAAAATAATCTCCTAGATTTATTTCTTTCATCTTTAATTCATATTGGTCCTTCGTAAAAGGTTCATTAAAAAAGTAATACTGCTTCTGACGCAGATTCACCGATCCAAAACAATTCGAACATCCGATACATCCTTCCAAGAAAAAACTCTCACGGCAATTTTGCGAATCTTTACAAGCCACACACCCATAACAGTAGTAACACTCCATACACTCATAACACAATTCAGAATTATATACAGACAGACAATCGACGCAATCCTTAGCATCATTCACGAGCCGACCATACAGACAATCTTCATCACGATTCGAAGAAGCCAGAAGATAACAATCCTTCAAGTACGAACTCCAATTATTGTAATCGCTATTTTCCTGATTCAGATTGTACGAATGAGCAAAAGGAACCAACACCATCAACTCTTGAAACTGTTCAAAAAACGGACGAGAGAAATCAAAATCTCTTCCATACTTTCGAGCATCAAGTTTATCCGACCACCAACATTGATCGCAATAGATAGTATAAGAAATCCCTGAAGAAAAAACAGAAATAATCTCTTTCTGACACAAGTCACATTTCCGATGATACAACCTCCTTTCATTTCGCCAAACACATCTTCGTTGCTGTCGACAATCTGGACAAAGAGAAGGAGGAGGAATCAAACATTTGTGATCACTCAAAACAGGGCTCACCCGATCATAAAATTCTAAATCTTCATCCAGAATTTCATAGGAAGTCTGACACTGCCGACACGTAGACGTTATGGCCATGAAAATATTTGTGAATGAAAAAAGCATACTCTATTTCTGTTACTCACTCAATACAAACCAATCACACCCCTTATCCGTAAAAACACTTCCTAATCAAAAAACATTATAAATATTGATTTTATAAAAAGATATGATACTGTTTTATCTGTAGATGACTATCTACAACAACCAAATATATGATAAACGAACTCAACACACTCGGACTCTATGAAGACGAAGCTCGAGTCTACCTCGCCTGTCTTGAACTCGGAGGCGGATACGTAAGCTCCATCGCCAAACGGGCCAAAGTTCATCGAGTTACTTGTTATCACACTCTTGAAAATCTTATCAAAAAGGGACTTATTAGTGTTTCAAGCGAACACAAAACTCGATTTTTTCAAGCAATGAACCCAGAAACAATTGTCAAAAAACAAGCGGAAAAACTCCAACTTGCAGAAAGACTTCTTCCCGAATTAAAAGCACTCGTAGGAAACCAATCATTCAAGCCGAATATTCGTTTCGTCGAAGGTATTGAAGGAA
>CAZQCN010000023.1:13047-15434 GCA_964592185.1 uncultured Candidatus Peribacteria bacterium
CAAAAGCGTTCTCGAAGAAACTCTCAACACAGCAGATGAAATTGTTGGATACTCAAACACAGAATTACTCGTCAAACTTTTCCCTGAATATCTTCACTACTACTCAGAACAACGCCAGAAAAGAAGAATTCGTTCCCGCTTCTTAAGTCCCTTCAACCCCTCTTCAAAAAGCTTTTTGAACACGTACTACCCAAAAGATACCAAAAGAGAGATTGCAGAAATTCTCTACGTGGATCCTCATGAATTCCCTTTCGAAAATGAAGTATATATTTATGGCAACAATGTCGCCACCCTATCATTGAACAAAAACGAACTCATCGGAGTCGTCACGGAAAGTCCTATTATTGCCAAAACACATCGGAGCATTTTCAATCTTTCGTGGTTGGGTGCAACGAGTTTTATAGCACAATGAAAAGTAGCTAAAAGGTAACAACGAACAAATAACAACGTTAAAAGTGATCAGAGAAAAGATAAAAGTTCATAAGAAAGGTATTAAAACCAACAAGACCTTGTACTCACAGTTTTCACTTACAACGTTGTAAACTATTACCCGTTCAATGTTAATTAGCTTTCCTCACCGAGCTCATCACATCTTCAAAATTTTCCCAAAAAGGATCGCTTTGATTTCGAACCGGATAAGAGGTCTCTGCCCAAAAATATTTCCCTCCTATAAGAGCATAATATCCATAGGCATTTTCATACCCTGGACACTTATATTTTGTAAACTCTGTGCCATGTATTTCTTTTTTTCCTAAAATCGCACACTCTTTATCATCATCACCATTTGAAAGAGAATACAGCCAATAACTATACCCACCAATCTTCATATAACGATTCAAAGTCTCTTCATCCGCATACCGGAACATGAAATTATTCCCCCAAACAGAGTTCCCATAAACCACTGGTTCTTCGGCTTCCAGCAGAAACCCTTCATCATCTTCATGCTTCAGAATAGGTCCCTTATCCATTTCATACATCCCTTTTGGATACGCCATTTTTATAGGAGCAAAGGAATCGAAATCATATATTTCATATATAGAATTCTCTTGGAATTCCATAATTCTTTTCATTATGCGAGCAACAGAATTACGAGAAATAGGTTGATCCAATGGGATACTTTGAAAAGAATTATAATCCTCTAACTTATGTGAAAACACATACCCAGCAAAGTTTACTTTCCAATCAGCATCAGGATCGCTTTCATACGAACCGAAATCAACATTCGCCGCATTGAGTATCATTTTGAAAGCTTCAGCAGCACTCACTTCTCGATCCGGTTCGAAGAAACCCTTCTCGTTCCCCTTCACGATACCAAAATACTTCAAGCGAGATGCTTCAAAATTACACCAATGATCATTCGGAATATCGGGAAAAACCGATACCGGAAACCCGTCATCTATAAGTACCGCTCCTTCATCTTGAAAAGTTTTATATACCTGCCATGTCAACTTCCCCATTTCACAACGAGTAATACCTTTATTGGGATTAAAGAGCCCCCTTTCGTCTCCCTTCACAAATTCCAATTTTTGCAAACGAGCAATGTCAAGATAATACGGATCACTTACTGGAACATCCGGAAAAGCAGCAAAAACTGGAGTAGCTACAAAAAACAATGCAAATGAAAATATGGGAAAAAGAAACTTTCGAAACATAGAGGGAAGTTAAAAAGGCGATATCCTCTATACAACGAAGGAAGGTTACAAGGAAATAACTAACAGTGTACAACGAACAGGTGACAACGTTATAAGTGAATAAGTGCAAAGATAGAAGTTTATTTTTGTATTAACCTCCTATATGAACTTTTCTCTTCTTATTCTTAATTCCTAACTTTGTTATTTGTTCACTGTTACTTGTTAATTAATATACAGACTCCAAATAACACTCTTCACAATACACCACTTCCGTTCTCCCCGGACCATACGTCGTTTTCATTCCCTTGAAACACTTTGCACATTCCCTATTCCACAACTTTCTCGGATTCCTCAAAGCCACTCTTTCCGCATGCCTCTGATTGAAACACTTTCTCGGAATCGGAAGTCCCATAGTTCGATAAAACTTCAACTCCTGCGGAATGATTTTATAGGGCTTACCACTAATTTCACATTGTAATATTTGCTTGCAGATATCGTCTGATACATCCGAAATCGAATCAGGGATCTCTTGTACAGACACGATTAATCGCGTCTCTGCAGTGGATGCATCCATCCATTTCCACCCCCTTTGCAATACCTCTTCCTCCCTCAAAGGAAAACAATTCTGAGCCTCCGTTTCATTGTAGGCGAAAAATGAGAGAGTGAGAGGAAAAAATTCTCCCCATTCGGGGACGTTTATCGTTTGCCCGTGCTCCGTAGTACTTCGCAGGACGCATCGTTTATCGTCATTATTTG
>CAZQCN010000024.1:0-2821 GCA_964592185.1 uncultured Candidatus Peribacteria bacterium
GAAGTGATGGCCTTAATTAAAGAGAAGGAGGAGGAGTGGATGAGGTTGGGGTGATTATAGTTTTTATTTTATCTACTAATACTTGGAAATTAGAGAAAACACTTCCATCCTTTTTCATCATTTCCTTACAAAATGCAATCTTATCAAAACTTTTATTAATTTGTTCTGCACCATAGTCATCTATTCTATTTTTTGTTTTATAAAATTTATCTTCAAATAGAGATTCATCAAAAAGGTTTTCAATTCCTTTTTTTACTTTGGTATTTAAGTCATTTTTCGGAAATACTAATTTATAAGTTCCATTTACTTCCATTAAGTTTTTACTTTCATCTTCAGCATCACAGTCCCAAACAAACAATATTCTACCAAAACTATCAGTTTTAGAAAATAATTCATATGCTTTCTTTAATTGATTTTTTCCACTTTTATCTTCAATACCACTACAAATATGAACTTGAGTTTGAAGAGCTGGATCTAACAGAATCAATGCTCGTTCTACATATTTTACATTATAACCCTCTGTAAGAATTCTGAAATTTTCTTCATCATTAATGTGTCTGTCATGGATTTTTTTATATTCTTCATATTTATTTTTATCCAAACTTTCTAGTCTATTAGTATCTGAGGATCTATTCATTTTATATAAATTAGCTTCTTCAGGAGCTAACATTAGCGTATCTGTACTATGTGTGGTGAAAATCACCATTTTATCTTTTTGTATAAAGTAGATGTCAAGAATCTTGAAAAAAGCTTCTATTAAAGATGGATTCAGGGTTGCATCGTACTCATCAAGAAGTAGTATTTTAATACCATCTTCAATTCGACTTAAAGAAGCAAAAGAAAAAGAAATAATTGCTTTCTCTCCATCTGATAAATCTTGAAGTTTTCTTGTTTGATTTTCATCAATTTCTTTCTCCCCTTTATCATTTATCATTAATCCATATATCTGTGGTTGTTCATTTATTTCTTCGTTTATTCTCCAATAATTAGATTTAAACCTATATTCAAATCCTAACTTTTCAAACAAACTATTAAGTTCTATCCATGGAGGCACACCAAAAGCTGATTCGTCAAAATCAACACCTGTTATAGATCTGTTAGCATTTGCATGATACTTTTTTGAAACATAATTGAAGAATATCTCACCAATAGTATTGGTAAAAATATCATCTTGCTTAAATATAAAATCGTCTGGAATAGTATTTTTAATATCATAATCAGTAAGTAACTCTGAGTTGAATCTTTCTACTCCATACTTACCGATTAAAAGGGATTTAGCAGATTTACAAACTTGTACATAGCTTCTAGCGTTTTGATGATCAGGATTTAATTGAAAATCTTTATAGAAATGCCATATTTGGTTTTTTGCCTGAGAAATAGATGCAACATTTGCCGGTGTTAACTCTTGAATATTTATATATTCTTTAAATGATTTTAAAAGGATATTATCATTATTAATAACTAAATCGCCGAGAAGAATTTGTGAGCTTATAGGTTTATATTTATCTAATCCTTCTCTCTTATATATGACATCTAATAATTGTGATTTTCCACTCCCATTAATTCCAGTAAGAAGCACCAAATCACCTTCAATTTTAAATTCAGTATTAGCTTCAAATGATTTATACTGTTGTAATAATTTTACAGTTAAGGTTTTCATATAGTTTACTTCATTTCTTTCTTCCCAGTCACCAATAGGAAGATTAAGAGTCTAATTTTTTAATTAACACACTCCAACCATAGCAAATTCGTATATAAACATCAAACAACCTTTTATTGAAATAACTAATAATATAAAACTTCAATTTCATCATACTTTTTTAAAAAATACACCCTGTTTCTTCAACGCCTCTTTCAACAACCCAAAAGCCTTCGGCCCCATACCATGAAGCTCTACTATCTCCCCTTCCGTATACTGTGCCAACTGATTGAGTTTCGTAATATCTGCATTGAGTAGCGCTCGAAGCGCTGGGGCACTCAGACCTTTTGGCAAATCACCTTTCGAATAATATCCAGGCCAACACATCCAACAAACGGGAGTTTCTTTACTTTTTTGAAATGGATGACCGCGGCTGCAGGTTTCGGATTTTTTCGAGGGCATAGGAAAGTATTAAACTGTCTGCAATCAAATTCTATCATACTCGCCTTCTTATTAGCTAAAACCATAGAGAATAAATACGAGATCTCCCGACCCTATTATAAAGATATCGGGATCCCGAGGCTTCTCCTGTCGGGACTGAATCAAGTTCAGGATGACCATGGAAGTTTAATCTAATCATTTTTGAAATATACCGACGCCAATTTACTTTCCTATCTTATTCTGCAAATATTTGAAAAATTCCGATTCAAATCTCCCTTCACACCCAATAGAAGAAACACAATCCATCAAAACTCTTCTTGTATCATCAACCTGTAAATAATGAGCATCTTCATCTGCTGGGTCTTTTTTAATAATTCCATACTCTTGAATTCTTTCCGAAAAAGATATAATGACTCCCTTACGTTGAGAAAAATGTTCTTTTGATCGGATGAAACGGATAATCGATTCTAATTTATTTCTTGTTAAATTGAATTTTCCACCTTCCTCCAAGAGCTTTTCTTTATAAAAACTATCATCTTCAGTATCAGGATAAAATTCCGTGTATCTCACCCAATTTTTAAATTCCATAGTACTTTCGGGGGAAAACCCAAGATGATTCAATATGTAATGAGAACGAGCATTTAAATGTGCATAATCCATAATGGAATAGCTATCCTGTTCTCCATTCTTTTGGAAGTAAAAATTCATTATATAGATTTGCGATCACCTCTCTATTTCGCA
>CAZQCN010000024.1:2831-6410 GCA_964592185.1 uncultured Candidatus Peribacteria bacterium
TTTGGAAGTAAAAATTCCCTTGATATAAACCAAAAGGAAATTTACCAGTTTCCATAAGCTTCATGACTAATTCCAGAGAGGTGCCTTGATAGGCATATGGACGAGATGCCGAATAATTGTTATGTAATTTAAGAACTTGAGAAGCAAATGGTAGATGGAGACTTCTTCCTGCCAGCTCTGATGGTGTTTCCCAGGTTATATTATTATTCATAATATTTTTTAAATATAATTTTGTGTGATTTAGCTCAAGATACAAGCATTGTTTAGAAGCTTCTTCCTAATTTTTTTCTCAAATCTTCAAAAAACTCCCACTCAAAATCTCCAATAGGTTCAATTGATTCTAGGCAATCTAAAGGGATTCTCTGGTTTCCATCAAGTTCTATATAATGTGATCCTCCATCTGCAGGGTCTTCTCGAATTTTCCCAAAGTCTAAAACACTTTCAGAAAGACGTAAAATCACCCCTAATCGTCGAGAGAAATGAAGTTCTGATCGAATGCAAGAAATAATTGATTCTAATTTATTTTGTGTTAATCCAAAATCTTTACCTTCGGCTACGAGTTTCTCTTTATACAATGTATCATCTTCCTCTCCTAAATGATCTTCTGTATAACCAGCCCATTGCTGAAAGGAATGAAAATCTTTTGGAGTAAAACCAATATGCTTCAACACATAATGACAACGAGCATTCATACGTGCGTACGACTTTATAGACTCCTCATAATAATTTTCATGTTTTTTAAAATAAAACTTCCCTTTAAATAAGCCACCTGGGAATTTTCCTGTTTCTATAAGTGTCATTACCAATTCTAGAGAAGTCCCTTGATAAGCATATGAAGGTGTTTCTATCTCTAAATCATAATCATTATGGTATAGAACGAAAGAATTACCTTGTAATTTTAGAACTTCTCTTGCAAATGGTAGATTGGCACTTCTTCCTGCCAGCTCTGATGGTGTTTCCCAATATATTTCATTATTCATAAATAGCGAAAAAAAATAGGAACCAATATATCACATCTTAGATAAGAATAAAACCAACATTTCTTATAGAATGTTCTCATACGTATCTATTGATTTCTTAATTCAAAAATGTTAATATATGAACTGCAAACGTATATTAAGTACTTTTCCAGTCCAAATATGAATAGTATGCCAAAAAAAGGCGAATATTTAGATTCGATTTTACGATCCTCAAAAACTATATTTTCAACCAAAGATATAGCGTTATTATGGAATGAAAACGATGAAACGGTGGTCACTAACCGCTTAAGACAATACGTCCGATTTGGCAAATTAGTCCGGGTACGCCGAGGCTTATACGCAAAAGACGCTCACTACAATCGCTTGGAATTAGCCACCCGCATCAACACTCCCGCATACATTAGTTTTGAAACAGTGTTGACGAATACTGGTACAAATTTTCAATACTACGCCAATATATTCATTGCTTCCTATGTGAACCGAGAAATGACGATCGATGGACAAACATATACATTTATCCGAATGAAAGAGTATGTTTTGACCGATACGACAGGAATTGAACACAAAGATGGAATAGCAATGGCAACGCGTGAACGTGCATTTTTGGATCGATTGTATGTGAACAAAGATTATTATTTAGATAATGTTCAGTCGGTGGATTGGAATAAGGTATTGGAAATTATGCCGATCTACCATAATAAACGCTTGGAAAAGAAAGTAAATGCATATTATAAACAGTACCAAAAACTAACGAACTCATAATATGACCCTCGAATATTCAAAACACAAAAACATCTTACTTCGAATACTGAAAGATATTTATACCGATACTTCTATCGCTCCTTTTCTGGGGTTCAAAGGCGGTACCGCAGCACTTCTGTTTTATGACCTCCCACGAAATTCGGTAGATCTAGATTTTGACTTGCTCGACGATACCAAAGAACAGGAAGTGTTTGAAAAGATTCAAAAGATTATTGCTGAATATGGTCAGATTACAGAGTCACATATCAAACGATTCAATCTCTTGAATGTACTTTCATACGATACCCATACTCAAAATATAAAAGTAGAAATCAATCGAAGAGACTTCGGATCAAAATATGAAATCAAGACACTTCTTGGGATCTCCATGCTTGTAATGGTAAAAGAAGACATGTTCGCTCATAAACTTATGGCCATGTATGAACGGATTGGAAAGACCAGCCGTGATATCTTCGATGTGCAATATTTTGCGAAAAGCAATTGGTCTATTAATCGAGAAATAGTGGAAGCACGTTCAAAAATGTCATTCAAAGAAACATTGGAACGATGTATAGAAAAAGTTGAGAAATTGAATAATAAGCATATTCTCGATGGTCTGGGGGAATTAATGAGCGAAGCACAAAAAGACTCCACCCGAGCGAAGCTCAAAAATGACATCCTCTTCTCATTGAACATGATGCTGAGTAACGAGACTATCGAAGAAACACCAAAATCCCGATAGCCAGTATCACACGATACCAAATAAACACTAACAGAGAATGTTTCTTCAGGAAGGTAATCAAAAAATGTATAGCAAAGAGTCCAACTATGAAGGCAACAAGAGAAGAAACAATGATAGGCGACCACTCCCCTCCTGACAATCCCCCTGACTGAATGAGATCGAGAAGTTTTTTGAGACCGGAACCTGCAATAATTGGAAAAGATAATAGGAAACTGAATCTCGCTGCTGTTTCACGTTTGAGTCCAAGGAACAATCCTCCAGAAATCGTCGCTCCTGATCGAGATACTCCAGGAATCAAAGCGAGTGATTGGAAGAGTCCTATGAAAAATCCTTTCTTGGGAGTGAGAGCATGTATCTGCTTGGCATATTTTTCTGCGAGAAACATCAAGACGCTCCCGAATAACAGTGCGAATGCGACCATTTCACTCGCACGGAACACCGTATCCATAGTTTCTTCCAAAAGAAGTCCTAATATTAAAGCTGGAACCGTACCGAACAATATCGCTTTGAGCATAACGCTGTCTTCTTTTGTAACAGGCTTACGAAAAATCCATGAGAAAAAAGTCTTCACAAGTTTCGTAATATCTTTCCAAAAATAAACCAAAACAGCGAGTACTGTTGCCAATTGTAATACAGCGTCATAGGCAATACTTCCGACTGCAGATCCATTGAACAAAATTCTCGTAATAATAAGATGTCCACTCGAAGATACGGGTATGAACTCTGTAGCTCCTTGAACAATTCCCAGTATGATGCTTTCGAATAAAGACATAAAAAAAGTTACTTATGTCAAAATTCTATCACATTTATTGAGAAAAGATATTCTAACGAGAATACGAAGTATAAAATGTTTCTTTGCTTTCCTCAGTACCATCATTCTTTTGAATATATCGGTGCCAATTAACCTTCCGTTTATTTTTATGTAAGTATTCTGGACCTTCCATACGCACCGTTCGATCCTTCGTCCCCCAGATAGAAAAGGAAATATAGCTATTCGCTTCATCTAAGTTTCTGGTAATGACAATATTATTGCCCGTATCATTTCGAAACTTGAAATCCACTCTCGGAAGAAATACCGTCGCATCCAACCCTGGGTAGCTATTTTGTTCATAATAT
>CAZQCN010000024.1:6420-7047 GCA_964592185.1 uncultured Candidatus Peribacteria bacterium
CCAACACGAATAGAATGTGCCGTCCTTTGTTCTACGGTTAAACCAGCATTGAGAATGGCTCGAAACAAAGTGGTAGAAACCTGACATGTCCCTCCTCCCCATCCGGACACTACCTTCCCTCCTTCTATTATAGAACCGCTTCGGAAACCTTTTGCATAGGTCATGGGAGTGATAAGCTTCAAAAACGATATAGACTCCCCTGGAGCAATAAGAAGATTATCAAAGGGAACAGAAGCCGCTCTGATATTCGAAACACGATTCGCAGTCGATCCTTTGAAATACGATTCTCCCGTGGCGAGCAACTCTTTGATACCAAAATTATCATTATCTATCGTTTCGGAGGGACGAAGAATTTCATTGAGATCAAGAGTATAATCATTCGTTCCGAGAGATTGATTCATAGCCAAAGCAATTTTCTCTGCATCATACATTACTTGATCAGTATGCAAGAGAGCTACTTGAGGTACCACGTCTGGTGTGATCGAATATTCCATTTTCTTATTCATCCTTGGACCAATGGTGCCGTCAATAAACGCAACAAGATCTGGAACAGATAAACTAACTTCAACATCCTTCTTATTTTCCTTGTAGATTATCCAATCTTTATGATGTTCGAGAGGAATGTCC
>CAZQCN010000024.1:7057-13523 GCA_964592185.1 uncultured Candidatus Peribacteria bacterium
TTTTTGATCGCCCGATTGTATATAAAATGTTTGAGTAGCAATGAAATCTGCTTTCTTCTGTGCCTTTTCAAAAGTTTTTTGAGATACAAGAGTTTTTTCTGATAATTCAAAATTCGAACTATTATAAACAAGTGCATTCGCTGTAGTAACTGAAGACACATACTGAGAGATACATACTATGACTGTGAGCTCGAGCATGAAAATTGCAAGTGCGTACAGCTTCGTTTTTTTGCTTAATAATTTCATTTATTTTTGTTTTAAATCGGATCATTCTACCATAAAATCATATATTATTCAAATCTTCATTTACCAAAAAAGTTCTCTTGTATATACAAATAGAAATGCAAAACTCCCCAAATAATTGGTTGATGAAGGAGGTAAATTACGAGACTTTTCCGTCCAATTTTTTCAAGGAAAGCATTACGGAATATCGGTGTATAGATATGACGAGTCCAAAAACGAATCAGTACACTTGCAAATCCGACTCCCAGCAAAAACAATCCATACCAAGGAAGAAGAGGAAAATAATCGAGATCTGTAGGTGCCTGCAAGTTGACTCCAAAAGGATAGAACCACCACGGAGCATCGAACTTTGGTATCCACAAGGAAGAAACAAGTACCAGAATCCCCAGAACTCCATTCCATATTTTCAACCGACTCAAAGGAATAGTAAGTATAGTCGCCACAGCAAAAAAATGTAAAATCCCAAATTTGACAGCCTGATCACGAAACAAAATCCATGTTATAAGGCTAATAATCATAGCAAAACAAAAAAATAAAAATGCATGCTTGAATTGCCCCCATATCACACATCCCTTCTCAGAAAGAAGATGTTTTTCATAAGAAAGCATATACGTCATTCCCGCCAAAAAAATGAAAGTGATCTGAGCAAAACGTGCCATGAAATTCCATGGGAACTCACCGAGAACAAAGTCATAGATATGAAGACTCTCCAAGTCAAAAGCAATATGAAAAATAATCATACAAAGAACAGCGAAAGCACGGAGAAGATCTATTTCATACATTCTTTGCGAAATCTTCATAGAGAGAGAAGGGAAATTATGTCGACCATCGTATTCAGATAATACAGGAAATAAATACAAAAACACCATACTTTCGTATGATTTCTTCATGACTCCGAGAAGACAACCTTCAGTTATTACTCAGAGGGAGGCAGGATGGAGATGAACCATAGGGTTTATTATTCAATTTCAATTACATCGACTTTATATCTTCCAAAGTCGAAATCAATCTCTTTACCGTTCACAAGAAATACATTATCTCTCTGAGTAATTATCTCTCCTCTTCTTTGTAATATAAAAGCAGCAAGCTTCCCTTCCATACCTTCAAATGTAGCAGGTTTATTCATCAATACTACTGATTTATCGTTCATTTTTAGTTCTTTAATAAAAGCCCAGCGAGCTTCCCAAGAAAGATTCTGAACTTCACTCTTCACTCTGTCACTCATAAGCTCCAAATAAGCCTGTCCTACAGGAAGATATGTTTTGATAAGTTCCCCTCCTGGTTTGTTTTCTCCGCCAAAAGAAATGCCATAGTATTGATCCATATAAAAATTTAAGAAATAAAATAAGATAACACTATCACATGAAAAGAAATAAAAATCAAGTCAGTCAAGTACTGAGATCAAATAACTAGTCGCAATCCACATGGATTGTGATCCGTTATTTATAGTTTCTTATTGGATCAATTCGTGAATATTTCAACTTCATCTCAATATCTCTCATTCTTCAAAACAGGCATATAAGCACTTCTCGTCATGGTACGGAAGTAATGGGATGATTGAGAAATAATGAAGTAAGGAATTCGGATATTTGATTGATACTCTACGATAAGAATTTCCACTCCCTCGAATACATGAAACCAAACGCCTGATATCTTCATGGCTTTGATAGGAGCATATGCTTTCATACAAGAGATATTCTGGGAGAGACTCGGAATATCTGATTCGTGGATATATTCAGTTTTGATGGTTATTAATGGGTTATGTTTGTCCAATGGGAGAATCTCATAACGACTTTGAGTCAAACAGTAAAGATAATTTGATTTTTTTTCTAAACAAAGATATGGTCGAAAATACTTGATTTCGTCTGGTAAGAAGTACCGAGAATCTTGTTCGACTGCTTGAATAACCATAGATTATTTTAAAAACATTGTTTTCCGTCGATATCACAGATTTCCATATTGCTTGCTGTATCAATGTACACTTCTCGAAGTGGCAGACTGCTCCCACGACTGACTGTATGTACTCCGAACTTTTCTCGACAAGCTTCCCACGCTCGATCCTGCTTGCTTTGAGAGATAGTCTTTTCACACTCATCCCCCCAAAGAGATATCTGTTCTTCGGTAGTTTCAAACTTCGAAGCAATCAGATGAAAGTGTGAATATTCTTCGAATGGGCTGTATATCTCTTCAAAAAGTTTCTGAGTTACTTCGTAGACAAGGCTTTCACTTGAAGTTGATTCTATGGGTGCGTATGAAGATGAATAGCTTTGATATTTTCCTACTATTTCCAAGGTCAATAGACGAGTCTTTACATGATGACGAAGTAACGTATCCACTAACCTATCTACTGTACGAACTATGAAGGAATGGATCATAGTTTTATTGTTCCCTCGTGCGAGTCCAAGACTCCCTCCACGAGAAATATTCTTTTTTTGAGCTCGTTCATCTGCTATTTCTAAACTTGGGACTCCTTGCAATTCATACCAGATTCTTTGTCCTACTATTCCAAGCAGACTATGTATTTTTCTTGGAGAAGCATTGAGAAAGTCTCCTATCGTGAAAATACGATGAGACTTCAATGTGAGAACTCTTCGTTTTGAGAATCCCCAAATTTCATCGAGTTTTCCAAGCGTAAACATTTTGGCAAATACTTGAGCATCTCCTGTCACTATTCCATATGGCTTACAAGCATCTGAGAAGAACTTGGAGATAGATTTAGTGGGAGATATGCCTACAGAGACAGGGATTCCAATGTTTCTTAAGATTTCTTTTTGAATATATTGTGCAGTTTCTTGCAATCCTCCATTCTTTTCTATGAAATATGAAGACATTTCGGCAAAGAATTCATCAATAGAATAATATTCCACCTTATCAGCAATGCTCAGCATATACTGAAAGAGCTTCTGAGATACGGATTCATACCAAGCAAAGTCTCTCTTGATATATATTGCATCAGGACACTTCTCTTTGGATTCCCATATCGCTTCCCCAGTTTTAACCCCTCTTGCTTTCATCTCATACGATTTCGCTATGACACAAGCACCTTGGTTTCCGAGAACTCCCACAGGCTTATTTTTGAGGTCATCGAATCTCAAGCGTTCACAAGAGACATAAAAACAGTCAGCATCGAGATGAAGTATCCACTTTGATTTCATGAGATAGGTGAAAACATATTCACCCACCTACCTTAAACTATTAAAATAATTTTGCAAAGGTGAATATTTCACTAAGAAGTTTAACCCTGTTCAAACAGGTATTCGTACGGGTTTTATTAACTCTTCCAAGGGTTTAACGGCGATTTAATAAGATTTGATTGAACAGGATATGAGAAAAGGCTTTATTCCTAGAACACATCTTCAAGATAGTGTTTGAATGGTTTCCTATTGTGAAGCAGTTGAAAGAAGCTACCTGAACAACAATAGATTGAACGGGTTTATTCAAGTATTTCAATCACCAGAGGAGAGTTGAATATAGTAACAAACCAAGAAACAAAACCTCCCACCACGACATCTAATTAGGAGACTTTTTGTACTGATGTTCTGATTCCAAACCTCGTTGAGTAGCTGTGATAGTACTCGGCCCAAGTTTTGAAAGAGTTTCTTTATGATATCTCTCTATTTTTTTGAATAATCTTAAAGCGTTTAAATAAGGTTCTTTATATTGACCACTCATAACCCAAACAAGAGGGACTTCATCCCAGTCATTATCATCAGGATTATATAAAACAGATGGTTTCGGATGCATTATATTGTCTCGCATATGTCGAAAATCAACCAATCCTTGATAATCTTCATCTTTTTTAATATCAATAGCAGATATAGACTCAATAATATCAATCCTCTGATCTAAATTTAAATTCTCAAGCTCACTCGTAGAATTTTTATTGCGAACATAAATTGGTCTAAGATAATTGATAGTAAGATACTCAAAAGCAAGATAAAGAAATAGAACAAGATCAAGAGTAGTGAGTTGAGCTTTCTCGAGAAATTTTGAATCTATAACATTTCGAGCACGATCCGTCCCAACTTTTGTACTCAATACATATTGATCATATTTTTTAATTTTCTTTTGAGCCTTTATAGCTCTCTGTATATAGAGATTATGTAAATTTGAAGAAATATCTATAAAAAATACTTGTCCATATTGTTTATGCAATAAAGGTTGAAAGAAAGCCACTGTTGCACCTTTCTGATGTGAACGAATTAAGTTTGAATTTGAACGCATTTTAATTTTTTTACCCATAGATAATATGTTTTAAATCAATTTACAAATATCCTAAGTAAAATACAAGAATACAAAAGACATCTTACAATTCATTCGAGACCTAGAACATAAAGAATTAAGATTTTGGCTATTTTGTGCTTAACATTGCAATAATTTCCTATTTTCCCTCCCACTGAAATCCTAAACTTTCTAACTCTTTAATACGCTCTTGGCTAAGTTGGCCTTTGTTATAATCCATTCTTTTAGTCCTACACCATCTTCCAATTTTTCCCTCTTTCTTGTCTTTTGATTTGGAACTCGGCCATCGATCAGGACTCCTTGCTCTGAATTCTTTTAGCGCACTAATATTTTCCATCCATTGATCTTCGAACAAATCCCACCGAAAACTTAAACTTTCTAACTCTTTAATACGTTCTTGGCTAAGTTGACCTTTCTTATAATCCTTTCTTTCAGTCCCACACCATCTTCCAATTTTTCTCTCATTCGGATCTTCTGCAATAGTACTCGGCCATCTATCCGGATTCTTCTTCCTGAATTCTTTTAGCGCACTAATATTTTCCATCCATTGATCTTCTAACAGATCCCACTGAAAACCTAAACTCTCTAACTCTTTAATTCGTTCTTGGCTCAGTTGGCCTTTCTTATATTCTCTTCTTCTAACCAAACACCAAATTCCTAATTTTCTCTCATTCACATCTTTTGCTCTTTGACTCGGCCATCTATCTGAATTCTTAAGCCTATATTTTTTAAGTAAAGCAATCATTTTAACCAATTGATTATCAAATAAATTCCATAAAAATCCTAGATTCTCTAATTCTTGTATACGTTCTTGGCTAAGTTTGCCTTTCTTATATTCGGTCCTTCTAACTAAACACCATTTTGCAATTTTTCTCTCATTCAGATTTTTTGCTATACTACTTGGCCATCTATCCGAATTCTTCTTCCTGAATTCTTTCAATGAAGTAATAATTTCAATCCATTGATCTTCGAAGAAATCCCACTGAAATCCTAAACTTTCTAACTCTTTAATGCGTTCTTGGCTAAGTTTGCCTTTCTTATAATCCATTCTTTTAGTCGCACACCATTTTCCAATTTTTCTCTCATTCACATCTTTTGCCATAGCACTCGGCCTTCGATCAGGATTCTTCTTCCTGAATTCTTTCAGTGAAGTAATCATTTCATCCCATTGATTTTCTAACGGATCCCACTGAAAACCTAGACTCTCTAACTCTTTAATTCGTTCTTGGCTCAGTTGGCCTTTCTTATATTCCATTCTTTTAGTCACACACCATCCTCCAATTTTTTTCTCATTTGAATCTTCTGCAGAATAACTCGGCCATCTATCTGGATTCTTCTTCCTGAATTTTGTTAGTGAAGTAATATTTTCCATCCATTGATCTTCTAACGGATCCCACTGAAAACCTAGACTCTCTAACTCTTTAATTCGTTCTTGGCTCAGTTGGCCTTTCTTATATTCCATTCTTTTAGTCACACACCATCCTCCAATTTTTTTCTCATTTGAATCTTCTGCAGAATAACTCGGCCATCTATCTGGATTCTTCTTCCTGAATTTTGTTAGTGAAGTAATATTTTCCATCCATTGATCTTCTAACGGATCCCATAAGAATCCTAAATACTCAAGTCCTCTAATACGTTCTTGGCTCAATCGTCCTTTCTTGTATAGGTGTCTTCTACCCTGACACCAACGGCCTAATAATTCCTCTTTCCGATCTTTTGAGTGTTGGTTTGGCCATCGGTCAGGATTATCAATTCTAAATTGTTTAAGCATACTCATCATTCCATTCCATTGATCCTCAAATGGATCCCATAGGAATCCTAAATACTCAAGTTCTCTAATACGTTCTTGGCTCAGTCGTCCTTTCTTATATTCTCCTCTTCTTGTATTACACCAACGACCTAATAATTCCTCTTTCTTGTCTTTTGATTCGGAGCTTGGCCATCTATCCGGATTCTTCTCTCTCCATTCAACCAACTGTCC